>JAJYYG010000081.1 GCA_021801235.1 Actinomycetes bacterium
GGACATCGTCGGCGTCAACCCGCTCCTCGCCGCCGGCCGGATCGGACCGGAGGTGCTGGCCACCACCACGGAGGCCTACTACCGGCAACGGGTGACCTGGATCCGGGAAGCGGCTGCCGACCGGTTCGACCGGCTCGAGCTCCAGGTGCTCACGTTCGTGGTGCAGGTGGTCCCCGACCGGCGGGCGGCGGTGGAGCGGATGGCGAAGGCGCTGGCGATCGAGCCCGGCGACGTGGAGGGCTCGCCCATCGCCCTCATCGGCTCCGTCGAGGAGATCTCCGACACGTTGCGGCGGCGTCGCGAGGAGTTCGGGTTCTCCTACGTCGTGGTGCACGAGGGCGAGATGGAGGCGTTCGCCCCCGTGGTCGCGGCTCTCTCGGGCACCTGAGGTGGGCGCGCCGCCCCCGACTCCCGAGCGTGTCGGCGTCTTCGGCGGCACGTTCGATCCCTTCCACAACGGTCACCTGGCGTCCGCCCTGGCGGTCGTGGACGCCCTCCGACTCGACCGCCTGCTGGTGATGGTGGCCAACGAGCCGTGGCAGAAGGAGGGGGTCCGCACCCTGACCCCGGCGGAGGACCGCTACGCGATGGTGGAGGCGGGCACGTCGGGCCATCCCCGACTGGTTCCGTGCCGCCTGGAGATCGAGCGGGGTGGCCCGTCCTACACGGTCGACACCCTTGCCGAGCTCCGGAGGCTCGGCCCCCCGTCGGACCTCTACCTGGTGGTCGGCGCCGACGTGGTGGGTGACCTCGCGACGTGGAAGGACGAGCCGCGCCTCCGTGGGATGGCGGTGCTGGCCATCGTGGCGCGACCGGGTGCCGAGCGGGTCGGGATCCCGCCGGGGTGGCAGGCGGTCGAGGTCCCTGCGGTGCCGCTCGACATCTCCGGGACGGACCTCCGGCGGCGCCTGGAGGCGGGGGAACCGGTGGAGGGCCTGGTCCCGCCGGCGGTGGTGCGCTGCATCCGCCACCGCGGTCTGTACGCTACGGGGAGATGAGCCTACGGATGACGCTGGACGAGGACGGCACCGGGGGGGCGCCCCAACCGCCTCCCGGTCCCGCCCGGCCGGCTCCCGAGCCCCCGTCCGCCGGCTTCGAGCGCGCCCCCGCCGCAGTCGGAGCGGGGAGGCGGGCGTTGCGGGAGGCGCGCCGCCAGCGCCGCCGCCTGGCCCTGCTCTGTGCGGTGGTCCTCGTCGCCTGCCTGGCCATGACGATCATGGTGCTGGGGATGGCGAGGGACCGTCCCGCCCCCGTGGCACCGTCCGGGGCGGTGGCGGCGGGCTCGCCGCACCCTGGAGGCAGTGCGATGAGCGCAGCCGCTCCTCCACCAGCTGTCGCCCCGACATCCCCTGACCGACCACGCGCAGCCGCGCCCCGAGGAGGTACGCCTTGACACCTACCGTTGCCGGATCCGTCCCCGTCCGTCCCGAACCCGTCCTGGTGGATCCCGTGCCCGGGGATCGGGTCCCGGAGCCGGTGCTGGTGGCCGCCCGGGCCGCGGACGACAAATCGGGCCGGGACACGGTGGTCCTGTCGCTGACGGAGCCGGCGGGCATCACCGACGCGTTCGTGGTCACCAGCGGCCAGAACGTGCGGCAGGTGAGGACGATCGTCGACGAGGTGGAGCGACGGGTCAGGGCGGTCGGGGGTGGGACGCCGCAGCATGTCGAAGGGCTCGACGACGCCCGGTGGGTGCTGATGGACTACGGGGACTTCCTGGTCCACGTCTTCCTCGAGGAGGCCCGGGCCTTCTACGACCTCGAGCACCTGTGGTCAGGTGTTCCGAGGTTGCAGTGGTCGGCCGAGGAGGTCGTGGCCGCCCCACGGTGAGCCCCGACCGTTCCGGGGACCGGGCTCCTCACGAGCCGGTGGACGGGCTGGTCGACGGCGTCGTCGTCGACGCAGTCGACGGCCCGGTGGTGGCCGGCGTGGTGGTGGCCGTCGGGAGCGGGGCCACGGCCGCATAGGTGGCGTCGGTCACCGGCCCCGGCACCTGCGCCCCCGCGGCGGTCGGCACCTCGATCGGCTTGCCTGCGATCTCGAACAGGACCCCGACCACGCCGGGCTGGGTGGAGGCGGTGAAGACCACCTGGGCGACCGCCAGCGTCTGGTCCGGACCGACGATCTGGAAGGGGTTGACGGCGAAGTCGACGGTGACGATCCCGTTGGCCAGGGTGGCCGTCACGTCGCTGGACTGGCCGGTGAGGAAGCTCTGGAGACCGGCGGCGGACTCGGCTTCTGTGGGACCGTCGAGCAGCGCCCCGAGGATCTCGGTGAGGGTGGCCGGGGGGGCGACGTCGCGGACGACCGGGGAGACGTGCTGTGCCGGCGTCACCAGGAAGATCTGCTCCTCCACCCCGACCGGAGGGGTCGTCGGCCCGACCGTGGTGGTCGGCGGGCGCGGGTCGAGCAGGTGGAACGGGACCGCGCTGCGGGGGATCGTCGAGGGCACTGCGTCGCTCGGGATGCCGCACCCCGTCAGAGCCACCGCCACCAGCACGGCCACCACCGCGGCCGGAGCGCGCCGCCGGGCGCGTCGCAACGC
>JAJYYG010000010.1 GCA_021801235.1 Actinomycetes bacterium
CAGCCAGTAGCCGGGCACCTCGTAGGTGTAGCGGGAGCTCGCCGACGTCGTGCTCGCCCCGTAACGGTTGGAGACGGTGACGGCCACCGACCCGCCTCCGGCCGGGCCCGGCGGGACCGACACGGTGATCTCGGACGGCGAGTCGACGGTGAACGGGGCCGCGGTCGCGCCGAACCGCACGGACTGCGCTCCGGCGAGATAGGCACCGGTGACGACGATCGAACCGCCTCCGGTGAGCGGTCCCGAGGTCCGGCTGAGGCCGAGCACCTCCGGGCAGATGGGTGGCGCAGCCAGCTCGGCCGCCAGCACCGGTGCGTTCGGAGAGCCCCATCCGGTCGCCAGGTCGTACCCGGCGGTGGCCGGGTAGTACGGACCACCCGGGTCGACCAGATCGTTCGTTCCCGACGTCACGTCGTGGAACATGGAGGCAGGGGCACCGCAGGCGTACAGCGCCGGGTTCACGAACCCGACCGGGGAGGCGAGCCCCTGGTCGACCACGGCGACCAAGGCCGCCCACAGGGGAGCCGCGCCGCTGGTCCCGCCGATCGTCGTCCACCCCCCGCCGAAGTAGATGATGTAGCCGTGCGACGGGTCGGCCGACGCGGAGACGTCGGGCACCTCACGACAGCTCGCCTGCCCGGTGGCGCCGCACTGTGCCAGTGCCACCGCGCTCCCCACCCCGCGCCCCCCCTGCCAGCCCGGCTGGGCGAAGTCGGAGGATACGCCCCCGCCACCCGCACCTCCCCCGGCGTTCCATGCGGTCTCGGTGGGGATCGACCCCGCCGCCAGCAGCGACGTACCTCCCACCCCGGTGACCAGGGGCTGGTCGGCCGGGTCGTCGACCTGGAGCGAGGTGTCGGCCGAAGTGGTGGGACTCAGGCAGTCGGAAGACCCGGAGTCCCCGGAGGCCGCCACCACCGTCTGCCCCTGGGCAGCGGCCTGCTCGAACAGCGCGGTCTCGGTCGCCTGCTCCACCGGGTCCATCTGCGGCTCGCACTGACCCCAGCTGGTGGTGATCACCGAGGCGCTGTCGTCGTCGACCATCCGGGCGTAGGTGTCGATCGGGCCGCTCCCCAGGACTGGTCCCGAGTAGACCTCGACGGAAGCTCCCGGAGCCAGTCCGGCCACATCCTCGATGTCGAGCGCCGCCTCACCGGTCTGGAGGCCCGTCGCCCCTCCGTCGACGTCGACCGTGCGCACCGGGACCGACAGGCCGTAGCAGTGCTCGTAGGCACTGACATCGCTGGGGGTGAAGGGTTCCAACTCGTACACCCCGACCGTCTCCCCCGCCCCGGTGCGCCCGGCGGCGTACAGCCCGCTGAACCCGTAGGTACCGGCCAGCTGGTTGGCGGTGTACCCGCTCGGCTGCAAGGAAGCGGCTGCGGCGCAGGGTTGTGGGCCGACAGCCGGCACGGACGCCGGCTGGGTCGACGGGGCCGGCTGGGCCGACGGGGCCGGCTGGGTGCCCGGGAGGGGCTGTGCGTGCGGACGGGAGACGGTGTCCAGGCCGACCAGTCCCACCAGGGCGGGAGCGATCGAACGCGGCACCAACGGCGCTCCCGACGGGCGCAGGGCCACCCTCCCCGAGGGGAGGGTGACGTCCTCGACGGAGAGCCCGAACGCCCGTTCCACCTGGCCCGTCGTCCCCGACACCGGGATCAGCAGGCGATCAGGCGCCGTCGGGCCCACATGGAGCCCCTCGGCCGCCAGCCACGCCCGAGCGGAGGCGATCGTCGAAGGTGCCGGACCGAACGCCGGGCCGAAGGCCCCCGGGGCGAGGTACCGCCGGAAGCCGGAAGCAGCGGGGTCGGTCACCGTGCCGATGAACGCAGCGAGGGCCGACGGGTTCCGCGGTCTGAGCGACAGGTCCAAGGCGACCGCGCTGCCGGCGCTTGCCGGGCCGCTCACCCGGCTTCCCGGAGGGGGCGCCGGCACACCACCGGGAAGACGCACCAGGGAAGACGGGACCTGCGGCCGCGCCGCCGCCCCGGCAGCACCCGCCGGGACGGCCACGGCCAGGAGCAAGGCCGTCGCACCGATCAGCGGGGACACCCCGCCCGGGAGCCACCGGCGGAGCCACCGCGGACGGAACGGTCGATTGCGCTGCCCCATGCGTGTCAGTCTGACCCAGGGAACGGCACCCCCGTCGTCACCGTCCGGGCTCCTCCAGGTGGCCGTCTGTGCCGTCGGTGTCGTCGGTGCCGTCGGTGCCGTCTGTGCCGCGCCACTGCCGGAGACGCTCTGCGACGACCGCCTCGTGCCCCCGGTCGCTGGGCTCGTAGTAGCGGGCGTCCCCGAGCTCGGCCGGCCGGTACCGCTGATCGACCCAGGCCCCGGGCTGGTCGTGCGGGTAGACGTACCCGGCGCCGTGACCGATCTTCGCCGCGCTCCGGTAGTGGGCGTCCCGGAGGTGGACGGGCACGTCCCCGCGGGGCCCCTCCTGGACGTCGCGCCGGGCCCGTCCCAGCGCCACGGTTACGCGGTTGGACTTCGGGGCGCATGCCAGGTGCACCACCGCCTGGGCC
>JAJYYG010000167.1 GCA_021801235.1 Actinomycetes bacterium
CTTCGAGAATGTCGAGGCGGTCATCACCGTCCTGGCCGAGGAGCTGGTCGAGGGAGCGGGGGCCCTGGCCGACCTGGTGGACGGCGACTGGTCCGAAGCCGCGGGCTGGGACACGGCGGTGGCGGTGGTCGAGGGGTTCATGGACTACTGGGAGACCAACCGTGCCGTGTTCCGGGTGGTCGAGCTCACCACGGTGGAAGGCGACCTTCGCTTCCAGGGTCTGCGCGTCCGCGCCCTGAACGCGGTGACGGTCACGTTGGCCAGGGTGATCGCCAGCTCCGGCAACGGCACCAGCTCGCCGACCGGGGCGGACCCGATGGCCGCAGCCGGCACGCTCATCGCCATGCTGGCTCAGGTGGCCGGGCATCGGTACGGGTTCGAGTTCTGGGGGATCCGGACCGCGGCGCTGGTCGACAGCCAGGCCCGGCTCCTGCACTGGGCGGTGACCGGCCGGCCGGCACCGGAGGGTGCGGTGGTGCCCGGGGCGACCGGACCGAAGCCCCGGACCGGACCGGTTGTCGGGGGTGGGGCCGCGGCAGCCCGCTCGTCGCGCGGGAGGGCCGGGACCTCCCGGCCCGCTGCGTCGGGCGCTCCCCGGAAGAGCGCCAAGCGCTGAGGCCCCCCCGCCCGGCCCGACCCCGGGCCGATCAGCGCAACGCCACCGGGTTGACCGGTGAGCCCAGGGCCCCGGTGAACGGCAGGGGTGTGGCGTCGAGGAGGAACTCGTAGCGCCCGTCGTGCGCGCACGCGTCGGCCAGCTCGTCGAGGAACCAGTTCTGCCCCTGGGTCATCCCCATCTCCACCAGATGGACGAGGTGGACGGGGAGGTACAGGCGCTCGTCCTCGCAGGGGTAGACCTCGAGCACCATGGTGTCGGTGGCCACCGCCGCCACGTCGCGGGCGTGGAACCACTCGGTGGTGGCCAGGGTCAGTCCCGGGCTCGGCCAGGTGTAGGCCACCAGGTCCCGTACGGGTGCCTTCCCGCCGATCCCCGGCCGGCCGGGCAGGGCGAGGTGGGCGGCCTGGCCGGTGCGGACCAGCACCACGTCGCCCGGCTCGACGTCGATCCGGCCGAGCGCACAGGCGGCGTCGAGGTCGTCGGGGGTGACCGGCTCGCCGGGCCCCAGCAGCTCGACCCCTCTGGCCCGTGCCACGTCGAGGAGCAGCCCGCGGGTGGTGAGCGTGCGGACCTGTTGGATCCCGAGCAACGAGGCACCGGCCTCGGTGACCGAGCTGGCCGGATAGCCGTTGTAGAGCCGGAGCCCCCCGGGGCCGGACCCGTACGAGACGTGCGCCAGGCTGTCCCAGTGGGTGGCGCACTGGGTGGCCAGGCTGACCACGTCCTCCGACGAGGCGATCCACCCGGGCTCGGCGCTCAGCGGGTTGTTGACGCAGATCATCGTCAGCGACGGGTTGACCCGTCCCGCGATGAACCCCAGCTGGATCCCCTCCGCCTGCGAGAGCGGGAGCCCGAGGGGGAAGGCGGCGCCGTCGCGCACCGCTGCCACCCCACGCCGGCGGGCGGCGGCGTCGATGAGGTTGAGGGTACCGATCTGGTCGTCCTCCCCCCACCGCCCCCAGTTGGAGACCCGGCCGACCAGGGACGCGAAGGAGGTGGGGATCGACGGCGGGAGGGGGACCGGCACGTCGGCGGGGCTCCGGTTCAGCCGGCCCAGATGATCGACTGGAGCTCCGAGTAGGCCTCGAGCCCGTAGTCGCCGCCGTCCCGGCCGATGCCGCTCATCTTGAATCCCCCGAACGGGGCGTCCATGTTCCGCTGGGCCGTGTTGATCCCGACGTGGCCTGCCCGGAGCCGCTTGGCGACCGCGAAGGCGCGTGCGGTGTCGGCGGAGAACACGTAGTCGTAGAGGCCGAACTCGGAGTCGTTGGCGATGGCCACGCCCTCCTCGTCGTCGTCGAAGGGGATGGCCACCACCACGGGACCGAAGATCTCCTCGCGTGCGGCGGTCATCGAGTTGGGCCCGACCACCAGGGTCGGCTCCACGTAGAAGCCCGTGGAAAGGTGGTCGGGGCGCCCCCCGCCGACCACCACCTCTCCCTCCGCGCGGCCCGACTCGATGTAGCCGAGGATCCGCTGCTGCTGGGCGGCGGAGATGACCGGTCCGACCACCGTCTCCCGGGCCGTGGGATCCCCCACCGTCAGGCGGCCGGCGAACGCGGTAAGTCCCTCGACGACCTGGTCGAAGACGCTCCGGTGGACAACGGCACGGGTCGGGGCGGTGCAGATCTGACCGGAGTGGAACGCCCAGGTCGACCCGATGGCGGTGATCGCCGCCTTGAGATCGGCATCGGGGAAGACCACCGCTGCGCCCTTGCCGCCGAGCTCCATCAGTAGCCGCTTCATGGTGGGGGCACCGGCCGCCGCGATGCGCTGACCGACCGCCGTCGAACCGGTGAACGACACCATGTCGACATCCGGCGTGCTGGTCAGCACGGCGGCCGGCTCGGGGCCCTGGCAGTTGACCAGGTTGACCACCCCGGGGGGGAAGCCGACCTCGTCGAGCACCCGGGCCAACTCGACCACGGCCAGTGGATCCTGGGGGGCGGGCTTGATGACCACGGTGTTGCCCATGGCCAGAGCGGGGGCGACCTTGCCGGCCATGTTGGTCAGGGGGAAGTTGTAGCTGGCGATGGCGGCCACGACGCCGACCGGCTGCCGGTAGGCGAGCGCGCTGACCAGTCCCCCGGGGGCGAGCGGTGTGGCCGCGGTGGCTACGGGGGGTAGGGCCCGCTCCTGCACGTGGCGGATGTCCCGCGCGTACCGGTCGAACCGGTCGGCGCTGATCGGCACCTGCATCCGCGAGCCCACCGATGCCGTCGCCCCCGTCTCGGCGATGACCAGCGGGACCAACTGGTCGTTCCGCGACCGGATCGCCGCCGCCGCCTTCTTCAGGAGGCTCAGCCGCTCTTCGACCGGAGTGGCGGCCCAGGCGGGGAACGCCGCCGCCGCCGCCGCGGCCGCGGCACGGGCGTCGTCCACCGAGGCGTTGGGCGCCTGGCCGACCACCTCCTCCGTGGCGGGGTTGATGATGTCGTAGGTGCCGTCCCCGGCGTCGACCCACGACCCTCCGATCAGCAGCTGGGTCTCGTCCTTGGTGACCTGGGCGCCCATGGTGTGCAGTCCTTTCCCGGGGCCGCCCGTGGTCTCCGACGGCCGGCCGGCGTTGGCGACGGTGATGCGGTGGTGCGTCGGCGGTGGTGCGGTCCGTGAGCTGACGGGGTGTCAGCGAGCGAAGTGTAGGCGGCGGGACCGCGTCCGGGCCACGCTGTCCGTATCACGATCACGCCGTCCGGATCAGGCGGTCCCGGCCGGGTCCACCGTCTCCGTGTCCCGGCCCGATCGAAGCAGGGTCCCGGGGAGGTTGCCGGTGGGCCGCCCGTCGGCCACCGTCTCCACCCCGTTCACGAGGACGCGGACCACGCCGATCGAGTCGGCGATGAGGCGGGGGCTGCCTCCGGGGAGGTCGTGGACCAGGGTGGCCGGCTCCGACCCCACGGTCTCGGGGTCGAACACGAACAGGTCCGCATGCGCCCCTTCGGCGATCCGGCCCCGGTCGGTGAGGCCGAAGAGCCGGGCCGGCTCGTCCGTCATCATCTGGACCGCCCGCTCGACCGGCACCAGGCGCCGCTTGCGCAGGCAGTCTCCCAGGAAGGACGTGGGGTAGTTCGCACCACACATCCGGTCGAGGTGGGCCCCCGCGTCGGACCCGCCGATCATCGCCCCCGGGTCTGCCCAGACGTCCACCCGCGCCCGCCACGAGGCGTCGTCCCCGTCCGACGCCTTGGGCCACAGCACAGTCCGCAGATCGTCCGCCAGCACGAGGTCGAGCAACGCGTCGAACGGCTCCTTCCCCTGCTCTGCGGCGATCGAGCCGACATCGCGCCAGCTCAGGTCCTTGTTCTCCGGGGCGAACGTGTCGCCGATGACGTAGTTCGCCCAGTGCGACAGGCGCCGGAAGACGCCCGCGTCCTCCGAGTGGGCCACCTCGTCGAGGCGGGCGCGGACCGACGGATCGCGCAGCGCCGCCATCCGCTCCTCGGTTGGGAGGCCCATCACGTCGCCCCAGCCGGGGATCAGGAAGAGGGCGCAGTGGGTGCGGAAGCTCATGTTCATCGGGACGAGGGTGGGCATGGTGAGCGCCACGATGCGGCCACCGGCCTCGGCGGCACGCGCCGACGCCTCGAGCTGGCGGCTGGTCTTCTCCGGGGTCCGGGAGTCGACGGTCAGGAGGTTCCAGTTGAGTGGGCGGCGGGCGGTGGTCGTCATGGCGACCATGAGGTCGATCTCCTCGTCCGAGAAGGTGTCGAGGCAGCCGTTCGTGATGTACTCCAGCGTGGTGCCCGGATGCTCCCGGACGACCTGGCAGAAGGCGAGCATCTCGCGCCGGTCCGCGAAGCGCGACGAGATGGGGTTGCCGTCGCCATCGGAGTGGGTCCGGGACTGGGACGAGGAGAATCCCAGGCCGCCGGCGTCGAGGGCGTCGGCCAGGAGAGCCGTCATGGCGGAGAGCTCCTCGTCGTCGGCGGGCTCGGCGGCCCGTTCCCCGCCCATGACCCACCGGCGGATCGCACAGTGCCCGACGAGGAACCCGGCGTTGACGCCCAACCGGCCGTCCAGCCGGTCGAGGTAGTCGCCGAACGTGGTCCAGTCCCAGGGGACGCCGTCCTCGAGCGCCGCCAGGGGCATCCCCTCCACCTTCGCCATCATGCGGCGGATGTAGTCGTGATCCGCCGACCGGATCGGTGCCAGGGTGAAGCCGCAGTTTCCGCCGATGACGGTGGTCACGCCATGGACGTTGGACGGGGAGGCGGTGGCATCCCAGAACAGCTGGGCGTCGTAGTGGGTGTGCGGGTCGATGATCCCCGGCGCGACCATCAGGCCCTCGGCGGCGAGCTCGGTGGTGCCGGTCAGGGCGATCCCGCCGTCGGACGCGTCGACCACCGAAGCGATGCGTCCGTCCAGGACGCCGACGTCGGCGCGGCGGCCGGGCGCTCCGGTGCCGTCGATCACCGTTCCACCCCGGATGACGTAGTCGAGCATCGCGTTCCCCCTCTCGTTCGCACCCCCGGGTGCCGGCATGAAACTGACAGACCGTCAGCTTACGGCCCGCCCGGCAGCACCGCTCGCAGGGGGCCGGCATCCGGGCCGGGTGCTACCTTTCGGGCATCACTGAGTCCATGAGGATCGTCAACTGGCTGCGTGACGCCCTCCTGCCCGTGGCGATCCTCGTCCTCGGGGCAGGGCTGGTCGTGCGGTTCACCCACTGGGTGGGAGCGTCGAGGCGCCACGGGATCGACGCCCGGCTGCGCGCTCTGATCGAGTCGGGCTCGCTGCCGTCCGAGCAGGCGAAGCGGTCGAGGACGGTGAGCGAGGCGGTGGAGTGGGTCGTGGTCGCCCTCGTCTACTTCATCGCCGGGATCCTGTCGCTGGAGCGCCTGGGGGTGCCGCTCACCACCCTGGTCGCCCCGGCGACCGTGGTAGGCATCGGCCTCGGGTTCGGGGCCCAGCAGATGGTGGGCGACCTGCTGGCCGGGTTCTTCCTCTTCGCTGAGCACCAGTTCACCTTCGGCGACGTGATCCGCCTCTCGTTGCCCGGGCAGGGGACGGGGATCACGGGCACGGTCGAAGAGCTGACGCTGCGGGTCACCAAGCTCCGCACGACCCAGGGGGAGCTGGTGGTGGTCCCCAACAGCGCGCTCCGCCAGGTGACCAACCTCTCGAAGGACTGGTCCCGCGCCGTGATCGACATCCCGGTGCCCGTCGACGAGGACCTCGAACAGGTCACCCAGACTCTTCGCCAGGTGATCGACACCATGGCCAACGACGAGCAGTGGCGGAGCGTGATCCTCGGTGACCCGGTCGTCGCCGGGGTGGAGTCGATCGAGGTCGGCTACGTGCAGCTCCGCCTGATCGCCCGCACCCTCCCCGGTCGACAGTTCGACGTCGGCCGCGAGATCCGCCTCCGGGCCGCGACCGCGCTGCGGGCGCAGGGGGTCGCGTCGCCGTCCATGGGGGCGGCCGCTCCGAAGCCGGCGGCGCCCGGCGGCCCGCCCTCGCCCGCAGCCGGAGCCGCCAAGGCGGGGCCGTGACCTCCGGCGATGATCCCGCCGGAAGCCCCGTCACCGACCCGGACGACGGGTTCCCCGAGACGGGTCCCCCCTCGGGCAAGGTAAGCGACGGCCGCGAGCGCACCTACGGGAGCCGTATGACCCGCACGACCGGCACGATGGCCGCGGTGGTGGCCTCGGCCTCGGGGACCGCCCCTGCCGCGGACCCCAAAGGGGTGCACGGCTTCCTTGGTCGACCGATCTCGCCCCTCCTGCGGATCCGGCGGTCGACCGTGCTGATGGCGGCGCTGTTCGTCGGGCTGGGGGCCCTGTCGCTGACCTTCCCCCCGCTGGACACGACCGGGACCTCGACGCGGTCACCGGCGTCCCAGGCGCCGGCACCGACGGTCGTTCCCGTCACCACCACCACCACCACAGCGGCGCCGCCCGCAACCACCACCACGACCACCCGGCCCACCTCCGGCTCGACCACCACGACCACCCGGCCCACCTCCGGCTCGACCACCACGACCACCCGGCCCACCTCCGGCTCGACCACCACGACCACCCGGCCCACCTCCGGCTCGACCACCACCACGGCTCCCGGCGCCTCCGGAGCGACCACCACGACCACGGCCCCCTCCGGTGCGGTCGCCGGGGGAGCCGGCGGCTGAGGGCGGCGGGAACCGGAAACCCCGATGGCGGGTCGGCGCCGCCCCTCCCGAGTCCGCCACTCCCTTCTCTGCCCGGGTGCCCGGACGTCGTCCGCAGGTCCCTGCTGCGCGGGTCCTTGCCCCCGCGCCGGTTCCCGACGCTGATCTACTGTGCGGGGATGCCGCTGAACGTAGATGCCGTCGGGTTCGTGTCCGCACCGGTCGAAGTGACGTGGAGCTCGAAGGACGCGCTGCTCTACGCGGTGGGGGTCGGGGCCGGCGCCCTCGACCCCACCGGGTTCGAGCTCGAGTTCACCACGGAGAACAGCGAGGATGTGGTCCAGCGCGTCCTTCCGACCTTCCCGGTGGTGCTCGCGGGTGGGCAGGGCATCTATGCCGCCCTCGGCACGTTCGACCGGACGATGCTCGTCCACGGGGAGCAGGCGGTTGCGCTCGACGGCGCGTTGCCGGTCGAGGGGACGGCCGAGTCCGTGACCACGCTGACCGGTGTCTACGACAAGGGGTCCGGAGCGCTCGTCGTCACCGAGACCGTCGCCACCGAGGTGTCGACCGGGCGACGGCTGTGGGCCACCACATCTTCGGCGTTCATCCGCGGCGAGGGCGGCTGGGGCGGCGACCGCGGGCCCTCCCAACGCTTCGCGGTGCCCGACCGCCCGGCCGACCACACCGTGGTCTATCCGACGCGTCCCGACCAGGCGCTGCTCTACCGCCTCTCGGGTGACAGGAACCCGCTCCATTCGGACCCGCGCTTCGCCGCCAGGGCTGGGTTCGAACGGCCGATCCTCCACGGGCTCTGCACGTTCGGGTTCACCGGGAGGGCCGTCCTCCATGCCTGCTGCGGTTCGGACCCGGACCGGTTCGGGTCGATGACCGGCCGGTTCTCCAAGCCGGTCTTCCCGGGGGAGGCGCTCACCGTCACGATCTGGGAAGAGGGGGAGGGTTCGGCCGTGTTCCAGACGGCGACCCCTGCCGGGACCGTCATCGACGGCGGTCGGGCGACCTACCGCTGAGTCGGGTCCGCGCCCCGTTCAGCGGTCGACCAGGGGCGCGACCTCGGCTCCGAAGGCGGCGATCTGGTCACAGAGCTCGCTCGCCCCACGGGAGGGGAACCGCACCTGTACCTGGCCGACCCCGGCGGCCGTGAACGTGCGGAGGTAGGCGGCGATCTGGTCCGGTGAACCGTGGACCGTTCTCGGTGGGATCTCCAGCCCGTCGGGAGGCGTACCCACGTGGAGGCAGTCGGTCAGCCCGCCGATGTCGAGCGGTGCGCCCGGGCGATCCTCCTCCCGCATCCGGCGCAAGGTGGTGACGAGCTCGGCGTTCGGACCGAGCGACTGCGGGAGCCAACCGTCGGCGAAGCGGGCCGTCCTCCTCAGCGCGGCCGGTGACGATCCGCCCGTCCAGATGGGGGGTCGGGGCGCCTGGACCGGTCGGGGACGCTGGCCCAGGCCCGACGCCGGCCAGCGGGGACCGTCCAGGAGCGGGAACTCATGGGTCAGGGCGCTGGCCAGCGCAGTGATGGCCTCGTCTGTCGCCGGTCCGCGGCGGTCGAAGGGCGGCCCGAGGAGGTCGAACTCCTCTTTCACATGACCTGCGCCCACTCCGCAGATCACGCGGCCCCCCGAGAGCGCGTCCAGCGTGGCGAACTCCTTGGCCGCCCGCAGGGGGTGGCGGAGCGCCACCACATAGACGTGGGACAGTAGGCGGATCCTCGTGGTGACCCCCGCCAGCCACCCGAGGGTGGCCACGGTGTCGTACCAGGTGGTGCTCATGGCCCCGGCGAGGCGCTCTGGGATGAAGGTATGGTCGCAGACCCCGACGTAGAAGAACCCGGCGGACTCGCAGGCGAGCGCGATCTGGGCCAGCTCGGCCGCTCCGGCCGCCGCCTCCCAGGCCTGTGCGTACATCGTGGACTGGGACTGGATCGGCAGCTGCATGCCGAACACGGTGCGACCCTCGGGCAGGATCGTGACCACGTCGCCGGGGGGTGGGACGGACGCCGGCCCGGTCCCGGGTCGGGGCTCCGGGCCTGCGGCGCCCCCCGCGTGCGGTCCGATCGCCGTGCTGTCCTCGTGCGCGTGTTGGTGCTGGTCTGGGCTCACCGGGGCAGGCTACCGCCCCGTCCGGGGCCCGGCAGGTCCTGGACTGCCCGCCGGACCGCCGGACATCGTGCTTCCTGCACCGCCATACGGACTCTGCAGGCATCGTGCTTCCGGGCGCGACCGCGCTGACCGATCGCCCGTTGGTACGCTCGCAGGTCATGAACTGCGCTGCCTCGGGCTCCACCGCCGTCGACCCCACCGCCGGGTCACTCCGCGGATGACGGCCAATGAGGAAGGGCTCTCGGCGCTCGGGGCGGAGATCAAACGGAGCTCGTCGAGGCGTGGGGACCCCGGGACCCGACACGGCCGCCGGAGAGCGGCCCAGCGGTCGAGGCGGCGGCGCCGCACCCGGCGCGGGGTCCTGATCGGTTTCCTGGTCGTCGCGCTGTTGGTCGTCGGGGGCGCCGGGTACGCCTGGCACCTGGCGAACAGTCTGCAGCGGATCACCGTCAAGGGGCTTCGGGGGACGACCACCACCGGGACGGAGGCGGGGACGGAGAACATCCTGATGGTGGGCTCGACCTCCCGTTGCGCCCTGGCCCAGCAGAACGCCGCCTACGGTCTGTGCTCGCAGGGTGTCACCGGCGTGAACAGCGACGTGATCATGATCCTCCACGTGAACCCGGCCACGAAGAAGCTGGCCATCCTCTCGATCCCCCGGGACCTCTTCATCCCCAACGCCCGGGCCGGCGGCGCCAACAAGATCGACGCCGGGCTGTATGAGGGACCGACCCAGCTGGTGGCCGCCATCCAGGAGGACTTCGGGATCCCCATCCAGCACTTCGTCGAGCTGAATTTCGACCAGTTCGCCAACGTGGTGGACGCCCTGGGTGGCGTCAACATGGCCTTCCCGATGACCGTGTTCGACGCGTACTCGGGTCTCAACGTGCAGGCCAACGCCTGTGTGCACCTCAACGGTACCGAGGCGCTCCAGGTGGTCCGGGCGCGCCACCTGCAGTACAAGTCCGCCACCACCACCTCCACCGATCCGCACTACTGGCCCCAGGAGGCACTGAGCGACCTGGCCCGGATCCGCCGCGACCATGAGTTCCTGCGGGTTCTCGCCACGAAGATGGCCAAGCAGGGCCTCGGCAACCCGATCACCGACTTCAACCTGGTCCAGTCGGTCCGTGGCGACCTGACCTTCGACCAGTCGTGGTCGGTCACCGACATGGTCAACCTGGTGCTCGAGTTCCACTCGGTCAGCGTCAACTCGGCACCCCAGCTGACGATCCCGGTCGAGACGGTGTCCGACCCGGCCGGTGGAGGAGCCCTGATCTACCGGGGGGGCAACTACGGCGACGTCGAATTCCCCTCCCAGCTCCAGGACATGGCGGCCATCGAGCAGGTCTTCGGGGTGGGGCCGAACACCGACACCATGACCGGCCAGCCGCTGCCCGCCCCCTCCGCCGTCACCGTCTCGGTGATGAACGGTACCGGTGCCTACAACCAGGCGACCGACACCGCCAGCGCCCTGGCGGCGCTGGGGTTCCACACCGTGGGCGTCGGCAACGTCACCCCGACCGGAGACGTGGCCGAGACGGTCGTCTACTACGGGTCGAAGACTCCGGCCGTCGAGGCGGCGGCCGAGGCGGTGGTCCGCTCGATGAGCGGCATCGTCATCATGGGCTACGACCCGACCCGGGTGGCCGACGGCGCCATGGTCACCGTGGTGACCGGTACCCAGTTCACGGTGAACCCGCCGGCAGCGTCCGCGACCGCACCGGCCTCGGGGGCATCGTCGACGCCGGCGAGCTCCGCATCGCCGGGTGCGTCTTCGGCCACCACGCCCACCACCGTACCGACCAGTGCGACGATCACCCCCCCCTCGCCAACGACCCAGAACCTCCAGCCCTGGGACCCGCGGGCGTGCGCACCGGGTGCGCCGGTCGCACCGGCCCCGACGCCGACGCCGGTCCCCTGACGGGGTGCCGATCGGCGCCACCGGCCCGGCCGGCTACCCGGGATGCTCTCCGTCCAGCGACTCGGCGAGCGAGTCGGCGAGCGACTCGGCGAGCGACTCGGCGGTCCCGAACTGGCCGGCCAGGACCCGGGCGCGCTTGTAGGCGAGGTGGGCGGGGACGTCCCACGTGAACCCCATGCCCCCGTGCACCTGGATGCACGACCTGCCGTTGGCGAGGGCGGCTTCGTCCGCCAGCAGCTTGGCGCCGGCCGCGGCGACCATGCTGTCCCCGACGTCCGGCTGGTCGACGGTGACCGCCGCGGCGTGGACGGCGGCCCTGGCGACCTCGGTGCGGACCGCCATGTCGGCGCAGAGGTGCTTCACCGCCTGGAACGCGCCGATCGGCCGGCCGAACTGGACGCGCTGCTTGGCGTAGGCGACGGCGAGGTCGGTGGACCATGCCGCCGCGCCGAGCTGGAGGGCGGCGGTGAGCACGGCGCCGTCCCGGAGCCACCACTTCGCGACCTCGGGCCCCGCCACCGGCGCGCCTGACGGCAGGGAGGCGAGGGACCAGACCGGCGTGAGCGGGTCCATCGGCCGCCGCAGCCGGGTCGCATCCAGCGACGACGGATCGACGGCGGAGATCCCCAGCTCGGAGAGGACGAGCAGGACGTCGAGGTCGGCCAGGTGCTCGACCAGGACCGGCACGGGGGATCCCCCGTCCGGTGCGGTGGGCGGGGGATCCGGCCGCTCGACCAAGCCCACCACGGTCGAGCCGTCGTCAGCGCCATCGATGAGGCCGGCGGCGAGGTGGGTCGCCACCAGGGGACCGGCGAGGAGCGACCGACCGAGCTCCTCGAAGACGACCGCCGCCTCCGCCAGGCCCAGGCCGGCACCGCCGGCGTCCTCGGGGAGGCACAGCGCGAAGACGCCGGCATCGGACAGGGCGCGCCAGGTGGCGCGGTCGACCACCTGGTCCGCCCCCTCGGCCCGGCGGACCGCCTCGAGCGGGAACCGCCCCTCGCAGAGCCGGCGCACACCGGCGGCGAGGTCCGTCTGGGCTTCGCTGAGCTCGAAGTCCACGCCGGCTACCGGTTGCCCGCGGCCGGAGCGACCGGCTCCTTGGGGAGCCCGAGGATCCGCTCGCCCACGATGTTCCGCTGGATCTGGGAGGTGCCGGCCGCGATCGTCAACGAGATCCCCCGGAACCAGTCGTCGACCACCGTCTCGCACGGCAGCGGTCCCGATCCGTCGAGGAGCTCGAGGTCGTCCGCGGCGAGGCCGGCCCTGCCCAGGAGCGAGAGGGACAGCTCCCCGAGACGCTGGCGGGTCTCGGTGTAGGCAAGCTTGAAGACGGTGCCGCCGATGCCGGGGACCCCGGTCCGCGCCGCCTGGGACACGTTCCGCTTGGTGAGCGCCCACAGCGCGTCGAGCTCGGCCCGCAGGTGGCCGACCTGGCGGCGCACCCCCGGGTCCCCCCAGGCTCCGGTCCGTTGGGCGATCGACACCGTCGTGGCGAGCAGCTCCACCGCTTCGAGCAGGTCACCCACGAACGCGGTCCCCCGTTCGAAGCTGAGGGTGACCATGGTCACCCTCCAGCCGTCGTTCTCCTCGCCGACCCGGTTGGCCACCGGGACGCGGACCTCGTCGAGGAAGAGCTCGGCGAATTCGGTCGACCCGCCGATGGTGGTGAGCGGACGGATGTCGACGCCGGGAAGGTCCATGGGCAGGATCAACCAGGTGATGCCGCGGTGTCGGCTCCCCTCGTCCCCGGTGCGCACCAGGAGCTCGCAGTGGTCGGCGACCTCGGCGTGGGACGTCCAGATCTTCGACCCCGTGACCACGTACTCGTCGCCGTCCCGCCTGGCCCGGGTGCGCAGGGACGCCAGGTCGCTGCCGGCGTCCGGCTCGGAGAACCCCTGGCACCAGACTTCGTCGCCCCGGAGGATGGGGGGGAGGTAGCGCCGGCGTTGCTCCGGGGTTCCCTCCGCGATGATGGTGGGGCCGGCATGGAGCAGGCCGACGAAATTGACCCCGACGTAGGGGGCGTGGGCCCGCTCGAGCTCCTCTTTGAAGATCAGCTGCTCGACGGGCGACGACCCCCGCCCGCCTCCCTCGACCGGCCAGTCGACTCCGGCGTAGCCGGCCTCGAACAGGAGCCTCTGCCAGCGGGTGTCGTACGACCTCCTCCCGGCCCAGTCGTCCGGCCTGGGCTTGGGCGGGAGCGAGGGCAGCACCCCGGCCAACCACGATCGGAGGTGGTGGCGGAACTCCTGTTCGGCGGGCGTGTAGCGCAGGTCCATCGCCGGCGCGTCCCGGCTACCGTGGCACCGGCTCCGCGCCGGTCACGCGAAGTCGAGCCCGTAGAGCCTGATGGCGTTGCCCCGGACGATCTTGTAGCGCTCCTCGTCCGTGAGGTCCTTCATCTGCTTCTCGGCGATCTGGCGGGTGTTGGGCCAGGTCGAATCGGAGTGCGGGTAGTCCGACTCGTAGGTGATGTTGTCGACGCCCACCGCCGCCACGTTCTTCAGTCCGAACGCATCGTCGAAGAAGCAGCCGTAGATCTGGCGGTGGAAGTAGGTCGACGGCGGCTCAGGGACGATGTCCGCCACGCCGCCCCAACCCCGGTTCTCCTCCCACACCTTGTCGGCGCGCTCGAGGATGTAGGGGATCCAGCCGATCTGCCCCTCGGCGTAGGCGAGCTTCAGCTCGGGGAACCGGACCAGGACCCCCGAGAACAGGTAGTCGACCATCGAGTAGGTGGCGTTCGAGTGGGTCAGGGTCGAGCCGACCGCCGGCGGCGCGTCGGCCGACGTCGACGGCATCTTCGACGACGAGCCGATGTGCATGTTGACCACGGTGCCGGTCTCCTCGCACGCACGGAAGAACGGATCCCAGTAGTGGTCGGGATCGTGGATGGACGGAAGCCCGAGGAACGGGGGAATTTCGCTGAAGCAGACCGCCCGAACGCCGCGTGCCGCGTTGCGCCGGACCTCGTCCGCCGCCAGGCCGGCGTCCCAGAGCGGGACGAGGGTCAACGGGATGAGCCTGCCGTTGGCCTCGGGTCCACACCACTCCTCGACCATCCAGTCGTTGTAGGCCTTGACGCACAGGAGGCCCAGCTCCTTGTCGTGTGCCTCGGTGAAGGTCTGGCCGCAGAACCGGGGGAAGGTGGGGAAGCAGAGCGAGGCCTCGAGGTGGTTGACGTCCATGTCCTCGAGACGTGGTGCCACCTGGTAGGAGCCGGGCCTCATCTCCTCGTAGGTGATCCCGCGCATGGTGACCTCGTCCCGGGGGACGCCGACCGCCGAGTCCACCCGGAGCAACGGTCGCTTCAGGTCCTCGTAGTACCACCAGTCGGTCGGCACGCCCTGCGAGCCCGGCTTGACGGTGAGCTTGCCGCCGATGAACGTGATCTCCCCCATCGGGGCCCGCACCACGCGCGGGCCGACCTCGTGGAACTTGCTGGGGAGGCGGTCCGTCCAGAGGGTGGCGGGCTCCACGACGTGGTCGTCCACAGAGATGATCATGGGCAGGTCGGCCATGGCCCGAGTGTACCCCCCTCCTGACGGTGCGTCAGGTCTTGGCCGGCCCCCGGTGGGCGGCCTCCTCCGCCACCCGCGGCCCGCTCCTGCGTCGTCAGACCATGGCGACCCCGCCGTTGGGTCGCATCACCTGGCCCGTGGTGAAGCGGGAGGCGTCGGACGCCAGGTAGAGCACCGCGGCGGCGATGTCCTCCGGTTCGCCGATCGCCCGCAACGGCGTGGCCTTGCGCATCGGGCCGAGGACGGCTTCTTGCATCTGCTCGTCCACCGTGCCGTCCGGACGGACGAAGTAGCGCCCGGTCATACCGGTCAGCACGAACCCGGGCGCCACCGCGTTGACGCGCACGCCCTTGCGCCCGATCTCGTAGGCGAGCGTCTTGGTGAGCTGGACGACCCCCGCCTTGCAGATGGCGTAGCTCACCACGTTCGGGCTGGGCACGTCGGCCGCGGCCGACGACGCGTTGATGATGCTGCCACCCTCGGCCTGGTCGACCATCACCCGGCCGGCAGCCTGGCATCCGAACAGGACGCCCTTCAGGTTGACGGCGAGGATGCGGTCGAGGTCCTCTTCCGGGGCGTCGAGGGCGGGGCCTTCGACCATGATGCCGGCGATGTTCGCCCACACGTGGATGCCGGCGTGGTCGGCGACCACCCGGGCGGCCAGGTCGTCGACCGCAGACTTCACCGAGACGTCCAGCCCGACCCCCTCGCCCCGGCCACCGTTGGCGACGATGTCGTCGGCGGTGAGGACGGCGCGCTCGCGGTCGATGTCGGCGCAGACGACGGTGGCGCCGGCTCCGGCGAGCGCGAGCGCACTGGCGCGTCCGATCCCGCTTCCCGCCCCGGTGACCACGGCGACTTTGCCGTCCAGCCGGAACGAGTCGATGAGTGTGGTTGCGTCCATCTTCATGTGGGCCTCTTCCTGTCGGAGTCGTTACCTCGTCGGGCCGACCTCGGCCGGTCGGAGGGAGGTCAGTCGGCGGCCGTCCGTTCGGCGGCGGCCCGCCGGCGGGGTGACGGTGCGCCGGCTCCGGGATCCGACCCAGCCCCGTCGTCGGCGTCCGGTCCAGAGGCGGCCCGGGCGGGCTCCGGTCGGGTGCCGGTCTTCGCCGACGTGTCCGACCGGGAGCCCGGTCTGGACCGAGCCGTGCGCTCTGACGCGCCCCCGGCAGCTCCGGCGCGGGCACCGGACGCCGTCCCCCCGGCAGCTCCGGCGCGGGCACCGGACGCCGTCCCCCCGGCAG
>JAJYYG010000046.1 GCA_021801235.1 Actinomycetes bacterium
GGCCTCCGGGCAGACCTCGGCGGGGGTGGTCACGACGAGCTCGTCCGGCGTCGCCCCCCGTTCGACGGTCACGCCCATGGCCGCGAGCACCTCTCCCATGGTGTCCACGTCGGAGATCCGGGGCACGTTGGTGAGCACGTGGCGACCCTCGGCCAGCAGGCACGCCGCCATCAGCTTGAGGACGGAGTTCTTCGCACCGCCGGCGCGCACCGACCCGGAGAGCGGGCCGTTGGGGGAGACGACGACACGATCCACCCGCACAGTATGGCGCGCCGGGCGGAGCACCCCCGGCTTCTCCCCGGCTTCTCCCCGGGACCCGCCACGGGACGGGTATCGTCGACACCCGTGAACCGATCGAAGCAGGCGCCCGACCGCAACCTGGCCATGGAGCTGGTGCGGGTGACCGAGGCGGCGGCGCTGGCCGCTTCCCGTTGGATGGGCCGGGGCGACAAGGAGGGCGCCGACGGTGCCGCGGTCAACGCCATGCGGATCGTGCTGTCGAGCGTGGCGATGGACGGCGTCGTGGTGATCGGGGAGGGCGAGAAGGACAACGCACCGATGCTGTTCAACGGAGAGCGGATCGGCGACGGGTCCCCGCCGCAGACCGATATCGCCGTGGACCCGATCGACGGGACCACGCCGACCGCCCTCGGCCGGGGGGGGGCGCTGGCGGTGATCGCCGTCTCCGGCCGCGGCACGATGTTCGATCCCGGTCCCTGCGTCTACATGGAGAAGCTGGCCGTCGGACCCCGGGCCGTCGGCACCATCGACATCACCGCACCGGTGGCGACCAACCTGGCCGCGGTGGCCAAGGCCAAGGGAACGTCGGTCCGCGACCTGACCGCGGTGATCCTCGACCGCCCCCGCCACGCCGGCCTGATCGCCGAGGTGCGCGAGGCGGGGGCGCGGATCCGGTTGATCACCGACGGCGACGTGGCCGGAGCCATCGCCACGGCCTGGCCGGACACCGGTGTCGACATCCTGTTCGGCATCGGGGGCACCCCCGAGGGGGTCATCGCCGCCGCCGCCCTCAAGTCGATGGGCGGGGAGATCCAGGGGCGGCTGTGGCCGAGGGACGAAGGGGAGCGCCGGGCGGCCGTCGCCGCCGGGTACGACCTCGACGCGGTGCTCACCACCGACGAGCTGGTACGCGGCGACAACTGCTTCTTCGCCGCCACCGGCATCACCGACGGGGAGCTGCTGCACGGCGTCCGTTACGACCAGCTCGGTGCGAGCACCCAGTCCCTGGTCATGCGGTCGAAATCGGGCACGGTGCGGTTGATCGACGCCCGCCATCCCCTGCACAAGCTCAGCGAGTACAGCGCCATCGAATTCGGCTGAGCCGGAACCCCGGCCCACCCGGCCCGTGCCCGCCGACTCCAGGCGGAACGGCGGTACGGCCTGCGGCAGGACCGCTCAGGAGGTGGCGCCGCTCAGGAGGTGGCGCCGGCGGCGACCCCGGCCGCCTCCAGCCTGACCTCGGCCCGGCGGAGCGCCGCCTCCGCCTCAGCCAGCTCCCGGTCCTCCAGCGGCTCCTCTCCCGGGGCGGCGGGGGCTCCCCGCCCGGCGGTCCCCAGCTCCGCCACGCGGGCGGTGGCGGCGTCGAGCGCGACGCGCGCCCGCTCGGTATCGATCTCCCCGGCCAGCTCGGCCACCCCGGCCAGCAGCGTCACCCGCGTCCGCCGGGGGACGCCGCTCTCGCCGCGATCCGGGGAGTCGTCCTGGCCGACCTGGACGAAGCCGCCGTGGACCGCAGCCCGGAGCTCCGCGCCGTCGGGTTCGTCGACGCCCACCACCCGCACCACGCACGGCACCACCGCGCCGACCAGGGGCGTGTGCCCCGGGAGGAAGGTGATGTCGCCGTCCGCCGTGCGCAGGATCACCTGGGACGCCGTCCCGACCACCAGCACCCGCTCAGGGGTCACCAGCTCCACCGAGAGGAGCTCGTCGTCAGCCATCGCCGGGTTCCCCGCTCACTCGTTCTCGAGGGAATGGGCCTTGGCCAGCACCGACTCCGCCCCGCCCACGTTGAGGAACGCCTGCTCGGGCACCTCGTCGAGCTCCCCGTCGACCAGGGCCTCGAACGACTCGACCGTCTCCGCGATCGGGACCGTCACCCCCTTCAGGCCGGTGAACACCTCGCCGACGTTGAAGGGCTGGGACAGGAACCGCTGCACCTTGCGGGCACGGGACACGGTGACCCGGTCCTCCTCGGAGAGCTCGTCGAGCCCCAGGATGGCGATGATGTCCTGCAGCTCCTTGTACCGCTGGAGCACGCCCTGGACCCGCCGGGCGACGGTGTAGTGCCGCTCCCCCACGATCTCGGGGGCCAGGATGTTCGAGGTGGACGACAGCGGGTCGACCGCCGGGTAGATGCCCAACGAGGCGATGTCCCGCGAGAGCTCGGTGGTGGCGTCCAGGTGGGTGAACGTGGTGAACGGGGCCGGGTCGGTGTAGTCGTCGGCCGGGACGTAGACCGCCTGCAGCGACGTGATCGAGCGGCCGCGGGTCGAGGTGATGCGCTCTTGGAGCTGGCCCATCTCGTCGGCCAGGGTGGGCTGGTAGCCGACGGCGGAGGGCATCCGGCCCAGCAGGGTGGACACCTCGGACCCGGCCTGGACGAAACGGAAGATGTTGTCGACGAACAGCAGGACGTCCTGGTTCTTCACGTCCCGGAAGTACTCCGCCATGGTGAGCGCGGCCAGCGCCACCCGGAGCCGGACCCCGGGCGGCTCGTCCATCTGCCCGTAGACGAGCGCCGCCTTCTCGATGACTCCCGACTCCTGCATCTCGATCCAGAGGTCGGTCCCCTCACGGGTGCGCTCCCCCACCCCGGCGAACACCGACACGCCACCGTGGTTGGTGGCGACCCGGTTGATCATCTCCTGGATGAGGACCGTCTTTCCCACGCCGGCCCCGCCGAACAGGCCGATCTTCCCGCCCTGGACGTAGGGCTCCAACAGGTCGATGACCTTGATCCCCGTCTCGAACATGACCGCCCGCGGCTCGAGGGTGTCGAAGTCGGGGGCGGGACGGTGGATCTCCCAGTGGTCCTCGACCGCTCCGATCGAGTCGGTGTCGAGGGGCTCGCCGAGCACGTTGAAGACGTGGCCGAGGACGGCATCGCCCACCGGGACCTGCAGGCCGTGGCCCAGGTTGCGGACCTCGGCGCCGCGGGTCATCCCGTCGGTGGCCTTCAGGCAGATGCACCGGACCCGCCCGTCGCCGATCTGCTGGGCGACCTCGGCGGTGATGACCTCGCGCTTCCCTTCGAGATGGATGTCGACCTCGAGGGCATGGTTGATCTCCGGCAGCGCGTGGGGCGGGAACTCCACGTCGATGACGGGTCCGGCGATGGCGACCACCCTCCCGGAGGGAAGGGTGGCGGCCACGGTGGGCTCGGGGGCGGTGGTGGTCATGGGCGTTCGGCTCCCTTGGTGGTGTCGAGTTCGTGGTCGGAGAGGGTGGCAGGCGTCCGTCGCATCACACGCCGGCCTCGATGACCAGGCCGCCCTCGTCGGTGTCCGCTCCGGCACGCAGGGCCTCGGCCCCGCCCACGATCTCCATGATCTCGGTGGTGATCGTGTCCTGACGGGCGCGGTTCATGATGCGCGAGTACTTCTTGATGAGCTCCTCGGCGTTCTCGGTCGCCGCCGCCATGGCCCGCTGGCGGGCGGTCAGCTCGGAGGCGGCCGCCTCCAGCAGGGCGGCGAAGATGGCGGTCTCCGCCGCCCGGGGCGCCAGGGTCTCGAGGAGCGTGGCCGCGTCGGGCTCGAACTCGGTGTACCCGAGCCGCACCTCGTCGCCGTCCGTGCCTTTGCTCGCGGGCGCCGGGCCATCGCCGGCCGCCTCGCCCCCCCCGGACCCCTCCCGCGGGTCCTCCAGGGGGAGCAGCTGGCGTTCCTCCACGACCTGCATCCCGGCGGAGAGGAATCGGGTGGAGACGATCATCACCTGGTCCACCTGCCCGTCGACGAACGGGGTGAGCACGGCGGCGGCCACCGCCCGGGCATCCTCGAACGAGGGGCGGTCGCTCATCCCGAGGAAGGAACGCTCGACCGCCTGCCCCCGGTAGCGGAAGTAGTTCTGCGCCTTCTTGCCGACGGTGAAGAGCCGGACGTCGATCCCGTCCGTCCGGGCCCTGCCCATCAGGCGCTCGGCGGTGCGGTACACCGAGGTGTTGTAGCCGCCGCAGAGGCCCCGGTCGGCGGCCACCGCCAGGAGGGCGAGGCGTTCGACCTTCTCCGGCGTGCCCAACAGGTTCCCCGCCGCGGCGGGATCGCCGATGGCGGTCTCCAGCACGATGCGCGCCATGCCGTCCTGGTAGGGACGCGAGGCGGCGATCCGCCCCTGGGCGCGCACGATCTGGGAGGCGGCGATCAGCTCCATCGCCTTGGTGATCTTCTTCGTCGACTGGATGCTCCTGATCCGTCGCCGGAGGATGCGCTCCTGGCCACCGGCCATGGGTCAGCCGTCCTTCCCGGTGCCGAAGCCTTCGTTGAACGTGCGCAGGGCGTCGTCCAGCACCGTCCCCTCGGGAAGGCTCCCCGTGGTGCGGATGGTCTCGAGCAGATCGGCGTGGCTGGCCCGGAAGTACGCCTTCACCTCGGCCTCGTAGCGCTGCACCTCGGAGACGGCGACCCCGTCGACGAAGCCTTTCGACCCCGCGTAGATCACCAGGACCTGCTCCTCCACCGGCACCGGGGCGTTCAACCCCTGCTTGAGCAGCTCGGTGAGGCGGTACCCCCGGTCGAGCTGAGCCTGGGAGACCTTGTCGAGCTCGGAGCCGAAGGTGGCGAAGGCCTCCAGCTCCCGGAACTGCGCCAGGTCGAGCTTGAGCGTGCCGGCCACCGACTTCATCGCCTTGATCTGGGCCGCGCTTCCCACCCGGCTGACCGAGACGCCGACGTTGATGGCGGGGCGGACCCCGGCGTAGAAGAGCTCGCTCTCGAGGAACACCTGACCGTCGGTGATCGAGATGACGTTGGTCGGGATGTACGCCGAGACGTCGCCCGCCTTGGTCTCGATGATGGGCAGGGCGGTCAACGACCCGCCGCCCTCCGCGTCCGACAGCTTCGCCGCCCGCTCCAGGAGGCGGCTGTGGAGGTAGAACACGTCCCCGGGGTAGGCCTCGCGACCCGGCGGGCGGCGGAGGAGGAGCGACATCTGCCGGTAGGCCTCGGCCTGCTTGGAGAGGTCGTCGTAGACGATCAGGGCGTGCTCTCCGTTGTCCATCCAGTGCTGGCCCATGGCGCACCCCGCGTAGGGCGCGAGGTACTTGAACGGCGCCGGGTCCGACGCCGCCGCCAGGACCACCACGGTGTACTCGAGGGCGCCGTAGCGCTCCAGCGTGGCCACCGTCTGGGCCACGGACGACGCCTTCTGCCCGATGGCCACGTAGATGCACTTCACCCCGAGGCCGCGCTGGTTGAGGATGGTGTCGATCGCCACGGTCGTCTTGCCCGTCTTGCGGTCGCCGATGATCAGCTCGCGCTGGCCCCGCCCGATCGGGGTCATCGAGTCGATGGCTTTGATCCCGGTCTGCAGGGGCTCGCTCACCGGCTGGCGCCGGACGATGCCCGGCGCCTGGACCTCGAGGCGGCGGGTCTCGTCGGTGGTGATCGGTCCCTTGCCGTCGATCGGCTCCCCGAGCGCGTCGACCACCCTGCCGAGCAGGGCGTCGCCCACCCGGACCGAGAGGATCCGCCCGGTCGCCCTGACCAGCTGCTCCTCCTCGAGACCGGTGTCCTCCCCCAGGACGACGGCGCCGATGGTCTCCTCGTCGAGGTTCAGGGCGAGCCCCTCGGTGCCGTCCTCGAAGAGGAGGATCTCGTTGACCGCCGCCCCCGGCAGGCCGGTGACCCGGGCGATGCCGTCGCCGACCTCGACGATGCGCCCCACCTGCTCGGTGTCGACCTCGGGGACGTAGTCGTCGACGTAGCGCTGCAGCGCAGCGGTGATCTCGTCGGCGTTGATGGTCAGCTCAGCCATCAGTTGGCTCCCTTTCCTTCGGTCAGTCGGTGGGTGAGTCGGTTCCCGGTCTCGGGAACGAGAAGATGGTCCTTCAGCTGGTCGAGGCGGTGGCGCGTGCTCCCGTCGACGAGCAGGTCGCCGACCTGGACGACGACGCCGCCGATGAGCGAGGGGTCGACGGTGACCTGGAGCTCGACCGGGCCGCCGGCCAGCCGGGACAACGCGTCGGCCAGCTCGTCACGGCGCCCGCCGTCCACCTCGGAGGCGGACCGGATCCGGGCCACCCTCCACCCGCGCGCGGCGGCCGCGGCTTCGACCAGGGCGTCGAGCGTGGCGACGATGTCGCGTGCGCGCCCGCCCCGCACCGCGTAGGCGGCGATCCGTCGGGTCTGCTCGAGGGTCCCGGTGCCCAGGAGCTCGGCGACCACCTGCTGGCGCAGCCGCACCGGAAGATCCCGGTCGCCCAGGGCGCGGCGGAGGGGACGGCTGGCCTCCACCGTCCGGGCGAACCGGAACAGCTGGTCCTCCATCTCCTCGATCTCGCCGACCGACGACTCCTCGAAGACGGCGGCGGCGTAGCCGTTCACCCGCTGCCGGGAGGCCATCCGTCCCAGGACGGGCTCGGTGTCCTCCGGAGCGATATCCCCCGACCGCGTTGCCGCCTCGTCGACCTGACGGGCCAGCCAGTAGAGGCCGGCGATGGTCTCGGACGCGGGGAGCACCGTCACCGCCCGGTCGACCAGCCGCAGGACCTCGGGGCCCACCTTGCCTGCGAGCAGGTCGTCCAGCACGGCCCGCCGGACGGACCGCGGGACGGCGGCGTCGTCGACCACCGAGGTGAGCGGTCCGCTCGATTCGACGAGGCGGGCCACCTCCCCGAGCTCGGCTCCCGCGGCAGCCAGCCCGTCGCGGCCGGCCAGCGTCTCGCCCACCGCCGCCAGATAGCCCTGGAGGGCAGGGTTCACCGGGTGCCTCCGGCCGGGGCACCGGCCTCGGACTCGGAGCGGACCGCAGCAATGGCCTCGTCGATCAGGTCCTGGTGGTCGGAGGCGCGGATCTCGCGGCCGACGACCCGCTCCGCGGCCGCCAGCACGATGACGCCGACCTTGGAGGTCACCTCGTCCACCGCTGTCTGCCGGGCGACGGCCACCTCCGCGTCGGCGGACCGCACGATGCGCTCGTACTCCTCCTGCGCCCGGGCTTCGGACCCGGTGACGATCTGGTCGGCCGTGGTGGTCGCCTGGGCGATGATCTCGCGCGCCTGGCTGCGGGCGTCCTCGAGTGCCCGGCGACGTTCGGTGTCGGCCTCTTCGGCATCCTCCTTGGCCTTGTCGGCCGCCTCGAGCTCGCTGCGGATCTGCTCCTGGCGCTCGGTGAGCATCTTGTCGAGGATCGGGAGGACGAACCATCCGATCACCCCGAGGACGATCAGGAAGGCGATCAGCTCGAAGACGATGGTGAAGTTGGGAACCAGGAAGTTGCTGGTGGCGATGGGCATGACGGTCACCCTTGCTTCGTCGTGAGGTGGAGGTGGGCCCCGCAGACCGCCCGCCACGGCCGGAGGATCCGGCGGGGCGTGCGGCGGGAGGGGGACCAGCCTGCCGCGGTCATGGGACTACTTCTTGTAGAGCGAGAAGACGAACAACGCGGTGAACGCCAGGTTGATGAAGTACATGGCCTCCACCAGGCCCACGGTGAGGAACATGATGGTGAACAGACGACCCTGGGCCTCCGGCTGGCGGGCGACACCCGCGATCGTCTGGCTCCCGGCGAGGCCGTCACCGACGGCGGCGCCGATGGCGCCCCCACCCAGTGCGATCCCACCACCGACCATGGCGCCGGCCAGCCGTACTGCCTCCGCCATATTCGTTGATGCCATCTGTGATTCTCCTTTGGGTTGTGGGCCGGTCGAGCAGACGACCGGTCGGTACGGTGGATCAGGATGCGAGGGGTCAGATCCGGCGTCAGTGGACGTCGCTCATCGCCGTGTCGAAGTACAAGATGGTGAGGAGGGCGAAGATGAAGGCCTGGATGACCCCGATGAGCAGGTCGAAGAGCTTCCAGACGGGATCGAAGACGATGAACAGGATCCCGCCGACGGGCACGATGCCGAGCCTCCAGTTCACCAGGTAGGCGAGCAGGGCGAGCATGAGGCCTCCGGAGAGCAGGTTCCCGAAGAGCCGGAGGGCCAAGGTGATCGGCTTGGCCAACTCCTCGACCACGTTGATGAAGAGGTTGAACGGGAAGAGGAAGATGGGGAAGGGCTGGGCCAGGTAGTGCTTCACGTAGCCGACGATCCCCCGGCTGCGGACCGAGGCGATGTGGACCAGCACGATCACGAACAGGGCGAGGGCCAGGGGCAGGTTGATGTCCGCCGCCGGCGGGAGGAGCACGTCGTAGGTGGCGCCCAGACCGACGATGCCGAAGAGGTTCCCGACCAGGATGAACACGAAGAGCGTCAGCGCGAGCGGCACGATCTTCGCGCCGCGGGGTCCGATCGACGACTCCACCTGCTTCTGGGTGGCGGTGACCGTGATCTCCCAGCACAGCTGGAACTTGCCGGGCACCCCGCTCGTCGCCCGCGCCCGCGCCCAGAGGCCGAGAACGATGGTGACGACCGCCGCCACCCCGGTCGACCACAGGAGGTCCGCATCGAGGTTGAACCCGAGGAACCGGACGAGCACGTGGTCACCGACGGAGATGTTGGCCAGCAGGGGTCGTGCGACCAGGGTCCCGGCGCCGCTCATCGTCCGCTCCCCGCCTGTGGCTCGTCGGCAGCCGTCGTCCCGGGTGCGGACACCGCCGGTACCGCCCCGTCCTCCGGTGCCGACGCCACGTCGTCCACCAGGTCGGTATCGAGCACATCCCCCCCGGCGGCCGCCTGGGGACCAAACTTCATCATCGACCGGGCGACGTTGGCGAGCAGCACCATCTGGAACACGGCGAGGCCCGCCAGCACTCCGAAGCCGAGCTGGAACGAGAGGAAGAGGAGGCCCAGGGTGACCACGGAGATCACCCCGAGCCGTCCGACCGTGTTCAGGGCGAGCGGACGCCGCTTGTTCTCATCCTCGCGGCGGCCCACCTTGAGCACCGAGACGCCGACCAGCTGGAAGTTGAGCGTCCCGAGGGCCAGTCCGATGCACGCGCCCACCCCGACCAACGGCTTGCCGAACGAGATGCAGCCCACCAGGGCGGCGACCCCGACCACCAGGGCGGCCGAGACCGTGCGCCGGGAGACGGCCGGGATGTCGGGAAGGGAGAAGCGCGCGAACACTCAGGCCTCCCCGACGTCGTGGCGGACCCGGCCGTGGAACGGCCAGCTCAGGAGAGGTGCTTGCGGACCTGCGAGACGGTGACCAGCACGGCCGCCACCACACCGAACCCGAGGCCGACCAGCGTCCACAGCGGGCTGGTGTGCGCGATCGCATCGATCCCCATGCCGATCCCTCCCGCCAGCACCAGGCACAGCGCGCTGGCCAGGCCCATGGTCAGGAAGTCGATGATCCCGGGCGCAGTACGAGGCTCGGAACCCGATTCTGGCCCCGGGGGCGGGACATCCGGATGCGAAGGGTCGCGCGTCATCGCCGGGGCGTGCCGCGTCAGAGTCGGGGAAGTGCATCGCAAGGGCGTCCTGGGTTCACTGAGATCGTCGTTCGCCGTGAACGGATGGGGCCACGGAAAGCTGCCCGCCCCCGGTGGAGGCGTCGGTCCCACATTTCACGGCCGACATCATCTCACCTGACGAAGCATGCCGGCAAAACAGCCGAAACACGCTGTTCACAGGGGCGCGGTCCCGCAGGGACCGCGCGGGCGCCCCCACGGTCACCGCTTTCCGTGCGCGCCCGCGTGCGGAACAGCGGCCACCGGGGTGGCATCCCCGGGCGCCGCCGAGGCGGCAGGGGTCCCGCGTCCGGCGCCGCTCCGTCCGGCGGGCTCGGCGGGATCGGCGGGTTCGTCGGACTCGTCCTCGTCCGGGAGCCGGCGCCGGAGCCCGGGATGGAAGAGGGTGAACAGCACCACACCGAGCGCGAGCACCCCGAAGGGGATGAACGCGTTGACGCTCGACACGTAGAGCGGGAAGAGGACGAACCCGGAGAGCAGCGCAGTCCACGCCCACAGGATCAGCACGCTCCTCCGATGCCCGTGGCCCAGGCGGAGGAGGCGGTGGTGCAGATGGTTCTTGTCGGGCGTCGAGAACCCGGTCCGGTTGGCCGTCCGGCGGACGAAGGCGAAGGCCATGTCGAAGATGGGCACGCCCAGGATGAAGAACGGGATGAACAGCGGTGCGAAGAAGAAGTAGGTCTCTCCGCTCCCGGCCGCGCCGCCGGGTGCCCCGGTGCCCACCGCGCCAGCCGCCCGTCCTCCGATCAGCATCGTCGAGGCCGCCATCAGGAGCCCCAGCAACAGGGAACCCGCGTCCCCCATGAAGATCTTCGCCGGGTGGAAGTTGTGCGGCAGGAAGCCGAGGCAGATCCCGCAGGTGATCACCGCGATCAAGGGGCCCATGTTGTCCGAGGTGAGGTTGCCGAGGCCCTGCAGGTGGAGGCCGTAGACGGCCAGTGCCCCCGAGGCGATCGCCACCACGCCGGCCGCAAGCCCGTCGAGCCCGTCGATGAGGTTCACCGCGTTGGTGATGGCGATCACCCACAGTGCGGTGAGCAACGGGGTGTAGTCGGGCGACAGCACCACGAACCCCGCCAGGGGCACCTTGAACTGGAACCAGGTCACGCCGAGGAAGTAGAGGATCATCGCCGCCAACACCTGGCCCGCCATCTTGGCCGGGGCCGACATGTCCCGGAGGTCGTCGATCACCCCGACCACGAAGATGGCCGCAGCCCCGAGCACCAGTCCCAGCGGCTCGGACGAGCCCTGGAACAGCGCGCCGAGCGCCGGCACCGACGCCGCCACCGCCATCGCCACCAGAAAGGCCACGAACATGGCCACCCCACCCGCCTGGGGGGTGACCCGCTGGTGGATCTTCCGGTCGTCCGGCTGCGCCACGTAGTCGAGCTGGGTGGCGATCCTCCGGGTCGGGAAGGTGAGCACCCACGCCGTCACCGCCGACACGGCCAGGACCACCGCATACCAGTTGAGGGGCTCGATCGGGTTCATCCCGCCGGGCACCCCGGCCGGGTCACGCCCCGGCCAGTGACGGGTAGGGAGGGAACCCCGCGCAGAGCTCGCGCACCCGGGACCGCACCTCTCCCCGGACCTGCTCGTCGTCGCGGTGGCGGAGCGTCGTGCTGATGAGCTCGCCGACCAGGCGCATCTCGGACACCCCCATGCCGGCCGTGGTCTCGGCGGCGGACCCGAGGCGCAGGCCCGACGTGATGAACGGGGAGCGGGGGTCGTCGGGGATCGTGTTGCGGTTGCAGGTGATCCCGGCCCGGTCGAGCGCCTCCTGGGCGACCTTTCCGGTGAGCTCCGGGTCGAACGGACGCAGGTCGACCAGCACCTGGTGGTTCTCCGTCCCTCCTGACACCAGTCGGAACCCCTCCCCGGCCAGCGCCCCGGCCAGCGCGGCGGCGTTGGCGACCACCTGGGCCGCATAACGGTGGAATTCGGGCCGCGCCGCCTCCGCGAACGCCACGGCCTTGGCCGCCACCACGTGCTCGAGGGGCCCGCCCTGCAGTCCGGGGAAGACGGCTCCGTCGATGGCCTTGGCCAACGCCGCGTCGCACAGGATGGCTCCGCCCCTCGGTCCCCGGAGGGTCTTATGGGTGGTCAGGGTGACCACGTCGGCCACCCCCACCGGCGACGGGTGGACCCCTCCGGCGATCAGCCCGGCAGGATGGGCGGCGTCGAAGAGGAACCGGGCACCCACCGAGTCGGCGATCTCCCGGAACGGCAACGGGTCGATGATGCGGGCGTAGGCGGTGGAGCCGGCCACGATCAACTTGGGGCGCTCACGCCGGGCGATGTCGGCCACCTGGTCGAAGTCGATCGTCTCCCCGGGCTTGTCCGGGTCCCCCGTGGCCGGGGAGACGCCGTACGAGACGAACCGCCACACCTTCGAGGTGATGCTGGCCGGCGACCCGTGGGTCAGGTGGCCGCCGTGATCGAGCCGCATGGCCAGCACCGTGTCACCCGGTTCGAGCAGCGCCTGGTAGACGGCCAGGTTGGCGTTCGCCCCGGCATGGGGCTGCACGTTGGCATGGTCGGCGCCGAAGAGGGCCTTGGCCCGCTCGCGGGCCAGCTCCTCGACCTCGTCGATCACGGCGTTCCCGCCGTAGTAGCGGCGGCCGGGGTAGCCCTCGGCGTACTTGTTGGTCAGGATCGATCCCGACGCGGCCAGGACGGCGGGGGAGGTGAAGTTCTCCGAGGCGATGAGCTGCAACGTGGTCGATTGGCGCTCCGCCTCCTTGCCGAGCAGGCCGGCTACCTCGGGGTCCCCTTCCAACCAGGCGTCGAACGGGGAGGCGGCAAAGGGGTGGCTCATGGGATCGGTGACTGCCTTTCGTCCTCCCCCGCGGCCGGGGGCGCAGGTTCGAGGCGCCCGTCGCGGGCGGACTCGTACTGGGTGATCTCGTCGATGCGCCGCCGGTGGCGGCCGCCCTCGAATTCGGTGGCGAAGAACGTGTCCACCGCGTCGGCGGCTTCGGCCAGGCCCGTGGTCCGGCCCCCCATGCAGATCACGTTGGCGTCGTTGTGCCGCCGGGCGAGGTCGGCGGTGGTGACGTCGTGCACCAGGGCGGCCCGCACGCCGGCCACCTTGTTGGCCGCGATGCTGATGCCGATCCCGGTGCCACAGATGCACAGCCCCCGCTCGACTTCGCCCGCCGCCACTGCACGGGCCACGGCGAGCCCGTACTCGGGATAGTCAACCGACACGGCTGCCGATCCGGTCCCGAGGTCGACCACCTCGTGGCCCCCCTCCGTGAGGTGGCCGGCCATCGCCCTCTTGAGGTCGAAGCCGGCGTGGTCCGATCCGACCGCGATGCGCATGGCGCCGATTGTAGTGACACGGGTCGGACCGGGAGTGCCGGGCCGTCGGGCGTGCCCGGGGACTTGACGCCGGGTACGCTCGGCAGGGCGATGCCGATCGACCCCCGCACGCCGGTGATCGTGGGAACCGGCCGGCACACCAACCGACCCGGCGGCGAGCCGGGCGGGCGGGCGGAGCCGGTGGACCTGATGGTCCGGGCCGTGGTGGCCGCGGCCGACGACTGTGGCGGCGGCCACGGGGGCGGCACGGGAGGTGGTGGGAGCGCGATCGGGCGACGCCTCCTCGGGCAGGCCCGGTCGCTGTGGGTGGTGGAGCCGCTCAGCTGGGCCTACCTCAATCCGGGCCTCCTGGTGGCGGAAGCACTCGGGCTGGTCCCGGACGAGCTGGGCGTCTCGGCAGCGGGCGGCAACGACGGGCTCCGATTGGTGCACCGGACCGCGCTGGCCATCGGGCGCGGTGAGCTCGACGTGGCGGTCCTGGCCGGCGCCGACTGCGGCCACTCCCTCGCCGCCGCCCGGCGCCACCCCGAACGGCCGGTACTGCCATGGACCGTCCAGCCCGCCGACACGCCGCGGCCCGTGCGGCTGGGAAGCGAGCGGCGCCCGACGACCGATGCCGAGGAGGCCAAGGGGCTCGACACCGCCATCCACGTCTACCCCCTGTACGAGAACGCGCTCCGGGCCGAGGCCGGCCGGGGCCTCGCCGAGCACCGCGCCCGGCTCGGCTCCCTGTGGGCCGGCCACTCCCGGGTGGCGGCGGGCAATCCCTCCGCCTGGCTGCCGGAGGAGCGGACCGGCCCGGAGATCGCCGAACCGTCCCCTGCCAACCGCATGGTCTCGTACCCGTACACGAAGCTGCTGTCCGCCAACGACCAGGTGGACCAGGCGGGCGCGCTGATCCTCTGCTCGGCAGCCGCCGCACGCGCCGTCGGCGTGCCGGCCGACCGGTGGGTGTTCCCCCTGGCGGGATCGGACACGGCCGAGCACTGGTACCTCTCGCACCGTGCCGACTTCCGGTCGGCGCCGGCGTTGCGCCTGGCCGGACGCGCCGCCCTGTCGCTGGCCGGCTGCACCGTCGACGATGTCGCCCACGTCGACCTCCACGCCTGCTTCCCCGCCGCCGCCGAGCTCGCCGCCGCCGAGCTCGGGGTCGACGTGTGGGACGCGGCCCGTCCGGCCACGGTGACCGGCGGGCTCACCTTCGCCGGCTGCCCGGGCAACGGGTACGGGATCCAGGCGGTGGCCACCATGGTGGAGACGCTGCGCAACGACGCCGGGTCACTCGGGCTGGTGAGCGGCGTCGGCTGGTACCTGGGCGAGCACGGCGTCGGTCTGTACGGCACCGCACCCGGCGGCGCGTCGTCCCGCGCCGGAAGAGAGGACCCGGCGGGCGGACCCCACCTCCGGGTCGAGGCCGTCGCCGGGTTCGCCTGGGCCGACCCGCAACAGGCGGTCAGCGCGCTCCCCCAGTGCTCCCCGGACGCGGACGCCCGGGGTGAGGTAACCGTCGAGACCTACTCGGTGACGTACAACCGGGGGGGCGTGCCCACCCGGGCCGTCGTCGCGTGCCGCACCCTGGGCGACCGGCGCACCTGGGCGACGGTGACCGACGGGGACCAGCTGCGGCTCCTGGTGGACGAGGAAGGCTGCGGACGGCTGGGGACGCTCACCGGGGACGGGACGGTCGACCTGTCCTGACCGGACGGCACTCGGCCCGGCGCGTAGGGTCGCCCGCGCCCCGGGACTCGGTCCGCCCCGACCGGCGACCCGGCCCGCGGCGACGGGCGGATCAGGCGGGAGTGGCGTCGACCGCCGCCCTCGCCGGCGGCCGGGGTACCCGGTACCGCCGCTTGAACACCGCGTAGGCGACCGGTCCGCTCATCAGCGGGATCCAGTAGGAGGCCAGGCGGTAGGCGAGCGTCGCCAGCACCGCGTCGCCCGTGCTCAACCCGGCCAGCACCAGGAAGCCGGTCAGGCTCGCCTCGACGATGCCGAGCCC
>JAJYYG010000053.1 GCA_021801235.1 Actinomycetes bacterium
CCACGTTGGCCAGCTCCGCCTCCGGGTCGACCCTGCCACCGGCCAGGCGGAGGAAGAGGGTCGAGGGGAGCGAGACGGACGCGGTCGCCGGGCCGTCCAGCGAGTCGACCACCCGGGCCCGGCCGTCGACCAGCACGTGCACGTCGCGGTGGATCGGACCGGTGAGGTGGATGGTCACCGACGAGCCGTCGGGTGCCCCGACCCGCTTGCCCACCACGTAGCCGAGCGACCCCACCACCTCGGCCAGCGACTGCTCGGCCACCGGGCCGTCCTCGTCGCCCGGGCGACCGACCGCGGCCCGGACGTCGTGCTCGTGCATCCAGCAGTCGAAGACGCGGATCTCCATGAAGCGCCCGTAGGTGGCCTGGCCCACCGGGGTCCACGACGGCGCGTCGAACTCGTCCGCGCCCATCGCCGCCAGCGCGGCCAGCCGCCGGGCGGTGACCTCGACGAAGTCGGCCAGCAGCTCGGCGTGGGAGCGGGCCCGCAGCGCCACCACCCAGCCCTCGTTGACCCGGGCGATGTCGTTGCGGACGTGCTCGCCGGCGCGGTCGGCGGCAGGAGGCTCGGGGGCCTGCTCGCCGGAGAGCATCCGCTCGGTGCCTACCAGGTGGGCGACCACGTCGTGGACGTCCCACCCGGGCAGGGCGGGACGCTCCCACTCCTCGTCGCTCAACGAGGCGAGCAGCTCCGCCATCGACGACCAGGCCGTGGCGAGCAACCCCACCAGGCGGTCCTTGCCGGTGGGCGCTCCCCCGTCCGGTGCCGGCCCGTTGCTCCCGGGTGCGGCGGAGGGGTTCGGGTCAGGCATGGGCTGGGCCTCCTGGCTGAGCGGGCTCCGGATCCGACGGCGGGACCGGGCTCGACGGAGGGGCCGGAGAGCGGGCGTCCCCCAACCTGGTGAAGTCGACCACCTTGCCCCGGTTGACGCTCACCCAGTCACGGGCCTCGAGGTAGGGACGGAACGTCTCCACGATGAACTGCTCGTCGGCCTTGGACTTGGGGCGCTGGAGTTCGTAGAGGTGGGGGAACTCGCTCCAGGCCACCACCGCGTCCCACAGGCGCACGGCGGCGTCCCCCGTCGGGGGGTCGAGGAGCACCGGGCCGAACAGGCACTGGCCGTCCGGAAGGAAGAGGGTGGGCACCCCGTACCCACCGGCGTCGACCACCCGGCGGTGCTCGGCGAGCACCTCGTCGCCCGTGCTCGGGTCGGCGATCGCCCGGTCGACCAGGGAGGGGTCGAAGCCCAGCTCGGCGAGGAGCGCCCGGGCCACGGCCGGCTCGTGCGGCTTGTGCCCCTCGACGTGGAGCGCCCGGCCGGCGCGGGCGTACCAGGCGTCGAGGTCGGCCATGTCGTGGCGGCGCAGCAGGGCGCCGATCCGCATCATCGACCATCCGTAGGACCAGGGCCGCTCCCAGGGGTGCTTCTTGCCCTCGGCCCGGTTGACCTCCTCGAGGCTGAAGAACCGCCACCGCACCTCGAGGCCGGTCCGGGCGCGCACCTCGCGGATCCAGAGGGAGGTCTGGTAGGCGAACGGGCACATCACGTCGAAGTGGAAGTCCACCCAGGGAACGGCGGCCGGTCCGACTGGTCGGGTCGCGCCGTCTGCGGGTGCGTCGGCTGGTCCGGTCGGCCCGTCTGCGGGTGCGCCGACTGCGGGTGCGGCGGCTGCGGGTGCGGCGGCTGCGGGTGCGGCGGCTGCGGGTGCGGCGGCTGCGGGTGCGCGGCTCCCCGGATCGGCAGGCACGGCATCGGGGCCCATGGGCAGAACGTAACAGTTGACACTCGGCATGACAAGTGATTCAGTGGCCCCGACGACGGGCCGGCGTCCGCCGCCCCTGGACGGAGGAGCCCCCATGGACGTTGTCCGGACACCCGACGAGCGCTTCGCCGAGCTTCCCGGCTACCCGTTCCCCCCGCACTACGCCGACATCGACGACGGGGACGGGGGGAGCCTACGGGTCCACTACCTCGACGAGGGACCCCGCGACGCCGCCCCGGTGCTGCTCATGCACGGCGAGCCGTCGTGGTCCTACCTCTACCGGACGATGATCCCGGTGCTGGTGGAGGCGGGCCACCGCTGCATCGCCCCCGACCTGGTCGGGTTCGGGCGCAGCGACAAGCCCACCGAGCGCGGCGACTACACCTACGCCCGCCACGTGGCCTGGATGGCCCAGCTCGTCTTCGACCGCCTCGACCTGTCGGACGCCACCTTCTTCGGCCAGGACTGGGGAGGCCTGGTCGGGCTCCGGCTGGTGACGGCCGACCCCGACCGGTTCGCCCGGGTGGTGGTGGCCAACACCGGGCTGCCCACCGGGGACGTGCCCCCGAACGAGGCCTTTACGGCCTGGCGCACCTTCTCCCTCGAGTCGGCGACCTTCCCGATCGGGGCGATCATCGCCGGCGGCTGCGCCACCAAGCCCCCGCCCGACGTGGTCGCCGCCTACGACGCCCCGTTCCCCGACGACCGGTTCACCGCCGGGGCCCGCATCTTCCCCTCCCTGGTGCCGACCAGCCCCGACGACCCGGCCCACGACGACAATGTGGCCGCCTGGGAGGTGCTCCGCCGGTTCGACAAGCCGTTCCTGTGCGCCTTCTCGGACGGGGACCCCATCACCAGGGGCACCGAGAGGGTGTTCCAGCGCGAGGTCCCCGGGGCCGCCGGCGTCGACCACGTCACCATCGCCGGGGGTGGCCACTTCCTCCAGGAGGACAAGGGGCCCGAGCTGGCCGCGGTGATCGCCGGGTTCATCGCCGGGGGTTGAGCCGGGACGGCTCAGCCCGGCTGCACCAGCCCGCTCTCGTAGGCCATCACCACCAGCTGGGTCCGGTCCCTCGCCCCCAGCTTGGTGAGCACCCGGCTGACGTGGGTCTTGGCGGTGGCGGTGCTCATGGCCAGCTCGGCGGCCAGCTCGGCGTTGGTGCGCCCCCGCGCCACCTGCTCCAGCACCTCGCGCTCACGGGCGGTGAGCAGGTCGAGGTCGTCGAGCGCCTGGCGGGGCGGGGGGCTCCGTCGCGAGGCGAACTCCTCGATCAGCCGGCGGGTGACGCTCGGTGCCAGCAGCGCCTCCCCGGCGGCGATCACCCGGATCCCGGCCAGGAGCTCCTCGGGCGGGGTGTCCTTCAACAGAAACCCGCTGGCCCCCGACCGCAGCGCGTCGTAGACGTACTCGTCGAGGTCGAACGTGGTCAGGATGAGCACCCGGGGCGGGTCGTCCCCCGCCCCGGTGATCCGGCGGGTGGCCTCCAGCCCGTCCATCACCGGCATGCGCACGTCCATCAGCACCACGTCGGGGTGACGTTCCCCGGCCAGCGCCACCGCCTCGGCCCCGTCGGCGGCCTCCCCCACCACGGTGAGGTCCGGCTCCGAGTCCACCAGCACCCGGAAGCCCGCCCGCACCAGCGCCTGGTCGTCGACCACCAGGACCCCGATCGTCACCCGGGCACCCCGTGGAGCGGCATGCTGGCCACCACCTCGAACCCGCCCCGTGCCCCGGGTCCGGCCACCAGCTTCCCGCCGAAGGTCTCCACCCGCTCGCGCATCCCGACGATCCCGTGGCGCCCGGAGGAGGGGACCGGGGCGACGGCGGCCACACCGGCGCCGTCCGGGGCCCCCGCCCCGGCGCGTCCGGTCCCCGGGCCGTCGTCGGCCACCCCGACGGTGACCGCGTCGCGCCGGTACTCGAGGGTGACCCTCGCCCGGGCCGGGCCTGCGTGCTTCACCACGTTGGTCAGGGCCTCCTGGACGATCCGGTAGATGGAGAGCTGCTGGCCGCGCGAGAGAGGGGCGGGGTCGCCCCGCACGTCCAGCTCCACCGGCACCCCGGCCGCCCGGACCTGCTCGACGAGCTGGGGGAGGTCGGCCACCCCCGGCTCGGGGGCCAGGGCCGGGGCCCCGTCCTCGGCCCGGCGGAGGGAGCCGAGCACCCCCCGCAGCTCCTCCAACGCCGCCCTGCTGGTGGCCTCGACCGCGGCCAGCGCCTTGCGGGCCTCCTCCGGCTGGGTGGCGGCCACGTGGCGCCCGACCCCCGACTGGACGGCGATGACGCTCAGGCTGTGGGCGACCACGTCGTGCAGCTCGCGGGCGATGCGGAGCCGTTCCTCGGCCACCGACCGGTGGGCCCGCTCGATCTCCTCCCGCTGGCGGTCGGCTTCCTGGCCGGCGAGCCCCGCCATGTACGACCGGCGGGCCCGCACGCTGTCCCCCACGAACCAGGCGGCCGCCGCCACCAGCACCGCGAACGTCCCGTCGTTGCGGCGGTAGCCGGCGAGGAAGGCGGCCCCGGCCGCCGCCACCAGGGCGACCTCCACCAGGCCGAGCACGGCGACGGCCGCCCGGCGGTCCCGGGTGACCGCCACCGTGTAGAGGACCACCCCGGGAAGGGGGTTGGGGATGTAGGCGAGGCCGGCGGCGGTGGCCACCGCCAGGCTCAGCGTGATCACGGCCAGCACGCCGAGCGGGTGGCGGCGGCGGAGGGCGAACGGGACCGTCGCCCCGAGGGCGAGGGCCAGGGCGGCCCAGACGGAGGGGTGGCCCCATCCGGGGCTCTCCCCGGCCACGTGGACGGCGGACGCCACCGCGAAGAAGCCCGCCACCACCGCGTCGACCGCCAGCGGGTGCCCCATCACCCGCTGGAGGACGGGCGGGTCGGGGCTGACCGGGATGTCGCCGTGCCGTGGGACCACACCGCGACGCTACCGAGCCCGGCCACCGGGCGCATCGGCCCCCGGGCGCTTTCCCCGTCCCTCCCGGGCGGTAGTCCGGGCCACCGCCGCCCCGGCCGCCTGCATCCTGCGACGGAGGGAGGAACCATCGCCCCGACGATGCGCCGGGCCGGTGGATGGGTCACAGTGGAGGTGGGCCGGCGGGAGCCCCCAGTGGAACGACCCGGGAGGTCAGATGATCGAGGCGCAGGGACTCACCAAGCACTACGGGGAGGTGACCGCGGTCGACGGGCTCTCCTTCGAGGTCCGGCCCGGCCTGGTCACCGGCTTCCTCGGCCCCAACGGGTCGGGCAAGTCGACCACCATGCGCATGGTGATGGGGCTCGACCGGCCCAGCGCCGGCTCGGTGACCGTCGACGGGCGCCGCTACGGCGACCTCCCCTGGCCCCTCCGCGAGGTGGGGGCCCTCCTCGAGGCCAAGGCCATCCACCCCGGCCGGAGCGCCTACAACCACCTGTGGTGCCTGGCCCAGACGAACGGCATCCCGCGGACCCGCGTGGACGAGGTGCTCGACCTGGTCGGCCTCCAGGCGGTGGCCCGCAAGCGGGTCGGCACCTTCTCGCTCGGCATGGGCCAGCGGCTCGGCATCGCCGCCGCCCTCCTCGGCGACCCGGGCGTGCTGCTCTTCGACGAGCCGATCAACGGTCTCGATCCCGAGGGGATCCGATGGGTCCGTACCCTCCTCCGGGGGCTCGCCGCCGAGGGGCGGACCGTTTTCGTCTCCAGCCACCTGATGAGCGAGATGGCCCTCACCGCCGACCACCTGGTGGTCATCGGCCGGGGCCACCTGATCGCCGACCTGTCGGTGGAGGAATTCATCGCCCAGAGCTCGCGCCGGTTCGTGCGGGTCCGCAGCCCGCAGGCGGCGGCGCTGACCTCGGTGCTCGAGCAGGCCGGCGGTGCCGTCACCGCCGAGCCGGACGGCGCCCTCACCGTCACCGGCCTCGATCCCGCCGCCATCGGGGAGGCGGCCGCCGCCTCCGGGACGGTCCTCCACGAGCTGTCGCCGCAGGCCGCCTCGCTGGAGGAGGCGTTCATGGAGCTCACCCACGACAGCGTCGAGTACCGGGGGGACGTGACCGGTGGTGGGCACTTCGCCGGGAACGGGCCCGCCTTCCCCGGCGCCGACCGTGGCCCCGGCGCCGGCCCCGACACGCCCGCCACCGCCCCCGACCAGCTCTCCACGACCCCGAGGTGAACCCCGCCATGACCGCCGCCACCACCGCCACCCCCACGCACGCCTCGACCGCCATCGGCCCGGTGCCGAGCGGGCACTACTCGCCGGCCGGCGTGCTCCGGTCGGAGTGGACCAAGCTCCGCTCGGTGCGCTCGACCGTCTGGAGCCTGCTCGCCCTGGCGGTGGGGACCATCGGGCTCGGTGCCCTGTTCACCGCGGTGGCCGCCAACCGCTGGTCGACCTTCTCCCGGGTGGAGCAGCTGGCCTTCGACCCGACCAGCCGGAGCCTGCGCGGGATCTTCCTCGCCCAGCTGGCCATCGGTGTGCTGGGCATCCTGGTCGTCACCAACGAGTACTCCACCGGCATGATCCGCTCCACCCTGGCGGCGGTACCCAACCGGCCCCTGGTGCTGGCGGCCAAGGCGGCGGTGTTCGGGGTGGTGGCGCTGATGGTGAGCGAGGTGGTCACCTTCGTCGCCTTCTTCGTCGGGCAGGCGCTGCTCACCAGCCCGGCCCCCCACGCCACCCTCGGCCAGGCCGGGGTGCTCCGGGCCGTCGTCGGCTCCGGGCTCTACCTGGCCGTGCTGGGGCTGTTCGCGCTGGGGATCGGCTCCCTCATCCGTCACACCGCCGGCGCCATCAGCACCTTCGTCGGAACGCTGCTGATCCTCCCCCTGCTGGTCCAGGCGTTCCCGACCTCGGTGCAGAACTCGCTCGACAAGTACCTCCCCCTCAGCATCGCCCAGTCGATGATCACCGTGCAGGGGGCGGTCCAGAAGGCGTCGCACGACTTCGCCCCCTGGACCGGCCTGGTGGTCCTCGCCATCTACGCCGCCGTGCTGCTGGTCGCCGCCGGGATCCTCTTCGTGCGGCGGGACGCATGAGCGGGTCCGCCCCGGCCGAGTCCACCCCGGACGCCGCCGCGTCCACCCCGGACGCCGCCGCCGAGGTCGACGCCGCCCAGGCCCGGTTCTGGGACGAGGTGGCCGGTCCGCTGTGGGTCGCGTCCCGGAACGAGATGGAGCTCCACACCGGTCCGTTCGGGGAGGCGGCGCTGGAGCGGGCCGCACCCGCGCCCGGGGAGCGGGTGCTCGACGTGGGCTGCGGCTGCGGCACCACCAGCCTGGCCCTCGCCCGGGCGGTGGGGCCGGCCGGCTCGGTGGTGGGGATGGACCTGAGCGGGCCCATGCTCGCCCAGGCACGGGCGGACGCCGCCGACGCCGGCCTGGACCAGGCGACCTTCGTCCGCCGGGACGCCGGGCACGGCGGCTTCGAGGACGGGGCGTTCGACCTGGTGTTCTCGCGCTTCGGCGTGATGTTCTTCGGCGATCCCGCCGGCGCGTTCGCCACCATCCGGTCGGGGATGGCCCCCTCCGGGCGGCTGGTGTTCGTCTGCTGGCAGCACCCGTCGGCAAACCCGTGGATGACCCTGCCCAACCGGGCGGCCATGGCGCACTTCCGGATGGACCCCCCGGGTCCGGGCGGTCCGGGCGGTCCGGGCGGTCCGGGACCGTCCGACGGCGGACCGGGCCCGTTCGCGCTGGCCGATCCCGACCGGGTGCGGTCGGTGCTGGCCGCCGCCGGTTTCGGGGGCGTCGCGGTGGAACCGGTCACCCGGGACATCGTCATGGCCGCCGACGGCGACCTCGACGCCTGGGCCGACCAGCGGCTCCTCATGAGCCCCGCCCGCGAGCGCTACCTGGCGTGCGGGGAGGTGGAGCGGGCCGAGGCCCGGGCAGCCCTGGTCGACGGGGTCGCCGCCGGGCCGGCGACCGGTCCGCTGGTGCTGCCGGCCGCCGCCTGGGTGGTGAGCGCCCGGCCCTGACCGGAGCAGGATCGGCCGCTCGCCTCACAGGAAGGGTCGGCCGCCCCTGACCGGAGCACGGTCGCCCGGCCTCACGGCAGGGCGATGGCGAACCCGGTGTCGAAGTCGTCCATCAGCCCGAACAGGGTGATCAGCACCCCGGCGTCGCCGTCGATGGTCACGTCGCCGGCACCGGCCGCCTCGGCCATGGTGACCCGCTGGGCCAGCACGCCGTCGAGCACCGTCCGGTCGAGGGTGACCGTCACGTCGGCATCGTCGTCGAGGTGGCGGACGTAGTTGAGCGCGCTGTGCTCGACGCGCAGCGCCCACTCCTCGCCGGTGTCGGGGAACCTCCAGTTGACGCTGCAGGTGAAGCCGGCCGCCTTCGGCCCGTTCAACCGCACCCCGAGCAGGTCGAAGATCATGTCGACCGTCATCGCCGCCAGCACGTCGGCCCGCGCCCCGGGCCGGGTGCCGGTGGGGGCCTCGAGACCGCCGCGCAGCTCGAGCGCGCCGGAGAGGTAGAAGTTGCGCCACGGGCCCGACTCGGCCTGGTAGGCGAGCTGCTCGAAGGCGGCCGCCTGGAGGTCGCGAGCGGCCTGGTTGGTCGGGTCGGCGAACACCACGTGCCCGAGCACCTGGGCCACCCACCGGTACTCACCGGCGTCGTAGTCGGCCCGGGCCCGGGCCAGCACCGCCTCCGCGCCCCCCATGTACTCGACGGTGCGGACCGCGGCCGGCTCGGGCGGGAGGGGGTTGAGGTTGGCGGCGTTGCCGTCGAAGAACCCCAGGTACTTCTGGTACACCGCCCGCGAGTTGTGGTTGACCGTCCCGTAGTAGCCGCGGTTGGAAAACTCCCGGGCCAGGCTGTCCGGGAGGTCGAGCTGCTCGGCGATCTCCAGCGAGGTGAAGCCGTGGTTGGCAAGCCGCATGGTCTGGTCGTGGAGGTAGCGGTAGGTGTCGCGCTGGGTGCGCAGGTAGGCGGTGAGCTCGTCGGTCCCGAACCGGGGCCAGTTGTGGCTGGCGAACACCACGTCGGATCCGGCGGCGAACAGCTCGATCGCCTCGTTGATGTACTTGCTCCAGGCCAGCGAGTCGCGCACCTCCGCCCCCCGGAGGGTGTAGAGGTTGTGCATCACGCTGGTGCAGTTCTCCGCGATGCACAGGGCCCGCAGGTCGGGGAAGTGGAAGGTCATCTCGGCCGGCGCCTCGGTGTCCGGCGTGTACTGGAACACCACCCGCACCCCGTCGAGCACCAGCTCCTCGCCGGTGGCGCCCACCAGGTGGGTCGGGGCCACCAGGCTCACCGACCCGGCGGGGACCGTCTTGCCCAGCCCGCAGTCGACCTGGCCGTCGGGACCCCGGTCGAGGACGTTGCCGTACATGTAGGCGGCCCGGCGGAGCATGGCGTTGCCGGCGATCACGTTCTCGAACACGGCCGCCTTCAGGAACCCGGCCGGGGCGATGATCGGAATGGCCTCTTCGGCGAGCTGGCGCCGGCTGACCACCCCCTGGACGCCCATGAAGTGGTCGGCGTGGCTGTGGGTGTAGATCACCGCCCGCACCGGCCGCTCGCCGAGGTGCTCGGCGACCAGGGCCATGGCCGCCCGGGCGGTCTCGGTGGAGGTGAGCGGGTCGATGACGATCCACCCGGTGTCGCCGGCCACCAGCGAGATGTTCGAGATGTCGTAGCCGCGCACCTGGTAGATCCGGTCGGCGACCTGGTAGAGCCCGTGGTCGGTGTTGAGCCGGGCCTGGCGCCACAGGCTCGGGTTGACGGTGTCCGGGGCGTCCCCGGTGACGAACGAGTACGAGTCCATGTCCCACACGGCCCGGTCGGGGGCGTGGTCGTGGTGGACCACCAGGTGGTCGGCGCCCCCGAGGCGGCCGCGCCCGACCCGGTCGAAGTCCGCCCGGTCGTCGAGGGGGAGCGCCTCACGGAACACGGCGTTGGCCGCCCGGGTGGCGTCCGAGGCGGGGGTGCGGCCGGACGCGGTGGTCGGGAGGGGGTCGGGGGTCACGGGTCTCTCCTGTCGTTCGGGGGGCAGGGGCGGGTGGGACGCACCCGGCGCTGCCGTGCAGTGTTCATTCCCGTGGCGCCCGGCGCCAGTCGGGCCGCCCGGTGGCCCGACCGGTCACCGCGGTCTGGTGCGTGGACCTCGGGTACGGCCGGCGCCGAACAGTCCGGTCGGGGATCGCCTACCGGGGCAGGGCGGCATCGCCTGCGGCGCCGTCGAAGGTGTTGTCACCCAGCGAGCAGTTGCTGGACGCGCTGGTGAGAGACGCCGAGAAGCTCAGCGGCGTCGCGCATCGACAGGTGCGCCTCGTCAACAAGGGCCCGAGCGGCGGCGGCCTTGGCCGCAGCAGCCCTGGCGGCTGCGGTGTCCGCTTCGCTGCGGGTGGACTCGGCCTGATCCATCGCCTCGAGGACGGGTGCTGGCAGCTGGGGGGTCCGGAACGACAACTGGTCGCGGGCGGCGTCGAGGTCAAGGTCGAGATGGAGCGCGAGCGCTTCGGCGGCATATGCCTTCACCTTGCTGAGCGTTCGCCCCCAGGTGTGGACCGGCAGATCTTCGATGTCGGCCATCCACTGCCGGGATCGGGGGTCCAGTTCCAACGTGGCGTAGTAGGTCATGGGCGTAGCCATCCTTTCCCGAGGCACGGCTCAAGGTCCCGAACGATCTTTCGGAGCGTTCCGACAGGTATATCGCCGCCGTGCACGGCAATCGTGGTGACGCACTCGCCGCAACGGATCGTGAGGTGCGAGCCCACCTGGCGGACCTCGCTGCAGCCGCGTTGGCGGAGCATCCTGCGAAGGTTGCGTGCCGTCACCAACGCTAGTCTACCGACGCTAGACGCTTTATGTCTATCCACGCTAGTCGGACATGGCGGCTCGGGAGCAAGCGCTGTCCTCGGAGGTGACGGCGGCGGAGCATCAGGAGGGGTAGCCCCGCTCGTGGGGGCGCACCTGGCGGCGCTTCAGGTAGTCATGGAACCGGGGGGCGTTGAGCTCGTAGACACCCTTCATCCCCCGGAAGACGATCCCCTCCTCGACCAGGCGGCCCATCAGGACGTTGATGTTCCCCGCCGACTTCGGCGAGTAATTCTGCACCGAGGAGGTTGTGAGGGGCGGGTATGGGCAGTCGGCCATCGTCATCACGAGATCGTGCTCCGAAGGCTTGAGCGCGTCGACCCGGGGGTCGCAGAAGTCGGCGTCGTGGCGTTCGTACATGGTGTCCTCGATGACCTCTTCGGCCTCGAGGGAGCCGATCTCGATTCCCCGGAACATGCGCTCGGACCGGCGCACGGTCGGCCGATCCCCGCCGATCCGGTCCGGGAGCCGCCCCGCTCCCGTCACCGCCCCGGCAGCTCCGGGTTGCCGTCGGGATCGCCAGGACCGCCCATCGCCAGCGAGGCGGCCGCCGCGGTGATCCCCTCGTAGCTGCGCCGGAGCACCTCGAGGATGCGGTCTCCGTCTTCCCCCAACGGGGCCGGGTCGAGACGGCGGAGCACCAGGTCGGGAGCGACCGCCTTCCGGTAGCGGACGTCGATCGGCCGCAGGTCGGTCCCCTCGCCCCAGACCGACCCCGGCACAGGGTCCACTCCCTCGGCGGCTCCGGCCAGGCCCGCCACGCCGGCCACGCCGGCCACGCCACCCGCGCCCGCCACGCCACCCGCGCCCGCCACGCCGGTCGACTGCGACGCCGGTCGCGCCTCCGGCCAACCGAACCGCTCACCGGCCCCACCTTCAGACCCGACTGCGCCACCGACGCCCCCCGCCCTGACCGATCCACCGCCGCCCTCGCCGGCCCCGCCTTCACCCGCGCCGTCGCCCACTCCCCCGGCCCCGCCGGCGGCGCGCCGCCTCGACCGCAGGGAGGCGAGCAGCGCCTCCTTGTCGCGTCCCCGCCAGGCGAAGATCAGGAACGGGTCGCGGTCGAACGCCTCCGCCAACAGGTAGAACACCGCGGCGATGTGTTTGCACGGGTTCTCCCAGTCAGGGCACGAGCACGCCGTCTCGAACTCCGACCCGGTCGTCGGGAACAGCGACGACGAGGTGGCGGCGAACGCCTCCTCGATCTCCTCGGGCATCTCCCCGGCCAGGAGCTTGGCCACGAACACGGCCCGGGACACCATCACCGCCTCGACGCCGTCCCACTCGACCGGGGTGAGGACCTCCGTCTCGACGAACACGCGGTACGGCCGCGACCGCGACCCCTGCACCGACGCCCGCACCTCGCCCGGGCCCACCTCCATGGAGAGCACCTGCCCGGTACGGGCGTACCGCTTCCCCCGCTGCAGGCGGCTCCCCATGCCGAACGACTCGAGCACCGCCAGGAACCGCCGGGACCACCAGGTGTCGCCGATCTGGCCCCGCCGACTGCGCGCCTGCAGGCCGCCTTCGACCGCGATCGGCACCGACTTCGGCGGCCACCACCCGTCCCCGCCCCGGCCGGAGGCGCCCCGGCCCCCGCCCCGGCCCGACCTGCCTCCGGACCCTCCCCGGGCGGACGGCCGGCGGGTGGCCATCACTCCTCCCCCACGGCGTCGGCCGACAGGGCGATCACGTCCCGGAGCTGGTCGGTGGACAGCTCGGTGATCCAGCCCTCGCCGGTGCCCACGATCCGCTCGGCCAGGGCGCGCTTCTGGTCGATCATGGCGTCGATCCGCTCCTCCAGGGTCCCCCCGCACACGAACTTGCGCACCTGGACGGTCCTGGTCTGGCCGATCCGGTAGGCGCGGTCGGTCGCCTGGTTCTCGACGGCGGGGTTCCACCACCGGTCGTAGTGGATCACCTGGGTCGCCGCCGTCAGGTTCAAGCCGGTGCCCCCGGCCTTCAGGGACAGCAGGAACACCGGGGGTCCGCCCTCCCCCTGGAACCGCTCGACCATGGCGTCACGCGCCTTCTTCGGCACCCCCCCGTGGAGCCACAGGACCTCGCAGCCCAGCCGGTGCCGGAGGTGGCGCTCGAGCATGCCGCCCATCTCGGTGAACTGGGTGAAGACCAGCGACCGGTCGCCCTCGGCCACCGCCTCCTCGAGGACCTCCACCAGCCGGGTCAGCTTGCCGGAGCGCCCCGGCATGGCCGAGCCGTCCGCCAGGAAGTGCGCCGGATGGTTGCACACCTGCTTGAGCTTCATCATCGTCGCCAGCACCAGGCCCCGGCGCTCGATGCCCTCGGACTCCTCGATGCGGGACAGCATGTCCTCCACCACCGCCTGGTAGAGGGTGGCCTGCTCGCGGGTGAGGGTGCAGTACTCCTTCATCTCGAGCTTGTCGGGCAGGTCGGCGATGATCGACCGGTCGGTCTTCAGCCGCCGGAGGATGAACGGCCCGGTCACCCGCCGGAGCCGGGCCGCCGCCTCGTCGTCCCCCTGGCGCTCGATGGGCGCGGCGAACCGGTCGCGGAACGCCTTCTCCGATCCCAGCAGGCCGGGGTTGAGGAACTGCATGATCGACCACAGCTCGCTCAGCCGGTTCTCCACCGGGGTGCCCGTCATGGCGATCCTGCGCACCGCCGGGATGGACCGGACGCTCTGGGTGACCCGGGTGCCGCTGTTCTTGATCTGCTGGGCCTCGTCGAGCACCAGCCGGTCCCACCCCACGGTGGCCAGGAGCTCGCCGTCCCGGACGGCCACCCCGTAGGTCGACAGCACCAGGTCGGTCTTGGCCGCCCGCCGGGCGAAGGCCTTTCCGGCCAGCCGCTCGGGGCCGTGGTGGACCAGGACGGAGAGCTTCGGCGCGAACCGGGCCGCCTCCCGCTCCCAGTTGCCCACCAGGGACATCGGGCACAGGACGAGGGTCGGGCCCGGCACGCGGGCCGCGGCTTGGGGCCGGGCGCGGGCGCCACCGACCGCACCGTCGGCACCGACCGCACCGTCGGCACCGACTTGGGCGCGCTCGGCCACCAGCACCGCCAGGAGCTGGGCCGTCTTCCCCAGGCCCATGTCGTCGGCCAGGCAGGCCCCGAGCCCGAGGTCGCCGAGGAACGAGAGCCACCCCAGCCCACGCTCCTGGTAGGGACGGAGCTCGCCGTTGAACCCGGCGGGCGTGGTGACCGGTTCGAGGCGGCGGTCGTCCGCTCCGTCCAGGAGGCCCCCCAGCCAGCCGTCGGCCACCACGTCGGTCACCGGCAGGCCGCCGTGCGCCTGTCCGATGCCGAGGGCGGTGCGCAGCACCTCGCCCGCGGTGAGCTGGCCGGCCGGCGCGCCCCGCTTGCCCACCGCGGCGATGGCCGCCTCCAGGTCGTCCCGGCCGAGCTCGACCCACTGGCCGCGCACCCGCACCAGGGGCTGCTTCAGCCGGGCCAGCCGGCGCAGCTCGGTCACCCCGATGGTGTCGTCGCCGAGCGCCACCTCCCACTGGACGTCGCACAGCCCGTCGAGACCGATCGAGGCGGCCGACGAGCCCCCCGTCGTGCGGGTCCGGGCCTTGAGCCGCAGCCCCAGGCGGGCCTTGGGCGACCGCCACCAGGGGGGCGCCAGCACCCCGAACCCCGCCTCCTCGAGGACGGGGGCGCCCTCCCGGAGGAAGGCGAGGATGCCGGAGGCGTCGGTGGTGAGCTCCGACGGGGCGGCGGCGGACAACGAGGGGGCGAGGGCGGGGACCAGGCGGGAGGCCAGCCCCAGGCCCCGGAGGAGGTGCTCGTCGGGGTGGTCCACGTGGTGTGCCAGCGCCGCCAGCTCCGGGCCGCCGGTCCAGACCGCGGACGCCGGGACGACCAGGCTGGGATCGTCCGTCGCCTGGAGGGCAAACTCGATCTGCCACTCGTCCGCTCCGGCGGGAGCCCCCGGCGCCGCCTTGCCCACCCCGGCCCGGGACCCGGTCGTGCCGGACGGTTCGGGGGCTGTCGTCGTGCCCGGGCCAAGGGCTGTCGTCGCGCCGGACGGGGCCGGGGCTGTCGTCGTGCCGGACGGATCGGGCTCCACCGGGGTCCCGTCCTCGCCCGGAGGCACCACCCGGAAGCAGACCCGCAGCAGGTCGGTGCCCGCTCCCTGGGTGGCGTGCCAGGCGCGCACCTCGGCGGCCAGCGACGCCAGCGCTCCGGGGTCGCCGTCGACCGTCGGGTCCTCTCCGCAGAGGGCTGCCGTCCAGGCGTCGGCTGCCGCAGCGGTCGCGCTCGCGTTGGGCGCGGTCGCGGTGGGCGCGGTCGCGCCGGCCACGGTGGACC
>JAJYYG010000074.1 GCA_021801235.1 Actinomycetes bacterium
GGCGGTCTTCGCGCCGGCAAGGCCTTCGGCCGCCCTCGCGCCGGCAAGGCCTTCGGCCGCCCTCGCGCCGGCAAGGCCTTCGGCCGCCACCCGGCCGGCGCGGCCGGACCCGGCGCCACGGCCGATGGCGCTGGCCACCTTGTCGACCACCCGCTCGAACTGCTGCTCGTTGGTGGCGATGGCCCCCCGCAGGAAGGAGAAGTCGTACCCGGCCTGGTCGGCGATGTGGGCGAGCGCCCGGGTGTCCTTGGGGAGGCAGCTCCCCCCCCAACCCGGCCCCGGGCGCAGGTACTCGAAGCCGATCCGCTTGTCGTACCCGAGGCCCAGGATGACGTCGCGCACGTCGGCGCCGACCGCCTCGCAGAGGCCCGCCACCGCGTTGATGAAGCTCAGCTTGGTGGCGAGGAAGGCGTTGGACGCATACTTGATGGTCTCCGCGGTCGCAGCGTCGGTGATCAGGAGGGGGGCGTGGGTCCCTGCGAACAGCTCGCCCACCCTTGCGGCTGCGGCCTGGTCCTCCGCGCCCACCACGATCCGCTCCGGGTGGAGGCTGTCGCTCACGGCGGTCCCCTCCCGGAGGAATTCGGGGTTGGAGACCACCGTGACGTCGCGGCGCCCCAGCACCCGCTCTACCACCAGCGTCGAACCGACCGGCACGGTCGACTTGTTGACGATGACCGACCCCGGGGCCAGGTGCGGCGCGATCTCGGCGGCCACCGCCTCCACGTAGGAGAGGTCGGCGGCCCCGTCTTCGCCCTGCGGGGTCGGGACGCACAGGAACACGAACTCGGCACCGCCCACCGCCGCCGACGCGCCGGTGACGAACTGCAGCCGCCCCGCGGCCAGGCCCTCTCGGACCAGCTCTCCCAGGCGGTCCTCCACGAAGGGGACCTCGCCCGTCTGCAGCAGGGCGACCTTGGCCGGGTCGACGTCGGCGCAGACGACCCGGTGGCCCAGGTGGGCGAGCGTGGCGGCGGTGGGGAGCCCCACGTAGCCGACGCCGATGACGGCGACCGCGTGGCCCCGACCGTGCGGGAGCACCCGGACCGCGGCGCCACCGTGCCCGAAGTACGCCCCGGGAGCGCCGGCGTCGGCGTCCCCGGAGGCGACCGGCGGGGAGGCGGCTCCCCTGGGGGATCCGGGTGCACCCGAGGTCACGAGCCCCGCCTCCCCTCGTCGGCAGACAGGACGCCGCCAGCGCGCCTCATCGGACCGCCGGCTCCTCAAGCGCGCCGACCAGACGGTCGAGAGCGTCGGTCCAGTCCGGGAGCGCCGCTCGGCCCGAGAGCCGCAACGCGGCGTTGTCGAGACGGGAGTTGGCCGGGCGGGGGGCCGGGCGGGGTGGGTCAAGCTGGTCGGTGGTGATCGGCTCGACCCGGTCCGCGTCGAGGCCGGCCGAGTCCAGGACGGCCCGGGCGAAGCCGAACCACGTCGTCTCGCCCTGGTTCGTGACGTGGAACACGCCGGGGCAGCGGTCCAGCGCCAGGTCGACCAGGACGGGCGCCAGGTCGGCGGTGAAGGTGGGGGTCCCCACCTGGTCGTCCACGAACCGCAGCGGGCCGCCGCCGACGGTCGCCAGCCGGAGCACCGTCTTGGTCATGTTCGCACCGTGGGCGCCGCTCACCCAGGCGGTGCGCACGACCGTGGTGGAGGATCCCCCGAGGACGAGCGCCTCGACCTCGCCGCCCAGCTTGCTCCGGCCGTACACCGACTGCGGATCGGTCCGGTCCCACTCGACGTAGGGACGGGACAGCTTCCCGTCGAACACGTAGTCGGTCGACACGTAGATGAGGTGGGCGCCGACGCGGACGGCCGCCTCGGCCACGTTGCGGGTGCCGAGGGCGTTGACACCGAACGCCCGGTCGGGATCCGCCTCGCAGGCGTCGACAGCGGTGAGGGCGCCGGCGTGGAGCACCACCTCGGGGCGGAACCCCTCGAACACCTCTCCGACCGCCGTGCGGTCGGAGACGTCGAGGGTGTCCACGTCGGTCGAGAGGACGTCCGCCCGACAGTCCCGGGCCGCTCCGGCCCTTCCCCCGGCCGGCACCCGGCCGGCGAGCACATCCCTGAGGTCCCGGCCCAGCTGGCCGTTGCCCCCGGTGACCAGCACCCGGGGTCCGCCGCTCACGTCGACGGCTTCCCGCCACGCGGGGAGGTAGCCCACCCGCCCTCGAGCACCGGCGCCCGGTCCCGCAGAGGCTCCCACCAGTCACGGTGCGCCGCGTACCAGGCCACCGTGGCCGCCAGGCCCTCCGCGAACGGGACGGTCGGCTCCCATCCCAGCGACGTCCGGATCTTCGACGAATCGAGCAGGTAGCGACGGTCGTGCCCGGGGCGGTCCGGGACGATCTCCTTCAGGGTCGAAGGGCGACCCGTGGCGGCCAGCACCGCGTCCGCGATCTCCTCGATGCTCGCCTCCACCCCGCTGCCGACGTTGTAGGTCTCGCCGACCTCCCCGTGCTGGAGCACCAGCTCCACCGCCCGGCAGTGGTCGTCCACGTGGAGCCACTCTCGGCGGTTCTGGGTCGACGCGTACAACGGCAGGGGCTGGTCGTCGAGTGCCTTGGCCGTGAACAGGGGGATGACTTTCTCGGGGAACTGGTACGGGCCGTAGTTGTTGCAGCAGTTGGTGATGGTGGCCGGGAGGCCGAACGTCTCCGCGTAGGCCCGTACGGCATGGTCTGCCCCCGCCTTCGAGGCGTTGTACGGCGTGCGCGGCCGGTAGGCCGTCTCCTCGGTGAAGACCTCGTCAGAGTCGAGCGGCAGGTCCCCGTACACCTCGCAGGTCGAGATGTGGTGGAACCTCGAGACCCCGTGGCGGCGGGCCGCCTCCGCCAGCGTCTGGGTCCCCAGCACGTTGGTGCGAAAGAAGCGCGCGGGGTCGAGAATGGCCAGGCTGTTGTGAGACTCGGCGGCGAAGTTCACGATCACGTCCAGCTGGTGCTCGGCGAGCACCTCCGCCACCAGGTCGAGGTCGCCGATGTCCCCGTGCACGAAGGGAACCCGGTCTTCGACGTCGGCCAGGTTGGGGCGGTTGCCTGCGTAGGTCAACACGTCGAGGGCGACGACGAGGTCGTCCGGGTGCCGCTCGACCCAGTACCGGACGAAGTTGGACCCGATGAACCCTGCGGCGCCAGTCACGAGTAGTCGCATGATGGCGGCATGCTACTCGCTGGTGACCCTCCCACCTGGGGCGGAAGGGAGGTCCCGCTCCTCCGCCGGCCGGAGATGGACCACGTCGCCGGCCACCACGGTGCGCGTCCCCGAGGGAGTGGCGACCACCAGGTGCCCCTCGTCGGTCACCCCGGTCGCCGTCCCGTCGAACGACCCGTTGGCCAGCTGGATCCGGACCCGCGCACCGACGGTGGCGCACCTCCGGCGCAGCTCGTCCGCCTGTGCCGATCGGCCGGCGGCGGTGCCGAGGGCGGTGACGCGGGGCTCGAGGGATACGAGCAGGTCCGCGAGGAGGGACTCCCGCTCGACGGGACGGCCGGCCTCCTGGCTCAACGAGGTGGCCCGGCCCACCAGCTCGGCCGGCAGGTCCGCGTCGGAGCCGGGCCACCCCACGTTCACGCCGATCCCCACCACCACCGAGGCCGGGAGGCCCGGCCGCCCCGGGGCGTCGGCCTCGGCGAGCACGCCGGCCAGCTTGCGACCGTCCGCCGCCAGCAGGTCGTTCGGCCACTTGAAGACCGGGGTGACCCCGGCGACGGCCTGGCAGGCGTCCGCCGCAGCCAGCGCCACCACCGTGCTCAACAGGTGTCGGGATGCGACCGGGAGGTCCGGCCGCAGGAGGATCGAGCACAGGAGGTTCGCCCCGGGGGGTGCCTCCCACCGCCGCCCGAGTCGGCCCCGGCCGGCTTCCTGGTGGTCGGCCACGGCCACCACCCCCTCGGGCGCGCCGGCACGGGCCTCGTCGAGGAGGTACCGGTTGGTCGAGTCCACCGAGTGGAGCCACCGGATGTCCCCGAACCTGTTCCCCGGCACCCGCCCACCCTACGGCCCGCTCCCCGACGTGGCACGCACCCCGTCCGCCGTGCCAGTGTGGTAGCGCCCGAGGGCGGTCGCCAGGACCGCCGACGACTCCGATTCGAAAGGCCGAGCGTGCTGAAGAAGGTCCTCATCGCCAACCGCGGGGAGATCGCGGTCCGGGTCATCCGGACGTGCCGCGAGCTCGGGGTGGCCACCGTCGCCGTGTACTCGGAGCTCGATCGGGACGCGCTCCACGTCCGCCTGGCCGACGAGGCGTACGCGCTCGGGGGCCAGACCGCGGCGGAGAGCTACCTCAACACGGGCGCCATCCTCGATGCCATCGAGCGGAGCGGCGCCGACGCCGTCCACCCCGGGTACGGGTTCTTCTCCGAGAACACCGACTTCGCCCGGGCGATCACCGAGCGGGGGGTCACCTTCATCGGGCCGCCCCCCGAGGCCATCGAGGTGATGGGGGACAAGATCAGCTCCCGCCATGCCGCCGAGCGGGCCGGCGTCTCCGGGGTCCCCGGCCGCTCCGAGGTGCTCGCCTCCCCGGACGAGGTCACCGCCTTCGGCGCCGAGCACGGGTGGCCGGTGGCGATCAAGGCCGCCTACGGCGGGGGCGGCCGCGGGATGAAGGTGGTCGGGGGGCCCGAAGGTGCCGCCGAGGCGCTCGAGTCCGCCCAGCGCGAGGCGCTCGCCTACTTCGGCCGTGACGAGTGCTACGTCGAGCGGTACCTGGCGTGGCCCCGTCACGTCGAGATGCAGGTGATCGCCGACACCCACGGTCATACCCTGTGGCTCGGCGAGCGCGACTGCTCCGCCCAGCGCCGGCACCAGAAGCTGGTGGAGGAGAGCCCCGCCCCCGACTTCCCCGACTCGGTGCGCCGGGCGATGGGCGAGGCGTCGGTGAAGGTCGCCGAGGCGTGCGGCTACGTCAACGCCGGCACCGTCGAGTTCCTCTACCAGGACGGGGAGTTCTTCTTCCTCGAGATGAACACCCGGCTGCAGGTCGAGCACCCGGTCACCGAGCTGGTCACCGGGCTCGATCTGGTCGAATGGCAGCTCCGGGTGGCCTCGGGCGAGCCGCTCGGCTTCACCCAGGACGACGTCCGCCGGGACGGCCACGCCATCGAGGTGCGGATTAACGCGGAGGACCCGGCCGGGGGGGCCTTCGTCCCCTCCCCCGGCACCATCACCCGGTTCGTGGCACCCGGCGGACCCGGGGTGCGACTCGACGCCGGGTACGGCACCGGCGACACGGTCAGCCAGTTCTACGACAACCTGATCGCCAAGCTGGTGGTGTGGGGCAAGGACCGCGAGTCGGCCAGGCGCCGGATGCTCCGGGCCATCGAGGAGACCGTGGTGGAGGGTGTCGCCACCACGCTCCCGGCGGACGTGGCGATCCTCTCCCATCCCGACTTCGCCGCCGGCACCCACTCGACGAACTGGGTCGAGCAGTCGCTCGACCTCAGCTCGGTCACCGCCGGGGAGCCCGGGGCCGCTGCGTCGTCGACGGAGGCGGAGCAGGTGGACCGGGTCCTGCGGGACGTCACCGCCGAGGTCGACGGCCGCCGTTACCAGGTCAAGCTGTGGGTGCCCGACGTCGGGGCGGCCGTGCCCGGGCCGGCCCCCGGCCGGTCGGCGTCCGGCCCCTCGCGTCCCAAGGCGGCCGCCAGCGGCTCCGGGTCGGGAACGGTCGCGGTCCCCATGCAGGGGACGGTCGTCAAGGTGCTGGTCGAGGTGGGGGACGCAGTGGAGGTCGGCCAGACCGTCTGCGTGCTCGAGGCGATGAAGATGGAGAACAACGTCAACGCCGAGAAGGCCGGGACGGTGACCGAGCTGAAGGTGGCCGCCGGAGCCTCGGTCGGACCGGGCGACGTCATCGCCATCATCGCCTGAGCGGTCCGGCAGTCCGGCAGTCCGGCGGGACGGTCGGTGACAGCCGGGTGTCCGGTGGCCGGCTTGGCGCCGGCAGCTTGGCGCCGGCACGGAGAGGACCAGGACATGGCTGACCACGACCCGACTCATCAGGACACCGCCGACCCGGCGGCCGTCCGGCACTCCGAGCATGCCGACGCCGTCCGGAGCGCGGTCGACGCCGCGCTGGACGAGCTGGTGGGCCTCAGCCATGCCATCCACGGGAGCCCCGAGACCGCGTTCGCCGAGGAGCGTGCCGCCGCCTGGACCGCATCGCTCCTCGAGCGCCACGGATTCTCCGTGACCCGGGGCATCGCCGGCATGCCCACCGCCTTCAGCGCCGAGATCGGGGACGGACCGCTGGTGGTTGCGGTGTGCGCGGAGTACGACGCCCTCCCCGGGGTGGGGCACGCGTGCGGCCACAACGTCATCGCCGCCACCGCCGCCGGAGCGGCGATCGGGCTCGCTCCCGTCGCGGGGGCATCGGGTCTGACCGTCCGCGTGCTCGGGACCCCGGCCGAGGAGGGCGGCGGCGGCAAGGTGGTGATGCTCGACCACGGCGTGTTCGACGACGTCCACGCGGCGATGATGGTGCACCCCTGGCCGAGCGAACACCTCCAGGCCACCTGCCTGGCCGTCTCCCACTTCGACGTGCACGTCACCGGGCGCACCGCCCACGCCTCGGCAGCTCCGTGGCAGGGAATCAACGCCGGCGACGCCATGGTGGTCGCCCAGGTCGCGCTGGGCCTGCTCCGCCAGCAGCTTCCTCCCGGCGACCAGGTGCACGGCGTGGTGACCGAGGGCGGGGAGGCGGCCAACATCATCCCCGGCGCGGTGTCGGGCCGCTTCATGTGCCGTTCACTGACCGCCGAGGGGTTGGCCGCCCTGGAGCCCCGGGTGCGGGCGTGCTTCGAAGCGGGCGCCCTGGCCGCCGGCGCGTCGGTGGCGTTCGACCGCCTTGCGCCCGACTACACCCACATGGAGAGCGACCCCGGTCTCCTGGCCGCCTACCGGACCAACGCCGAGCGGCTGGGGCGCTCGTTCGCGCTCGACGACGCCGGCGTGCCCCCGCCGAGCCTGTCGACCGACATGGCCAACGTCTCCCTGGCGGTTCCCGCCATCCACCCGCTGCTCGCCATCGACTCCGGCGGGGCGGTCAACCACCAGCCCGAGTTCGCTGCCGCCTGCATCACCGGGTCTGCGGACGCCGCGGTGCGGGAGGGGTCGCTCGCCCTGGCGTGGACGGCGATCGACGCCGCCGAGCCCGGCCCGCTCCGGGACCGGCTGCTCGCCCGCCGGAGCGCCTGAGGCCGGGGTCAGCCGCCCGGGCGGAACTCCCCGAACACGCTCCGCAGCACGTCGGAGACCTCGCCCAGGGTCGCCATCCGCCCCAGGGCGACCTTCATCGGCACGAGAAGGTTCTGGGTGCCGCGGGCGGCCGCCTCCACGTCGGCCAGGGCGGCGTCCACCCCTGCCTGGTCGCGCCGGGCCCGGACCCCCTTCACCGAGGCGACCTGCGAGCGTTGCAGCTCCTCGTCGATGGGGAAGACCTCGGCCGGGTCCTCCGTCTCGTCCACGAACCGGTTCACCCCGACCACGACCTTGTCACCCGAGTCGATCGCCTTGGCGTAGGCGTAGGCAGCCTGCTCGATCTCTTGTTGCATGTACTGGGCCTCGATGGCGTCGACCGCTCCGCCCATGGCATCGATCCGTTCGAGATACTCCCAGGCGGCCGCCTCCACCTCGTCGGTCAGCGACTCGACGAACCATGAACCTGCCAGCGGGTCGACCGTGTCGGCGATGCCCGACTCGTAGCCCACGATCTGCTGGGTCCGCAGGGCGATCTTGGCCGCCTTCTGCGTGGGCAGGCCGAGCGCCTCGTCGAAGCCGTTGGTGTGGAGGCTCTGGGTGCCGCCGAGCGCGGCGGCCAACGCCTGGAGGGTGACCCGGACGATGTTGTTCTCCGGCTGCTGGGCGGTGAGGGTCGAGCCCCCGGTCTGGGTGTGGAACCGCAGCAGGGTCGACTTCACGTCGTGGGCCCCGAAGCGCTCGGTCACGATCTTCGCCCACATGCGGCGGGCGGCCCGGTACTTGGCCACCTCCTCGAACAGGTTGTTGTGGGCGTTCCAGAAGAAGCTGAGGCGGGGAGCGAACGCGTCGATCTCGAGCCCGGCCGCCAGGGCCGCCTCGACGTAGGCGATGCCGTTGGCGATGGTGAAGGCGATCTCCTGGACGGCGGTGGAGCCGGCCTCGCGGATGTGGTAGCCGGAGATCGAGATCGTGTTCCACGCCGGGAGGTGCTCGGCGCAGTAGGAGAAGGTGTCGGTGACCAGGCGCATGGAGGGTCGCGGCGGGTAGATGTAGGTCCCGCGCGCCACGTACTCCTTCAGGATGTCGTTCTGGATGGTGCCGTTCAACAGGGTGCCGTCGACGCCGTTCTCCTCGGCCACCAGTTGGTAGAGCAGCAGCAGGATGGCGGCCGTCGCGTTGATGGTCATCGAGGTGCTGACCGTGTCGAGGGGCAGGCCGGCCAGCAGCAGCCGCATGTCCTCCAGCGAGTCGATCGCCACCCCGACCTTGCCCACCTCGCCCTCGGACCGGGGGTGGTCGGAGTCGTACCCCATCTGGGTGGGGAGGTCGAACGCGCACGAGAGCCCGGTCTGACCGGCGCCGAGGAGGAACTTGAACCGCTCGTTGGTGGAGGTGGCGGTGCCGAAGCCGGCGTACTGGCGCATGGTCCACAGCCGCCCCCGGTACATGTCGGGCCGGATACCCCGGGTGAACGGGTACCGCCCCGGCTCCCCCAGCCGCTCCGCGGGGTCCCACCCCTCAAGGTCCGCCGGACCGTAGACGGGGCGGACCTCGATGCCGGAGTCGGTGCGTCGCTCGCGGGAGCCCTTCGGGGGCGTACTGTCGGGTGCCATAGGCCCCAGGTTACGGTCTCCGGGGAGGGGTCCGGCGCGGGGACGCGCCCGGACGGTCAGGCGTCTGCCGGCGCCACCGCGTGGGGCATGCAGAGGTCGTCGTACTCGGCGATCACGATCTCCCCGGCGTCGGGACCGCACGCGGGGCACTGCGGATCGCGGTGGACCTTGAAGGTCCGGGTGCTCTGCTCGAGCGCGTCGTAGGCGAGCAGCCTCCCCTGGAGGGTCTCGCCGATCCCGAGGATGATCTTGAGCGTCTCCACCGCCTGGATCGACCCGACGATGCCCGGCAGGACGCCGAGCACCCCGGCCTCCGAGCAGCTGGGGGCCAGCTCGGCCGGCGGCGGCTCGGGGATCATGCACCGGTAGCACGGGCCCTCGTAGGGGTTGAACACGGTCGCCTGGCCCTCGAACCGGAAGATCGAGCCGTGGACCACCGGGATCCGCTTCAGCAGGGAGGCGTCGTTGACCAGGTAGCGGGTCGGGAAGTTGTCGGTGCCGTCGACGATCACGTCGTAGCCGTCGATGATGTCGAGGATGTTGCCGGCGCCCAGGCGTACGTCGTGGGTGATGACCGTGACGTCGGGGTTCATCAGCGTCAACGTCTTCTTCGCCGAATCGACCTTCCTCTCCCCGATCCGGTCGGTGTTGTGGAGGATCTGTCGCTGGAGGTTGGAGGCGTCGACCACGTCCATGTCGATGATGCCGATGGTGCCCACGCCGGCGGCGGCGAGGTAGAGCCCGGCGGGCGACCCCAGGCCGCCGGCGCCGAGGAGCAGCACCTTGGCATCGAGCAGCTTGAGCTGCCCGACCTCGCCGACCTCGGGAAGCAGGAGGTGGCGCTGGTAGCGGTTCCGTTGCTCCGAGGAGAGCGAGCGGGGGGTCGACCAGGCCCGGCCCTCGTCCTTCCAGCGGTTGAAGCCGCCGACGACCGATGCCACGTCGGTGTAGCCGAGGTCCTGGAGCGTCTTCGCCGCGAATGCCGATCGCACGCCTCCGGCGCAGTAGACCACCAGGTGGGTCGACTTGTCGGGGATCCTTCCTTCGATCGCCAGCTCGAGGTTCCCGCGTGGGACGTGCACGGCCGAGGGGAGGGCCCCCTGCTCGTACTCGTCCGGCTCGCGTACGTCGAGGGCGACCGCCCCGGGCACGCCGAGCTCGTCCTCGGCGGCGGCCGGATCGATCTCCCTCACCGCGGCCTTGGCCTCGGACAGCAGCTCCCTGAACGTCGGCACGGCGATCACGTCCCTTCCTCGGTGCCGGCCGCGCACCGCGCGCCGGTCCTCACTGATCCCACGGGTCGCCACCATCGGTCGCCACCATCGGCGCCGGTCGGACCCTCCGGGTAAACACTACCAGTTCGGTCAACATTCCCGCCGGGCGCACCCCGGTAGCGTTCGGGCGATGGAGCTGCGTCTCGCCGTCCGACAGCGCCGGATGAGCCGGAACTTCACCGGCCGGCCACCGGATCCGGGCGTGGTGGACGCGATCCTGGCGGACGCGCTCCGCGCCCCGTCCGCCGGCAACACCCAAGGGCGCGACCTCGTGGTGCTGGAGGGACCGTCCGAGACCAAGCAGTTCTGGGAGACGACCACCGACGCCGCCTGGCGGGCACGGTCGGGCCGCTTCGCCGGTCTATCCCGGGCCCCGGTGGTCGTCCTGGTGTTCGCCGCACCAGGTGCCTACCGGAGCCGCTACGAGGAGCCGGACAAACGGCCGACGAGCGGGGTACCGGTCGAGTGGGTCGTGCCCTTCTGGTTCGTGGACGCCGCCTTCGCCACCATGACCATCCTCCTTCGGGCGACGGAGGAGGGCCTCGGCGCCGCCTTCCTCGGGAACTTCCGCGGCGAGGAGGTCCTCCGGGTCCAGCTCGGGGTGCCCGGCGACCGCCGGTGGCTGGGGGCGGTGCTGCTCGGCGAGGCGACGGGTCCGGACCCGCCCTCGTCGTCGCTCGCCCGCGGCCGGCGGCCGTTCGCCGACTCCGTCCACCGGGGGGCGTGGTAGCGGAGCACTGGGATCCGGGGATGCGAGCGTCGGCAGGCGTCGGGCATCGGAGCGGCCGGGCGTCGGGCGTCGGGCGTCGGGTCGCGGGGGCGGGTCAGGGGACTCCCGGGCGGCGCGGGTGGCAGGCGGGGGGCGGCTCTCCGGCAAGGTGGCCGGATCCGTGCCAGGTCCCGGGCAAGCTCGCCGGCCGAACCTGCCCGGGTCGGACACCCCGACCGGGGCCCATGCGGCGACGCACCCCCGGGTACGCCGAGGAGGAAGCCATGACCGTCCACACCGCCGTCCCGCCGTCCCGCTCGACCGCTCCGGCTCCCGTCGTCGGGGGCGCCTCCCCGGCGACGACCCGGCCCGCTCCCGAGCACGGCAACCGGCCCCCCGGGGCGGTGGAGCGGGCCGGGTCCGACGGACCCGCCACCCTCCGGATCGTCCCGTGGCTGGACCCGGTCGCCGATCCCCACGGGGTCCATCCCTGCTCCCGCTACGTCGAGCTCTACTGGCTGGGCATCCTCGGCCCGTCGGCCACCTGGCTCCTCCGCCGGGTCTCCTACGGCCTGGAGGTGAGCACCGGCGGGTTCGACCTCGACCTCGCGGAGACGGCCCGGTCGCTCGGCCTGGGCGACCGCATGGGGAAGAACTCCCCCTTCCGCCGGTCCCTCCAACGCCTCACCACCTTCGGGCTGGCCCGGCCGTGCGGACCGGGGAGCCTGGCCGTGCGGACCCGGATCCCGCCCCTTCCCCTCCGGCATCTCGAGCGTCTCCCCCCGTCCCTCCAGCAGAGCCACCGGCGATGGTTGGCCGAGCGGTCCCTCCCGGAGCCCGAGCAGATGCGACGGCGCGCCGCCCGTCTGGCCGCGGGTCTCGCCGCCGGAGGGGCGGCGCCCGCCGACATCGAACGACGGCTGGGCGAGTGGCAGTTCCACCCGGCCGTCGCCTTCCGGGCCGCCCACCCGCTCCCGGGTGTGGCCACGATGCCGGGCCGGCCTTCCGGTCGGTCGGGGACGACCGGGGGCACCGGGGACCCCGGGGAGGTCCCCGCCGGCACGGCCGACGGCCGGGGCGGCCCGGGGAAGCCCTACTCCCCGGCGTCCCGGACCACCGACTCCGCGAACCGGACGGAGGTCAGCAGCTCGACCAGGGTGCGGACCCCGAAGCCGGTGCCCCCTTTGGCCAGGTAGCGGACCTGCTCATCCGAGCGGGCGGGACCGGCGATGTCGAGATGGGCCCAGGGCACGGCACCGACGAACTCCCGGAGCAGCATGGCGGCGGCGATGCTGCCGGCCTTGCCCGCCCGGCCCACGTTCTTCATGTCGGCGACCTCCGAGTCGATGTGGCTCCGGTAGTCGTCGGGGAGCGGCAACGGCCACGACGGCTCGCCCGCCCGCTCCCCGGCGGCGCGCACCTCGGCGACCAGGCGCTCGTCGTTCCCGAACAGGCCGGCGATGTCGCCGCCGAGCGCCACCACCGCGGCCCCGGTCAGGGTGGCGAGGTCCACGATGGCGTCGGGCCGCGCCTCGGCCGCCAGCGCCAGCGCGTCCGCCAGCACCAGCCGGCCTTCGGCGTCCGTGTTCAGCACCTCGATCGTCTTTCCGTTGCGGGTGGTCAGGACGTCGCCCGGCTTGGTCGCCTCCCCACCGGGCATGTTCTCGGTCAGCGGGGTGATGGCCGTGACCCGCAGCCCGGCACCGAGCGCGGCCAGGGCGTCGACCGCGCAGAGCACCGCGGCCGCGCCGGCCATGTCCGTCTTCATCGTCTCCATGCCCGACGCCGTCTTCAGGGACAGGCCACCGGAGTCGAACGTGATCCCCTTGCCCACCAGCGCCACGTGGGGGACCCGTCCCCGCACCTCCATCGGGCGGTCGGGCCGGTACTCGACGACGACCAGGCGGGGTGGCTGGCTCGAGCCCCGGGCCACCCCGAGCACGCCGCCCAGCCGTTCCGCCGCGATCCGCTCCGCGTCCCAGACCTCGACGGTGAGCTGGCTCACGTCGCGGAACCGCCGGACGAAGAGCTCGGCGAACTTCCACGGCGTCAATGAGCTGGGGGGCTGGTTCACCAGGTCGCGGGCCAGGCTCACCGAGTCGGCGATGCGGGATCCCCGGGCCACCCCTTCGGCGGCCGGGATCACCTCCGAAGGCGACTCGGTCGCCACCACCAGCCGTCCCAGTCGGGCCGGACGCTCGCCGGTGCGGTAGGTCTCGTACCGGTACCCGGCCATCGCCGCTCCGAGGGCCACCGCTTCCGCCATCCGGGCCACCGGGAGGGCGATGCCGTCCGGCAGGAGGAACGCGGCCGCGCCCCCGTCGCCGATCGCCCGGATGCTGGCGGCCGCGGCCCGCCGGAGCGTCTCGAGCCCGGCGTCACCGGCGAGGGCGGACGCCTCTCCGACCCCGACCAGCACGGTGTCGGGGCGGGCGGCGGACACGTCCCCGGTCCCCGTGCCGTCGCCGGTGCGCATCCGGGCCGTGGCCGGCCCCACGGCATGGAACACCACAGTCTGGCCCACCTTGCCGGTGAACCCCTGACGCTTGCACCACGCCGGGTCGAGGACGGTGGGGACCGTCGCTCCGGCGAGATCGACCGAGACCCCGGCCGCCGGCTGGGGGCCCTCGGGACCCGAGAAGACCGGGACCGCGACCGCCACCAGATCGGCGGGCAGGGCGTTGGCGGACGCGCTCTCGATCCTCACCGGCGACCTCCCGGCCCGTCGGTCCCCGGGTCCTCCCCGGCAACCGCCACCCCGTCGGGGTCGGGACCCGTCTCCTCCCGACGGGTCTGGCCGGCCCGGTCCGATGCAGTCCGCACCGTCCGTGCCAGCAGGTGCCCCTCGCCCTCGGTCCAGCGGGCCATCGCCCACAGCAGGTCGGAGAGGCGGTTGAGGTAGCGACCGACCGCCGACCCCTCGACCGGGTGGGACACCGTCAGCCGCTCGGCCCGTCGGACCACGGTACGGGCGAGATCGAGGGCGGCGGAGACCCGGTCCGCCCCGGGGATGACGAACTCGGACGGCATGTCGAACCGGTCGATGATCGCGTCGATGCGCACCTCGAGCGCCGTCACCATCTCGTCGGTGACCAGCGTGGTGCCGGGCACCAGCTTGCCCCGGTTGGCCGGGTCGGTCGCCACCTCGGCCATCAGCACGTACAGGTCGCGCTCGAGGTCGACCAGGAGCCCGTCGAGCTCCGATCCGGGCGGCGCCTCGGCCCGGGCCACGCCCATCGACGCCTGTGCCTCGTCGACCGCCCCGTTGATCTCCATGGGCGGTGCGTCCTTGGCCACCCGACCTCCGTAGAGCAGACCGGTGGTCCCGTCGTCGCCCGTCTTGGTGTAGATCCTGACCCTGGCCACGTCACCCTGCCTGTCTCACGCCGCTCGTCCCGCCGGAGATGCTAAGCGAACCCGGGCCGCACCCCGACAGACCGCCGGTATCCTGGCAGGACGATGGCCCGACCCGATGCCCCTGACTCCGCGTACCTCCGAGCCGCCACCGAGCGGGTGGTGGTGTTCGACGGGGCGATGGGGACGAACCTGCAGCTGGCCGGTCTCGGGGCCGACGACTTCGGGGGGCCCGAGCTCGAAGGCTGCAACGAGCTGCTCGTCGTCACCCGACCCGACGTCATCGACCGGGTGCACCGCTCCTTCCTGGAGGTCGGGTGCGAGGTCGTCGAGACGGACACCTTCGGCGCCTTCGGGCCCGTCCTCGCCGAGTACGGGCAGGCGCACCGGGTGGTCGAGCTGAACCGCGCCGCCGCGCAGCTCGCCCGCCAGGCCGCCGATGACTTCTCGACGCCGGACCGGCCCCGGTGGGTGGCAGGCAGCATCGGGCCCGGGACCAAGTTCCCGACCCTCGGCCAGATCCGCTACGCCGACCTGCGCGACGCCTACGAGCTGCAGGCCGGGAGCCTCCTCGAGGGCGGCGTCGACCTCATCCTCGTCGAGACGGTCTTCGACCTCCTGCAGGCCAAGGCGGCGATCAACGGCGCCCGACGGGCGATGCGGTCCACCGGACGCCACGTGCCGATCCAGGCCCAGGTCACCATCGAGCTGACCGGGACCATGCTGCCCGGCACCGAGATCGGGGCCGCGCTGTGCGCGCTCGAGGCGATGGACGTGGACCTGATCGGCCTGAACTGCGCCACCGGACCGGCGGAGATGTTCGAGCCCCTGCACCACCTGACCGGGCACTCGCGCCTCCCGGTGACCTGCCTCCCCAACGCCGGGCTCCCCTCCGTCGTGGACGGGGCCATGCACTACGACCTCACCCCCGACCAACTGGCCGACTTCCACCGGCAGTTCGTCGGGGAGCTCGGCGTCTCGGTGGTCGGGGGATGCTGCGGCACGACCCCGGCCCACCTGGCCGCGGTGGTCGAGGCCTGCGCCGACCTGGCGCCGGCCGTCCGGGTACCCGATCCGGAGCCGGGCGCCGCGTCGATCTACACCCACGTGCCCTTCACCCAGGACGCCTCGTTCCTGGTGGTCGGCGAACGGACCAACGCCAACGGGTCCAAGCGGTTCCGCGAGGCGATGCTGGCGGCCGACTGGGACACCTGTGTCGGCATGGCGCGCGACCAGGTGCGGGAGGGATCGCACCTCATCGACGTCTGCGTCGACTACACCGGCGCCGACGGCGTCGCCGACATGGAAGAGGTGGTCTCCCGGTTCGCCACCCAGTCCACCGTGCCGCTGATGGTCGACTCCACCGAGGCGCCGGTGGTGGAGACCGCGCTGTCGTGGATCGGGGGGCGCGCCGTCATCAACTCGGTGAACCTGGAAGAGGGGGACGGCGAAGGGACCCGGCTCGACTCCTTCCTATCCCTCGCCCGGGAGTTCGGCGCCGCGGTGGTGTGCACCTGCATCGACACCGAAGGCCAGGCCCGCACCGCCGACTGGAAGGTGCGCGCCGCCAGGGCGATCCACGACATCGCCACCACCCGCTACGGGCTCCGACCCGCCGACCTCATCTTCGACCCGCTGGCGCTCCCGCTCTCGACCGGCATGGAGGAGAGCCGGAGGGATGGCATCGAGACCATCGAGGGGATCCGGCGGATCAAGGCCGAGCTGCCCGGGGTGTACACGATCCTCGGGCTCTCCAACGTCTCGTTCGGGCTCAACCCGGCGGCACGCCAGGTCCTCAACTCCGTCTTCCTCCACGAGTGCGTGGCGGCGGGGCTCGACGCGGCCATCGTCCACGCCTCGAAGATCCTCCCGCTCTCCAAGGTGGACGAGCGGGCGCGGGAGGTGTGCCTCGACCTGATCTACGACCGGCGACGCCCGGACTACGACCCGCTCACCGAGCTTCTCGCCCTGTTCGAGGGCGCGTCCACCTTCACCGTCGCCGCCGGCGAGGACCGGTCCGGATGGACCCTCGAACGACGGCTGGAGCAGCGGATCGTGGACGGGGACCGCAACGGCCTCGAGGACGACCTCGACGAGGCGATGGCCGCCGGACTGGCCCCGCTCGCCATCGTCAACGACATCCTCCTGACGGGGATGAAGACGGTCGGCGAGCTGTTCGCATCCGGTGAGATGCAGCTTCCCTTCGTTCTCGGATCGGCCGAGACGATGAAGGCGGCGGTCGCACACCTCGAACCGCACATGGAGAAGGCCGACCAGGGCGGCAAGGGAACGATGGTGCTGGCCACGGTCAAGGGGGACGTCCACGACATCGGGAAGAACCTGGTCGACATCATCCTCACCAACAACGGCTACCAGGTGAAGAACCTGGGGATCAAGGTCGGCATCGGCGACATGGTGGCCGCACTCGAGGAGACCGGGGCGGACGCCATCGGCATGAGCGGTCTCCTGGTCAAGTCGACGCTGATCATGCGGGACAACCTCGAGGAGCTCAACCGGCGCGGGCTCTCCCACATCCCGGTGATCCTCGGCGGTGCCGCGCTCACGAGAACCTACGTCGAGCGCGACCTCCGGGCCGTCTACCAGGGCCGCCTCTTCTACGGCAAGGACGCCTTCGAGGGGCTGCGCACCATGGACCGCCTCGTCGAGATGAGCCGCACCGGCGAAGACGACCCCGACTTCGGCCGGGTCAGCGGTGGCCGCGACCTCGGGCCGAGGAAGAGCGAGCAGCGCAGGCAGAAGGCGTTGGAGGCAGCCGAGCGGGGCGACGTCCTCCCGACCCGTTCGCCCACGGTGGTCTCCGACAACCCGCTGTTCACACCGCCGTTCGTCGGAAGCCGGGTTGCGAAGGGAATCCCCCTCGACGACATCGCCGCCTACCTCAACGAGACGGCGCTGTTCCGCAACCAGTGGGGATTCCGGCCGGAGACGGGCGAGGACGACACGACGTTCAAGGACCGGGTGCGCGGGCTGCTCCGCGAGCAGATGGCCGGGGCCAAGTCGGCGCAGCTCCTGTTGCCCCAGGTGGCCTGGGGACACTTCCCCGCGAACGCGGACGGCGACGACCTGGTGATCTTCAAGGACGAAGGCCGGAGCGCCGAGTGGATGCGGTTCACGTTCCCGAGGCAGGTGGAGGATCCCTGGCTCTGCATCAGCGACTTCTTCCGGCCGGTCGGATCGGGGGACGAGGACTACGCCAGCTTCCAGGTGGTCACCATGGGGCAACGGATCTCCGAGGAGACCGCACGGCTGTTCGCGGCCGACGAGTACCAGCGCTACCTCTACCTCCACGGCCTCGGGGTCGAGATGGCGGAAGCGCTGGCCGAGTACTGGCACCACCGGATCCGCGAGGAGCTCGGTTTCGCGTCGGAGGACGGACCCTCGCTGGCAGGTCTGTTCCGCCAGAAGTACCGGGGTGGCCGCTACTCGTGGGGCTACCCGGCCTGCCCGAACCTGGAGGACAACGCCAAGGTTGTCGAGCTCCTCGGCGCCGAGCGCATCGGTGTCGAGGTGAGTGACGGGTTCCAGCTCCATCCCGAGCAGTCGACCACCGCGATCATCTGCCACCACCCCCAAGCCAAGTACTTCGTGGCGTAGCGACGCGGTGGGTGGTGGACGGCCCTGGCCGACTCGAAGAGGACCGCTCCGGTCCCGACCCCGCCGCGCCGGGACGAACGGTCCGGATGCCGCCCTTGCCGTCGTCGTGGGTCTGGCTGCTGTCCTGGCCCTCGCCGTCGTCGTGGGTCTGGCGGGACGGGTGCCAGAGGCGGGGGCGGCGGTTCCCATCCGGTATCCGCCGCTCGGGCCGGTGGTCATCGCCGAGCCGCTGCCCGGGTTCACCGTGGCCGCACCGGGGCCGACGAACGGTCCGCTGACCGCCGCGGGGTTCGCCGCCCAGTCCTCGGACCCGGCTCAGGCGACCGCCGAGTTCGACGCTCTGGCGGACCAACCGGGCTTCGCCGCCGAGCTCCGCCTGTGGACCGACGTCCACGGGCCGGCCAAGGGTGCCAACGATGTCGTCATCACGTTGTTCCGGGTGACGGTGGCCGCGCCGCGGTCCGAGCTCGCCGCCGGTCTCGCCCTCCCCTACCGGGAGGCGGCCGGCGCGTCCCCGTTCACCGTCCCCAGCATTCCCGGAGCCGAAGGCTTCACCGTGCCGGTCGCCACCTCCGGAGGGGTCACCGAGCAGACGGTCGTCTTCACCTACGGCGTCTACGTCACCGTGGTGCAGCTGGCCTCGTCGGACGCCGTCTCCAACCCGGCGCCGTTGAGTCCCGCCGATGCCATCGGGGTCGCCTTCGACCAGTACCAGGCGGTGGTCCACGCGCCGGGGATCCCCGAGCGGGTGCGTCGGGGGGTCCCGGCACCGGCGACCGATCGGGGCGGGGGTCTGCACCTCGGCGGCGTGTCGGCAGTGTTGGCCGGCGTCGCCGTACTGGCCGCGGTGGCGTGGCTCGCAGATCGGCGGAGGCGACCCAGGCTCACGGCGGCAGCCGACCCTTGGTCCCCGGACGGTGTGCTCGCCGCCATGGGGGCCGTCCCGGTCGGTCGTCCACCGTCGGCCGGTGGTGTGTCGCCGCCACCGGTCCTCCTACCGGGGACCAGGCCCGGGTGGCAGCCCGACCCGTCCTCGCCGGACTCCACGGTGCGCTATTGGGACGGGGAACGGTGGACCGATCACGTCGCCCGCAGGACGGCGGTCGGCTGACCGCGGTCGGCTGACGGAGGTCGGCTGACCAGAGCCCGGCGGGCGGACCGGGTCGACGGGTGTCGCCACTGCCGCATCGCGTCCTCGGTACGATTGGCCTCGATGGGCCTCTTCCCCTCCCATGGGGCCGTCTTCTCGGTCCAGTTCGCGCTCACCTCTTCCCACCTGCGACTCGTCGGCATCGTCGTCGTGGCCGTGCTCGTGGTCTTCGTCGGGGTCCGCCAGGTGATGCACGCCCGGAACCTGAAGCGGCGCAAGGCGGCGTCCGTCGGCTACCACGACCGCGACGTCGCCCAGTACGGGGTGGGGCCCGCCGGGTTCGCCGGGGCCGCCTCGGCACGGACGGCAGACGGCACCCCGCTCGCCCCGACCTTCGGCCCGGGCACGGCGGGGGCCCCGGCACTCCCTCCGCCGTTCGTCGCCGCCGGCCCGGCCGCATCTGCGACGCCGTCGGCCGGCCGTCCGGGTGCGGTTGCCGCCGGTTGGCTCCCCGACCCTTCGGGCGATCCCTCGGTGCTCCGGTACTGGGACGGGACCGGGTGGACCTCCCACACCGCGCGGCGGAGCGCCTGAGCAGCCGCAGACTCCGCACCGGGGCGGCGCAGAACGGCGCGAGGCGGGGGCGTCAGAGCGCCAGCGTGGCACCCCCGTCGACCACCACTGCGGCTCCGTTGACGAACGCGGCCGGCTGGGAGCAGAGGAACGCCACCACCTTGCCGAAGTCGGACGGATCCCCCATCACCCCGGCACCTCCGAGCTCCCGCATCCGATCGGTGGCGTGCGGGCCCGGGCAGGCCAGGTTCAGCGTGATGCCGCTCCCCTCGCGGGCGAGGTCCTGCGCCGCCGTCTTCGCCCACGCCCACAGGGCGGTGCGGGCGGTGTTCGACAAGGCCAGCGTCGGTACCGGCTGCACCACCGAGTACGACGTGATGCAGCACATCCGGCCCCACCCACCGGCACGCAGGACCGGGGCAGCCGCCCGCACCAGGCGGACCGAGGCGAGGAAGTTGGCTTCGAACGCACCGGCCAGGTCGCCGTCGGTCACGTCGAGCGCCCGCCCCGGTGGCGGCCCGCCGGCGTTCGCCACCACGATGTCGAGACGGCCGAACCGCTCCCCGGCCACAGCCACCAGCCGGTCCGGCGTCGCCGGATCAGCCATGTCGGCGACCTCGGTCACCACCGTGGCACCCTCGGTCCGCAACTGGGCGGCAGCCTCCGCCAGGGATGCCTCCCCCCGGGCGGCGACCACCAGGTCGACCCCCTCGGCGGCCAGGGCGCGCGCCGAGGCCAGCCCGAGACCACGCGAGCCCGCGGCCACCACCGCCACCCTTCCTGCGATCCCCAGATCCATGCCCTTCTCCCTCCGGTCCGACTGCGGACAGTACCGCGACCGTCCCGACCGCCGCCGCAGGCGGGGCTCACGGACCGAGCGCCACCATGGCATGGTCGGCGCGGTTGAGGCGTTCCGGCTCCCCGTCCTCCCCGATCACGACGATGTCCTCGAGCCGCATGCCGAACCGCCCGGTGACGTAGATCCCCGGTTCGACGGAGAACGCGTTCCCGACTTCGAGGAGCACACCGTTCCCTTCCACCAGGTAGGGGTCCTCGTGCTCCTCGATCCCGATGCCGTGACCGGTCCGGTGCCAGAAGTGCTCCCCGTAACCGGCATCGTCGATCACCGCCCGGGTGGCCCGGTCGACCGCCTCGGCCGCCACGCCGGCCCGCGCGGCGACGACCCCCGCCTGTTGCGCCGCTCGGAGGACCTCGTAGCACTCGGCGATCTCCGCCGGAGGCGTGCCGGTGTACACCGTCCGGGTGATGTCCGAGCAGTACCCGACCGCACCGGCGTCGCCGCCCAGCGCCAGCGCACCCCCGAAATCACACACCACCGTCTCGTCCGGGCCCACGATGCGGGCCCCCGGCTCGTGATGGGGGCTCGCCGCGTTGGGGCCGCTCCCCACGATGGCGAAGTTGACCTGCTGGTGCCCTTCCGCCAGCAACAGGTCCCCGAGGTCCCCGGAGACGTCGGACTCCCGCCGGCCGACAAGCGGCACCTCCCCCGCCTGGAGCACCACCGCCACCCGGTCGGCTGCGGCGGCTGCGGCGCGGAGGGCTGCGATCTCCCCGACGTCCTTCACCGCCCGCACCGGGGCGGTGACCGACGACGAGGGCCGCCAGGTCACTCCGGGCAGCGCGCTCTGCAGCGCGAGCAGCGACGCCGCCCAGGCCCGATCGGAGACGGCGACCACCGGACCAGCCCCGGCGTCCGCATCGGGGGAGCGGACCGATCGGCGTACCAGGGATGCCACCAGGTCGATCGGGTCGTCCCCGTCGTCCCACGCCAGCACCGTGAACAGGTCCGCCTGCGGGGAGACCCGAGGAGCCTCCAACCGGGGGACCACCAGGACCGGCTCGCCTGCCGCAGGGAGCACCAGCACGGTCAGCCGTTCCAGCGGCATGGCCCGGTACCCGGTCAGCCAGGGCAGGTCCGCGCCGTGGGAGAGGCAGAGGACGTCGACACCCTCCACCGCCATCCGCTCACGGACCCGGCCGACCCGGTCGGCGCCGGCGGAGGGCACCATCCCGGGGTCCTCCCCGGAGAGCCCCGTCACGACACCCGTCGCACCAACGACACCGGCTGACGGGACGGGGGGGTCGGAACCGTCGCCGTCGCCTCCCGGGCGTGGTAGCTGGATCGGGTGAGCGGGGACGCCTGGACGTGGCCGAACCCCATCGCCACAGCGGCCCTGCGCAGCTCCTCGAACTCCTCGGGCGCCCACCAGCGCGCCACGGGCAGGTGGTCCCTGCTCGGACGCAGGTACTGACCCACGGTCACGATGTCCACCCCGACCGCCCGGAGGTCCGCCAGGGTGGCCAGCACCTCCGGCGCCCGCTCCCCCATGCCCAGGATGATCCCCGACTTGGTCGTGAGACCGGCGTCCTTGGCGCGTGCCAGCACGGTCAGGCTCCGGGCGTATCCGGCGGACGGCCGGGCCGCACGCTGCAGGCGCGCCACCGTCTCGATGTTGTGGTTGAGGACGTCCGGTCGGGCCTGGAAGATCGTTGCGAGCGCGCCGGCGTCCCCCTTGCAGTCGGAGATCAGCACCTCCACCGACGTGCCGGGGCTTCGCCGCCGCACCGCGGCGATGGTGGCGGCGAACCCGGCTGCCCCGCCGTCGGCGAGATCGTCCCGGGCGACACAGGTGATCACCGCATGGGCGAGCCCCATCCGCTCCACCGCCCGGGCCACCCGGTCCGGCTCCCCCGGATCCAGCGGCAGCGGGCGGCGGGTGTCGACCTGGCAGAAGCCGCAGGCGCGGGTGCAGCGCTCGCCGTTGATCATGAAGGTGGCGGTCCGCTCCGACCAGCACTCGTAGATGTTCGGGCAACCGGCCTCCTGGCAGACCGTCACCAGGCCGAGCTCCCGCACCTGGCGCTCGGTCTCGAGGTACCCGTCGCCCATCCTGGCCCCGACGCGGAGCCAGGCCGGCTTCCGACCACCGAGGGGCAACCCGGCCTCAGGATCGACCCCCGCCCGGCGGAGCCGGCGGGTAAGCGGCGGCCCGTGGCCGTCAACCGAGGACCGGGCGGCCTCGGCCGGGTCCTTCTCCGCCCGACCGGAGGACGCCCCGCCGGTCACCCGCTGCACCTCGGGACGCCCGCCCCAACCGGTGCTGCCGGCACCGACCACCGCATCGACCACCGCATCGACCACCTGGGACATCGTTGCCCCGATCCCCTCCGCCCGCAGCGAGGTGACCGGTCGGTCGGCGATGCCGCACGGGACGATGTGGCCGAACATGGACAGGTCGACCGATACGTTCAGGGCGAACCCGTGCAGGGTCCGCCCCCGGGCGGTGCGCACCCCGATGGCGCAGATCTTCCGCGGTCCGGCGCCTCCCGGAGGGTCGTCCAGACCGACCCACACCCCCGGATAGCCGGTCAGGCGGCCGACCCCGTCCGGGTCCATCCCCAGACCGACCAGCGTGGCGACGATCAGGTCCTCGATGCGGCGGACATGGTCGGGACCCCGGTGCGGACCGTCCCCGACCGAGACGATCGGATAGCCGACGAGCTGGCCCGGACCGTGGAAGGTGACGTCGCCACCCCGGTCCACTGCCACCTGGTCCGCCCCGACCGTGGCCGGATCGACCAGGATGTGGGCGGGATCGGCGTGGGAGCCGAGCGTGTAGACGGCGTCGTGCTCCATGAGCAGCAGGTAGTCGTCGTCGGAGCGGCTCCAGATGGCGCGCTGCAGGTCCCAGGCTTCGCGGTAGGCGACCCGTCCCAGCCAGCGGACCTTCAACGGGCCGGGGCGCGGGGCGGCGGGGGGAGGATCAAAGCTCCCCTGCCCAGTCACGCTGGTCGAGGATCTCCGCCACCCGCGAGAGGAACCGGGCGACGTACGCGCCGTCGACGGCACGGTGGTCGAAGTTCACCGCCGCCAGGCCGACCGAGTGGATGGCGATCGACTCGGTTCCGTCGGGGAGGGCGACCACCACCGGCTTGCGGGAGATGCCGTCGGTGGACAGGATCGCCACCTGGGGCTGGTTGATGATCGCCCCGGTGAGGAGCGTCCCGAACGGGCCCGCATTGGTGATGGAGAAGGTCCCCCCGCTGATGTCGTCGGCGCTCAGGCGCCGCGAGCGGGCGCGGTCGGCCAGCTCGCGGATCCGCCGGGCCATGCCGCGGAGGGTCAGCTCCTCCGCCCGGTGGACCACCGGCACGATCAGCCCCTCGTTGTCGAGATCGACCGCGATGCCGAGGTTGATGTCCCGGTGGACGACCAGGGCGTCGTCGCCGACCGAGGCGTTGAGATGGGGGAAGTCGCCCAGGGCCTCCACCGTCGCCCGCGCCGCGAACGGCAGGTAGCTCAGGCCGAAGCCCTCCTCTGCCCGGAAGCGCTCGCCGTGGGCCCGACGGACCTGCTCCACCCGCTCGTAGTCGATCTCCTTGACCATCAGTGTGTGGGGCGAGGTCGCCTTGGACCGGACCATGTGCTCCGCGGTCCTCCGCCGGATGTTGGTGAAGGGGACCACCTCGTCCCTGTCGGCGCCGGCGCGGACCGGAATGGGGGCCGGCATCGGAGCGGGAGCGGCCGCCGGGGCGGTGGGGGCCGGGGCGGCCGGGACCGCCACCGGTGGGGCCGGGGCGGTGGGTGCGGTCGCCGACGACGCGCCGGCGATGGCCGCCTCGACGTCCTCGCGGGTGATCCGGCCACCGATGCCCGTCCCCGTCAGCGAGGTCGCGTCGAGGCCGTGGTCGTCGATCAGGCGCCGGACCATCGGGGACAGCACCTCCGACGCGCCGGCGGCGACGCGGGGTGCGACGGGGCCCGGCGGGGGAGCGGCGACCGGCGGGGCCGCGGGGGCGATCGGGGGTGCGGGGGAACGCGGAGCCGGCGGAGCTGCGGCGGGCGGCGGCTCCGGGGGGGCCGGGGCCGCGGTCGCGGCAGCATCGGCTCCGTCGGCGACGGCGGACGCGCCGTCGCCGATGACCGCCAGGCGGGCACCCACGTCGACCGTGTCCCCCTCCTTCACGAGGATCTGCGTCAGGACGCCGGTGACCGGCGACGGCACTTCCGAGTCGACCTTGTCCGTCGAGACCTCGAAGAGGGGCTCGTCCCGTTCCACCCGCTCACCGATGGCCTTCAGCCATTTGGTGATGGTCCCCTCGGTCACCGTCTCGCCGAGCTGCGGCATGGTCACATCAGGCAACGTGGAGCCCCCTTCCGGTCAACGCCAGCACCGTCTCGCCGAACGTCTCGGACAACGACGGGTGTGGCTGGATGAACTGGGCCACCTCGTCGGGGGTCGCCTCCCAGTTGACGGCCAGGTACCCGGCGCCGAGCTGCTCGGTCACCCACGGCCCGGCCATATGGACCCCCAGGATCCGCCCGGCGGACCCGTCGGGCCGGCGCTCGGCCACCACCTTGACCAGCCCCTCCGTCTCTCCCAGGATCCGGGCCCGGCTGTTGCCGCCGAAGGGGTCCTTCTTCGTCACCACGTCGATGCCGGCGGCGACGGCTGCCTCCTCGGTGAGACCGGCGAAGGCCACCTCCGGATGGCAGTAGATGGCCCAGGGCACCCGGGTGTAGTCCACGGGGAGGACCGGCTCGCCGAGCATCGCCTTGACGGCCACGATGGCTTCCGCGAACGCGACATGGGCGAGCTGGGGCGTCCCCGCCACCACGTCCCCGACCGCCCACACGCCGTCGGCCGCGGTACGCATCAGCCCGTCCGCCACCACGAAGCCGCGGTCGTCGACGACCACCCCCGTCCCCTCGGCCAGGAGGCCCTCGGTGCGGGGCCGGCGCCCGACCGACACGACGACCGCCTCGACCTCGAGCGTCTCGTCGTCTCCGTAGGAGACGGCGGTGACCTTGCGCGACGGGTCGGGCTTGTGGCCGTGCACCGGGGTGCCCGCCTTCACGGTGATGCCCCGCTTGCGGAACGAGCGGCCGACCACCGCCGCCACGTCCGGATCGCACCCCGAGAGGATGGTGGGGAGCGCCTCGAACACGGTGACCTCCGATCCGAGATCGGCGAACACCGAGGCGAACTCGCACCCGATGGCGCCGCCACCGATGACCGCCACCGACGCCGGGAGCGCCTCGAGGTCGAGGACCTCGTCGGAGGTCATCACCACCTCACCGTCGACGTCGAAGCCCGGGATGGTCCGCGGCAGCGACCCGGCGGCGAGCACCACGTTCCGGCCGGTGATCTCCGCCATGGAGCCGTCCACCCCGGCGATGCGGACGAGATGTCCCGGATGCAGCGTGCCGGTCCCGTTGTAGACGGTGATCCCGCGCCCCTTCATCAGGCCGGAGAGGCCCTTGAACAGCTGGTCGACGACCTGACCCTTGCGCGCCTGGCTCACCCCGAACCGCACGGACGGGCGTTCCCCGTCGGCCGGCACGTCACCCACCCCGAACTCGGAGGCCCGGGCCACCGTCCGGAAGACCGCCGCCGTCTCGAGGAACTCCTTGGCGGGGACGCATCCCCGGTGGAGGCAGGTGCCGCCCACCTTGTCGAGCTCGACCACGGCCACCGAGAGGCCGGCCGCCGCCCCGTAGAGGGCGGTGGCGTACCCGCCGGGGCCGCCCCCGACCACGACCACGTCGTACCTGCCCTCCCCTGCATCCCCGCCGCTCGTGCTCCCCCCCGATGTTGCGTGCTCCGAAGCCACTCCGGGTCCCGTGGGAACCACCTCCGTCCGTCGAATGCCGAAGGACCGCCCGCACGGTTCACCGCCCGGCGTCCGTTGTCAGCCTACAGGGGCTGTAACCGGTCCCGTCTCGACGCGCGTCGCCGCGAACAGCCGAGCGAGCCGGATCGCTGCCGGCGCCCGCAACGGCTGCGATCTCTCAGGACAGCACCCGCTTGCGGAAGTTCCGGAGCCCGACCCCGAGGAAGAGGGCGGTGAACCCGATCAGCACGGGGTAGACCACGTAGAGGTGCATGTGGGACGCGTCGGTGAACGCGGCCCGCATCCCTTCGTTCACGTAGATGAGGGGGTTGACCAGGACGACGGTCTGCAGCCAGTGCCACCCCCCGACCTTGACCGGGGCCAGCCGGGTCCACTGGTAGTAGGTCCCTCCGAGGAAGGTCACCGGGAGCACCACGAAGCCGAACATCAGGCCGATGTTCCGGGGCTCGAACGTGGTGCCGAGGAGCAGCCCGAGGGACGCCATGGCCACGCAGGCCAGGGGGACCATGGTCAGGATGATCCACCAGTGGAGGTTGAGGTGGGCCTCCACGCCCTCTGCGTGCACCACCGAGGCGATGGGGAGCACGATGACCGCGGAGATGGCCCCCTGCACGGCCCCCGAGAGCACCTTGGCCATGGCGACCAGCCAGATCGGGCACGGAGCCTGCACCCTGTCCTCGATCTCGCGGGTGTAGCCGAACTCCTGCGCCATGGTCAGGGCGACCGACTGGACGCCCTGGAAGAGGATCGAGATGCCGACCACCCCGGGCACCAGGACGGTGGCGAAGTCCGACTCGGCCCCCCTGCCGCCGCCGCCGCCGATGCCCTGGCCGATCTTCGGGAACACGTAGAGGAACACGAAGCAGAGGAGGAACGGCTGGACGATGGTGCGGATCACGAACTCGGCCAGATGCTTGCGCAGGACGAGCAGGTCCCGGAGGATGAGCGCCCACAGCGCGGTGCGTCCGGCCGCCATGGTCGAACGCCTGGGTCGCAGGTCGATGTGCCGGTGGTCGTCCGAAGGGAGCCCGGTCGACCCGGTCGCCTGGGTGGTCGTCATCAGTCCCTGAGCTCCTTCCCGGTGAGGTTGATGAACACCGTCTCCAGGGTCGGCTCGGCCAGCGAGAGGTCGATCACCGAGAAGCCGGCGCCCTCGCACAGCGAGACCACGGTGGGCAGGAGCCGCTCGGCCCCCACCACGTGCAGCTCCACCGCGCCGTCGACGGTACGGGCCCGGGTCACCCCAGGGATGCCGGAGCGCAGCACCCCGGTCAACTGCTCGGGATCCCCGGTGGCGACCACGGTGACGATGGTGTCGGCGTCGACGGCCTGCTTCAGCCCGCCCGGGGTGTCGAGGGCGAGGATCCGCCCGTGGTCCATGATTGCCAGGCGGTCACAGAGCTGGTCGGCCTCTTCCATGTAGTGGGTGGTGAGCAGGATGGTCTGCCCCTCCCCGTTCAGCTCGCGGAGGATGTCCCACAGGGCCAGGCGGCTCTGCGGGTCGAGGCCGGCGGTCGGCTCGTCGAGGAAGAGCACGGCGGGTCGGTGGAAGATCGCCCGGGCCACCATCAGCCGCTGCGCCATCCCCCCCGAGAGCGCGTACACGGACGCCTTCGCCCACTTCTCGAGGTGGAACTGCTCGAGCAGGCGGTCGGCGATGCGGCGGGACTCGGGGCCCGCGATCCCGAACAGCCTGCCGTGGAAGTAGAGGTTCTCCCAGACGGTGAGCTGGCGGTCCAGGGTGTTCTGCTGGCTGACGATCCCGATGATCTGCTTGGCCAGAGCCGGGTGGGCGACGACGTCGATGCCGCCCACGACCGCCCGGCCGCTGGACGGGACCACGCGGGTGGTGAGCATCCCAGCGGTGGTCGTCTTCCCCGCCCCGTTCGGGCCGAGGAGGCCGAAGATCTCTCCGGCGGACACCGACAGGTCGAGGGCGTCGACGGCCCGGAAATCCGCTCCGGGATAGACCTTGGTGAGGCGCGTCGTGCGGATGATGGCGTCCTCGTCGGACGCTCCGTCGGCGGCGGGCACGGCGTCCACTGTCGTGGTCACTGCCGGCCCTCCCGGAGGTGGGCGCTCCCGCAAGGACGGTCGTGGGGGATCACAGTGCCGTCAGGCTAGCCGGAGGCCCGCGATCACAGGTCGGGCGGGATCGGGAGGGGCTTGCGACCGGCGACCCCCTCTTCTGCGAAGTGCCACCAGCCCAGGTCCGCCTCGTCGCGCTTCCAGCACAGCAGGTAGACGACACCCCGGCCGGTGATCGCCGGGAAGTCGACCAGGCCGGTCTCCGGATCGCGGAGGACGATGCCTTTCGCCCCGAGCTCGGCCAGGGCGGACTCCACGGCGATCGGCACGGGGGCCTCGCCCGTCGCCCTGTCGGCGCCCCCCTCTCCACCCTCGACGCCCGCCTCGCCGGGGACCCGCCGGGCAGGGCCCGCCCCCGCCAGGGTCCCGTGCCCGTTCCTCTGTGCGACTGTCGCCTGGTGGGCGGCGCGGCGCAACACGTCGACCAGGAGCCGGACCCGCGGCAGCTCCGCACGGGCCTCCTCCACCGTCCAGTAGCGCATCGCAGCATGGTAGGTCCGCCCCGGCGACCGGGACACGTTGACCGGCGGCGTCCGGGCCCGATCGGGGATCAGGCCTGCCGGGCAGCCGCCTCGGTGGCGAGCCGGTCGACCAGGTCGTTCATCCGGTCCCCCGAGTGCCCTTTGACCCAGGCGAAGGTGACCGGACGGCCGCCGTCCACCGCCAGGTCGATGAGGGGCTCCCAGAGGTCGCGGTTGGCGACCGGCTTCCCCTGGGAGTTCCGCCATCCCTTGCGCCGCCAGCCCGCCCACCACCGCTGACGGAAGCAGTTGACGACGTAGGTCGAGTCGCTCACCACCCGGACCGGGCCCGGCAGCGACCGGAGCGCCTCGAGCGCGGCGGTGATCTCCATCCGCTGGTTCGTGGTGTGGGGCTCACCCCCGCTCGCCGAGGGACCGCCGTCCACCGCCCACCCCCACCCACCCGGACCGGGGTTCCCCCGGCAGGCACCGTCGGTGTACACCACGGTGACAGCGTCGGGAGCACCATCGGGAGAACCGTCGAACAACGTCGGGGAGGAGTCCTCCGGCGGACCGGGCGGAGATGCGCACATCGTGACAGCATGCCCGCCCGGACGGGTGCGGTCCGCATCCGCCGGTCCGGGGGGCGGCTTTCCCCCCGACCGCGGCGGTGGGAGCATGCGGGCATGCTCTTCGACGGCGTCACCCACCAGCTCCACGACGCAGATCCCCGGGAGACCGACGAGTGGACGGAGGCGTTCGACGACGTGGTCGCCGCCCACGGCCGTGCCCGGGCGAGCTACCTCCTGATGCGGTTGCTCGACCGTGCCCGCGACCACCACGTCGGGTTCCCGGCGAGCATCTCCACCCCGTACGTCAACACCATCCCCACCGACCGCGAGCCCCCGTTCCCCGGGGACGAGCATCTCGAGCGCCGGATCCGGGCGTTCATCCGCTGGAACGCGGCGGTCATGGTGGTCCGGGCCAACGCCCGATCCGACGCCATCGGCGGCCATCTCTCGACCTACGCCAGCTCCGCCGCCCTCTACGAGGTCGGGTTCAACCACTTCTTCCGCGGCAAGGACGGTGGCGCCGCCGGCGACCAGGTCTTCTTCCAGGGCCACGCCTCCCCGGGCATCTACGCCCGCGCCTTCGTCGAAGGCCGCCTCGACGAGGAGCAGCTCGACAACTTCCGCTTCGAGGTCGGGGGCAACGGGCTGTCGTCGTACCCACATCCCCGGTTGATGCCCGACTTCTGGGAGTTCCCGACGGTCTCGATGGGGCTCGGCCCCCTCAACGCCATCTCCCAGGCCCGGCTCAACCGCTACCTGCACGCACGCGGGCTGGCGGACACCTCGGACAGCCGGGTGTGGTGCTTCGTCGGCGACGGGGAGTTCGACGAGCCGGAGACGCTCGGTGGCCTGGGGGTCGCCGGTCGCGAGCACCTGGACAACCTCACCTTCGTCGTCAACTGCAACCTCCAACGGCTCGACGGTCCCGTCCGCGGGAACGGGAAGGTCATCCAGGAGTTCGAAGCCCTGTTCCGTGGGGCCGGATGGAACGTCGTCAAGGTGATCTGGGGGCGCACCTGGGACATCCTGCTCGCCAGGGACGTCGACGGCGTGCTGCTGGCGAAGATGAACTCGACCGTGGACGGCGACTTCCAGAAGTACGCGACCGAGTCGGGGGCGTACATCCGGGAGCACTTCTTCGGGCCCGATCCGCGTCTGACGGCGATGGTGGCGGACTTCACCGACGCCGAGCTCCAGGCACTCCCCCGCGGGGGCCACGACTACCGCAAGCTCTACGCGGCCTACGCGGCGGCGGTCGAGCACACCGGCGCCCCCACCGCCATCCTCGCCAAGACGATCAAGGGATGGACCCTCGGACCGGAGATCGAGGCCCGCAACGCGACCCACCAGATCAAGAAGCTGACCCCCGCCCAGCTCCGTGCGCTGCGCGACCGACTGTTCCTCCACGAGGAACTGCCCGACAGCGTCCTGGAGGCCGACCTCCCCCCGTACTACCGGCCGCCGCCCGACGCTCCCGCCGCCCGCTACCTGGCGGAGCGGAGGGGAGCCCTCGGCGGGGCGCTCCCGCGGCGGGTCGTGCGCTCCGCTCCGCTCGACCCGCCGGCCGACGCCGCCTTCGCCGATCTCCTGGTCGGGTCGGGGAAGCAGGCGGTGTCCACGACCATGGCGTTCGCCCGCCTCCTCCGGAGCCTGGTCCGCGACCCGTCGATCGGCCGGCGCCTGGTCCCGATCGTGTCCGACGAAGCCCGGACCTTCGGCCTCGAGTCCCTGATCAGCGAGGCGCAGATCTACGCCCCCGACGGCCAGCGGTACACGCCGGTCGACGCCGGTCTGGCCCTCCACTACGCCGAGAGCCCGTCCGGGCAGATCCTCCAGGAGGGGATCACCGAGGCCGGGGCCACCGCCACCTTCACCGCTGCGTCCACCTCGTACTCGACGTGGGGCGAGCCGCTCATCCCGTGCTACCTCTTCTACTCGATGTTCGGGTTCCAGCGGGTGGGAGACCTGCTCTGGGCGCTCGGAGACGTGCGGGGACGCGGGTTCCTCCTCGGGTGCACCGCCGGGCGCACCACCCTGAACGGCGAGGGGCTCCAACACCAGGACGGGCACTCGCTCCTGCTCGCCTCGGCGTTCCCGGCCATCGCCGCCTACGACCCCGCCTTCGCGTACGAGATCGCCGTCATCGTGGAGGACGGGATCCGCAGGATGACGGGGCCCGACGCCGAGGACCGCTCGTGGTACCTCACCCTCTACAACGAGAACTACCCGATGCCGGCCCTGCCGGAGCCGGTCGACGAAGCCGACCGGGTGCGGCTGGGGATCGTGCGGGGGATGTACCGCTTCGCGTCCCCGCCGGAGGAGCCCGGGCGGTCCGCCGGCGGACGAGGGAAGGGCGTCCCCGGTGGGACCCTGCTGTTCTCCGGCACGGCCTGGCGGGCGGCCATGGAGGCACGGGACCTCCTGGCCCGCGACTGGGGGGTCGCCGCCGACGCCTGGTCGGTCACCTCCTACAAGTCGCTCCGCGAGGAGGCTCTGTCGGTCGAGCGCTGGAACCGGCTCCACCCGGAGGGCCCGAGGCGCGTGCCGCTGGTGACCTCCGAGCTGGCCGGCGGAAGTGGTCCGGTGGTCGCGGTCACCGACTACGTGCGAGCCGTGCCCGACCAGATCGCCCGCTTCGTGCCCCGTCGCTACACCTCGCTCGGGACCGACGGGTTCGGGCGGTCCGACACCCGCGACGCGCTGCGGCGCTTCTTCGAGACCGATGCGGCCCACATGACCGTGGCGGTGCTGGCCGGTCTCGCCGCCGACGCGAAGCTTCCGGGCCCGGTGGTGGGCGAGGCGATGGAGCGGTACGGGATCGACCCGTCGGCCGGCGACCCCTGGGCGAGTTGACGGGCGCAGCTAGCTGGCGAGCGCTCCCGCTCCGGAGCGCCGCGACCCGGCGAGCGCTCCCGCTCCGGAGCGCCGCGACCCGGGATAGTCTCGTCGCTGTCATGACGATCACGATCACCGGCGACGCCGACGCCGATCGTCTCCTCTCCGAGGATCCCCTCGCCTTGGTTGTGGCCATGGTGCTCGACCAGCAGATCCCACTCGAGCGGGCATTCCGGGCGCCCCGCGACCTTGCGGAACGCCTCGGGGGAACCCTCGACTGCGGGGTCATCGGCGCGATGGACCCCGAGGCCCTGGCGGCGGTGTTCGGCGCCAAGCCCGCACTCCACCGGTTCCCGAGCTCGATGGCCCGCCGCGTCCAGGAAGTCTGCCGGATCGTCTCCACCGAGTACGGCGGCGATGCCGCGGCGGTCTGGACGTCTGCGTCCGACGGCAAGGAGCTCCTCGCCAATGTCAAGGCCCTACCCGGGTTCGGTGTCCAGAAGGCGCGCATCTTCATCGCCCTCTTGGGGAAGCAGCTCGGCATCACCACCCCGGGCTGGCAGGAGGCGTCCTCGCCGTTCGGGGAGCCCGGAACGTTCCTCTCGGTCGCCGACATCGACTCCGCCGACTCCCTCGCCCGGGTGCGCCAGTACAAGCAGGAGCTGAAGGCCGCGGCCGCCACCGCACGGCGTTGAGCCACGCAACCGCGCCGGAACTGGAGAACGAGGGCGGCCCCCGCTGGGATCTCCGCGGCCGGCGGCTCTACCTCTGCACCCCCGACCGTCCCGACCTGACCAGGTTCGTGGACTCCTGCATCGCAGGCGGGGTCGACATCGTGCAACTGCGGGACAAGCACCTGCCGGAAACCGAGCTGATCCTCCGCGCACAGGAGCTGCAGAGGGTCTGCACCGCGCGGAACGTGCCGTTCATCGTGAACGACCGACCCGACCTGGCCTCTCGGCTCGGTGCCGACGGCGTCCACGTGGGCCAGGACGATCCGGACCCGGCCACGGCCCGGGCGGCGGTGGGACCGCGTGCCCTCGTCGGGCTCTCCACCCATCGTCCGGCCGAGCTCGAGGCCGCCATCGGGGGGCGAGTCCCGGTCGACTACCTCTCGGCGGGACCCGTCGCCGCCACACCGACGAAACCCGGTCGCCCCGGCACCGGCATCGGGTACATCCGTACCGCGGTCGCCCGTTCGCCGTGGCCGGTCTGGATCACCGGGGGCGTCGACCCGGACACCGTCGGACCGCTTGTTGCCGCCGGCGCGCGCCACTTCGTGGTGGTCCGCTGGTTGACGGAGGCCGACGACCCGACGGCCCGGGCCGGGGCGCTGTGCCGCGCCATCGACGCCGCAATCGACACCGCCGAGGCCGGCTCGGGGAACGGGCCCTGAGCGCTCACACGCCGGGGGTGATGGCCACCGTCTGGGACTGGGACGACGGGGGCGAGAGCACGGCCACCACGATCGAGCGCACGTAGCCCCCGCTGAGCGTGACCGCCAGCTCCGCCTGACCGTATTGCCGGGCATAGGCCGACAGGCCGGGCTGCGGCACCGCGGTGGCCGGAACCGTGAGGTGGTAGGTCGAGCCGCTGCCCTGGGCCGACGACGCGTTCAGGATGACGTGCAGGTACTGGGTCACCGTCGACGCCACCTGGGACGCCGCGTCGGGCACGGTGCGCGTGCTGGTGACAGTCGCAACCTTGGAGGTGGTGCGGGTCACCACGGTCGATCCGGTACCGGTCTGCGTGGTCGTGGTCTGCCCGGTGACGGTGGTGAGCCTGGCGCTCGCCGGGGCGCCCGCCGAGGCGCCCTGGAAGGCGAGCCTGCTCACGAAGGCGGACCGGACGGCCGGCGGGGTCGGGGAGGAGGAGCCGAGGTCGTCCGCCTGCGAGGTGTTGACGGTGACGGTGGCCGAGTAGCCGGTCAGGTCGAGCGTGGACTGGGCCGCATGACGCAGGTTGGCCGGGATACCCCCCGAGGACATGGCGACGCCGACCGAGGCGGCCACGATCGCCACCACGATCACGACGCCGACCAGCAGGAAGCCGACGGCGCCGCGGCCTGGCGCCTTTGCGGCCGCCGGTATCGCTGGTTTCCCTGGTCGCATGGAGGGTGATGCCACAGGTGCCGCACTCCGTTTCATCGTCGGGTCATGCTGTCTTGCCTGGCGGGGCCCTCCGCCGGGTCACTGTTCCGTCGGTCGGCACTGCCGCCAGTCGACACTGCCGTCGGTCGGCACTGCCGCACGCCCATCCGGGAACCTGACGCACCGGATGCCGACGACCACCGCCTCCGGCCGGCGACTCTAGCCGCCGCGCCGGCGCACGGCCCAACCGGACCGGCGGCCGACTAGCCGGCCGAGCCGGTGCCGGACCCGGCCGGGCTGGTGGAGATCTTCGCCCCCGACGGCAGCGCCACCGGAGGAGAGGAGCCGACCGACGAGATGGTGACGCCGACCGAGGCACCGCCCCCTGCGATCCGCAGGGCGTCCACGTACTGGCCGACCACCGTGACCGAACCGTGGAGGACCTGACCCTGCTCGTCCAGGACGAACGTGGACGTTCCCCCGCTCTGGTGGACCTGGGTCGCCCGCTGGAGCAGGGCGAGATAGTTCCGCACCGGGTCGTAGGACGAAGCCGGCTGGCTGGCCTGGCGGACGAACGTCAGATGGGCGGTGGAGGCGGTGGGAGAGATCGGGCTGCTCTGGAATTCGAACCCGCCGATGACGGCCACGTAGGACCGCCTCCCCTGCGACTGGACGTACCCTCCCAACCGGTTCGGCGCCTGCCAGACCAGATGCTGGCTCTCGGTGGCGCCACCGCTCTGGGCCAGCACCGAGTCCGAGGTGTAGTTCGGGGCCGCCAGGGTGTTCGCCACCGCCTGGTGCAGGTCGGCCTGGGTGGGCGACTGGAGGACGCCCAGGGTCGCTCCCCCTCCGGCCAGCACCACCAGCAACAGGAGCAGGAGCCACGGGACGAATCGTTGCGGTCCGTTCATCTGCGAGACGCTACGCCAGTTCCGACCCGTGGCCGGGCGCGACCGACTCCGCCCTGGACCCCGCCCGGGCGCTCATCAGATCCCGATGCGCTGGGCGAGCAGCTCGCGGTGGTAGGACGGGTCCCCGAGCATCAGCTCGGACGACTTGGCCCGCTTGAAGTAGAGATGGGCAGGGTGCTCCCAGGTGAACCCGATCCCGCCGTGGATCTGGATCGTCTCGGCCGCCGCATGGAAGTAGGCCTCCGAGCAGTAGGACTTGGCCAGGCTGGCCACCACCGGCAGCTCGTCGGAGTCCTCGGACGCCGCCCAGCCGGCGTAGTAGGCCGCCGACTTCGCCGACTCGACCTCGAGCAGCATGTCGGCGCACTTGTGCTTGATGGCCTGGAAGCTCCCGATCGGCCGGCCGAACTGGATCCGCGTCTTCGCGTACTCCACCGAGCTGTCGAGGCAGCGCTGGGCGCCCCCGACCTGCTCGGCCGCCAGGGCGACCGCCGCCAGGTCCAGCGTCTTGGAGAGACCCGGCTCGGCGCCCCCCTCGGTCCCGATCAACCAGGCCGGGGTGTCGGCGAACTCGAGGCGGGCCTGCTTGCGGGTCTGGTCCATGGTGGCCAGCGCGGTGCGGGTCAGGCCGGAGGCATCGCCCTTGACCCCGAAGAGGCTGATCCCGGCGGGGGTCCTGCCCACCACCACGATGAGATCGGCCACGTGGCCGTCGATGACGAACGACTTGTGCCCGTTCAGCTTCCACCCGTCCCCGTCCGGGGTCGCCTCCAGGGTCACCCCGTCAGCGTCCCACCGCCCGGTGTCCTCGGTGAACGCCAGGGTGGCGATGGTCTCCCCGGCGGCGATGCCGGGCAGGAGCGTCTCCTTCGCCTTGCCGTCGCCGGAGGTGAGGATGGCGTTGGCACCCAGGGCCACCGTCGAGAAGAACGGGGCGCACAGCAGGGCGGCGCCCATCTCTTCGAGGACCACGATCAGCTCGACATAGGTGAAGCCCGCTCCGCCGAACTCCTCCGGGATGATGAGCGACTGTAGGCCGAGCTGCTCGGCCATCTGGGACCAGACGGCGGGATCGTAGCCCTCGGCCGTCTCCATCAGCCGACGGACCTCGGTCTCGGGCGACTTGTCGTCGAGGAACCGGCGGACGGACTTGCGGAGCTCGTCCTGCTCCTCACTGAAGGCGAAGTTCATGGTGTGCTCCATCCCCCTGGGTAGGCCCCCGGCACAGGGGCTGCGTGCTCCGTTGTCTACCAGAATCCGGGCGATGTTGACCAACGGGTCAAGCAACGGGTCAAGCGCCGGAGCGGGCGCAGAGCCGCGTGGCGGCTGGTCGTGGCCGCAGCGGTACGCTCGCTCCCGGGCCGGTGGTACCGGCCCGGGAGCGGTCGCCCGGCGCAGTCCGGGACGAACCGGAAGGAGGCACGCGGTGACCGGGACACCCACGGAGATCACGTTCCAGGACGCGGCGGTCGAGGTGCACCGGGTGGTGGTCGGCCCAGTGGAGAACAACGTCTACATCGTGCGCTGCCGCGCCACCGGCGACGCGGTGCTGATCGACGCGGCCAACGAGCACGACCGCCTGCTCGATCTGTGCCGACTGCTCGGGGTGCGCAGCGTGGTCGAGACCCACGGCCACTGGGACCACATCCAGGCGGTCGAGGCCGTTCGGGAGGCGGGGATCGACGTGGCCGTGACCAGGGCCGACAGCGCCATGCTGCCGGGGTACGACCTGCTCCTCGAGGACGAGGCGGTGCTCGAGGTCGGCAGGCTCCGGATCCGGACCATCGCCACACCCGGCCATACCCCCGGATCGATGTGCTTCGCCGTCGGGGGCACCCCGCTCCTGTTCACCGGGGACACGCTGTTCCCCGGCGGCCCCGGCAACACGTCCTTCGAGGATGCCGACTTCGCCACCATCATCGCCTCCATCGAGAACCGGCTGTTCGCGCCGTTCCCGGCGGACACGCTGGTGCTCCCCGGCCACGGCGAGGGGACCACGATCGGGACCGAGGCCCCCCATCTCACAGAGTGGGTCGACCGGGGCTGGTGACTCCCGCGGCCGCACGCCCGGGCAACGCGGGTCGGTCGGTTGGAATGGCCCGGGCCGCCCCGCAGATCGCGTTGGAGGTCAGATCGCGGTGGAGGGCCGCCTGGGCTCGCGGATGACCTCGATCCCCGCGGGGAGGCCGGTGATCGACACGCCGGAGGGCACCTCCTCACCCACCTCGACGGTCACCCGCGTCCCGGCCAGCGGGATCCCCTCCACCTTCAGGTACCCGATGCCCTCGGGGAGGTTCGGGCACAGCCACGTCTTGCCGTACGGCACCCAGGGGTCGAGCCGCAGGAGGGTGCGCAGGCACAGCAACGGGGACGCCGCCGACCAGGCCTGGGGTGAGCAGGAGGTGGGATAGCCCACCGGGACGCTCAGCTCCCGCCGGTCGAGCCCGCTGAACAGCTCGGGCAGCCGGCCACCCTGGGCCATCGCCGCGTCCAGGAGCCCGAGGATCAGCTTCTGGGCTGCGCCGTCGAAGCCGTAGCGGGCCAGCCCGGCCGCCACGATGGCGGTATCGTGCGGCCACACCGAGCCGCAGTGGTAGCTGATCGGGTTATAGCCGCCACCGGAGGCGGAGAGGGTCCGCACGCCCCACCCGCTGAACAGGTCCGGGGACACCAGGTGCTCCGCCACCCTGCGGGCCTTGTCCTCGTCGACGATCCCGGTCCACAGGCAGTGGCCCATGTTGGAGGTCAACGAGTCGATCGGGCGCTTGTCGGCGTCGAGACCCACCGCGAACCAGCCGCGGTCCTCGAGCCAGAAGTCGCGGTTGAACGCCTTCTTCAACTGGGACGCCTTGGCGCGGAACCGGTCGTAGGTGGCGGTGTCCCCCGCCTCGAAGGCGAAGTGGGCACGGGCGAGGAAGGCCCCGTAGACGTAGGCCTGCACCTCGCACAGGGCGATCGGTGCCTCCGCCACCCGGCCGTCGGCGTAGCGGATGCCGTCCCAGCTGTCCTTCCACCCCTGGTTGGCCAGCCCGCGGTCGGTGGCCCTCCGGTACTCGACATACCCGTCGCCGTCGGAGTCGCCGAACTGCTCGATCCACTCGATGGCCCGTTCGGCGTTGGGGAGGAGCTCGTCGACCAGCTCCCGGGCGACCCCCCACCGCCGAAGCTCGCCCAGCAGCATCACGAACAGGGGGGTGGCGTCCGCCGTCCCGTAGTAGATGCTGCCGCCCCCGAGCGAGAGGGACGCCGCGTCCCCGAACCGCATCTCGTGGAGGATGCGCCCCGGCTCCTCCTCGTGACGCGGGTCCACGTCGGTCCCCTGGAACCGCGCCAGGGTCTGCAGGACGCCGAGGGCAAGGTCGGGGTCGACGAGCAGGGCCATCCATGCGGTCAGCAGCGAGTCGCGTCCGAACACCGTCATGAACCAGGGGGCCCCGGCCGCCACCACCACCCGCTCGGGATGCTCGGGGTCGAAGATGCGCAGTGCCCCGAGGTCCTCGGCGCTGCGGCCCACGACCTCCTTGAGGCCGGGGTGGTCGGTGTCCACCTGCGGCACCCGCCGTCGCCATCGCGCCAGCCGCTCGGCCGGCTCCGCCCGGTCCACCGGCTCCCCGCAGCGGTAGCGGGGGTCGATGACGACCTCATCGATCACCGGGGCCACCTCGACGCAGGTGGTCCACTCCGAGCGGGGCGGTACCACCACCTCGAAGGTGGCCAGGTCCGCCTCGACGGAGACCGGGCCCTCGAAGCGGACCTCGACACCGCGGGAGACGCCGCCCCGGCGGTAGGAGAACGCCATGGTGCCCGGACGCGCCCTGACGGCACCCTCCGTCGGGCCGGAGGTCGCCGCGGCGCGGTCGTCGGCGCCGGCACGACCCTCCTTGACTGCGAAGAGATCGGCGAAGTCCGCTCCCACGAAGACCTCCACGGAACAGAGCGACGGCTCGTCGCCGAAGTTCCGGAGGGTGATGTCCTCGCGCATCCCCTGGCCGACATAGCGCGACCGGAAGACCATCACGGTCGAGTCCGCCCGGCCCGGAGGAGGCAGGCACCGTGACACGAACGTGGACGAGAACGGGTCGTCGGTCACCGCCGCCAGCGGCTCGGTCCGCACCCCGTTGACCAGCACCTCGAATCGGGAGAGGATCCGGGTGTCCCGGACGAAGAGCCCCTGGGCGGCACCCGGGGTGATGTCCCCCGCGGAGCCGCTGATGGCGAAGGTCGACTCGTCGACCAGGGTGACCACCCCGTTGCTGGCGTCCAATTGGGCGACCGGGCCGGCGTAGGTCCACGGGTCGGGCATCCGGGTCACCGTAATCGCCGCCGGGGTCCCAGGGAAACCGACGAGCCCGGGCGGCCACACCGCGGCCACGACCGGCCCGAGGCCACCGGCGGGTCGACCCTGGTGGCCTATCCGGACAGGTCGAGGCCTGCCTCCGCCAGCTCGTCGAGGTCGACGAGGCGGTGCCGGCCGCCTTCCCGGGACCAGGCGTACTCCCAGCCCCCCGCCGCGGTTCCGGCAGGGCGCTTGCCTGGGAACAGGCGGAAGAGGAGCTCTGCACCCGGACACCGGTCGTCCAGCGCGTCCGCCACCGGCTTGGCGATGCGGAGGAGGTCCGAGTTGCCGAAGACCTCGGTCACCACCCCGATCACCCGCCCGTCGCGCAGCCGCCGGACCTCCAACGGGTACACCTGCTCGGCCCCGCATGCGAAGACCCGGAGCTCGAGATCACGGCGTCCCTCGACGACTGGGGGATCCTCCGTCTCCACCCCGTTAGTATCCCACAGGGCCGATCGCCGGCCGGCGGGGCGGGGCGGGGCGGGGGGGCGGGTTGCCAGCCGGAGTTCCCCCTATAGCCGGTAGGGGAAAAGAACCGGGCGCGGTAGGATCGGGGCGTGAGCGACGCAACCGCCTCGGGCGACACCGTCCGCACCCCCCCGCTCCTCGAGGTCGAGGGGCTCCACGTCTCCGTGGACGGGGTGCCCATCCTGCGCGGGGTCGACCTGAGCGTCGGGAGCGGAACCGTCCACGCGGTGATGGGACCCAACGGTTCGGGCAAGTCCACCCTGGCCAAGGTGCTGCTCGGCCACCCCGCCTACGAGGTCACCGCAGGGGCCATCCGCCTGAAGGGCGAGGATGTCACCGGATGGGCCACCGACGTCCGGGGCAAGGCCGGACTGTTCCTCGCCTTCCAGGATCCCGAGACCATCGAGGGCGTCCCGGTGATCCAGTTCCTCCGCCAGGCGCTCTCGGCCCGCCGGGGCATCGACCTGTCGGTGCTGGAGGTACGGCTGATGATGATGGAGTGGATGAAGAAGCTGGGAATGGACCCGGCGTTCGGCGAGCGTCACCTCAACGAGGGGTTCTCCGGCGGCGAGAAGAAGCGGAACGAGATCCTGCAGATGGCCATCTTGGAGCCGGAGGTCGCCGTGCTCGACGAGACGGACTCCGGGCTCGACGTGGATGCCCTCCGGACGGTGGCCCGGGGGGTCCACACCGTGCGGACGGCGCGCCCGGACCTCGGGGTGGTCGTGATCACCCACTACCAGCGGATGCTCGACGAGCTGGCCGCCGACCACGTCCACCTGCTGATCGACGGCAGGATCGTCGCCGACGGCGGGCCGGAGCTGGCGACCCGCCTCGAGACGGAAGGGTACGACGCATGGCGAACGTGACCGGACCCGCGGAGGCGCTCGACGTCACGCTCCTCCGCAAGGACTTCCCCCTCCTGTCCCGGGAGGTCGGCGGGCACCCCATCGTCTATCTCGACTCGGCGGCGTCCGCCCAACGCCCGCGTCAGGTGCTCGACGCCATGCGCGAGTACGACGAGACGACCCACGCCAACGTCCACCGGGGCGTCTACCGCATCGCCGAGGAGGCCACCCGGCGCTTCGAGGCGGCGAGGGAGGCGGTGGGCCGCTTCATAGGAGCACCGACGCCGAGCCGGGAGGTGCTCTTCTCCAAGAACGCCACCGAGGGGCTGAACCTGGTGGCCCGCACCTGGGGACGCACCCATCTCGGCCCGGGGGACGCCATCCTCCTGACCGAGATGGAGCACCACGCCAACATCGTGCCCTGGCAGATGCTGGCGGAGGAGCGGGGCTTCACCATCCGGTGGATCCCCGTCACCGACGACGGGCTCCTCGACCTCGACCAGCTCGACCGCCTGGTGGACGGGGTGAAGCTGGTGGGGATCACCTGCATGTCCAACGTGCTCGGGACGCTCAACCCGGTGTCGGAGATCGCCCGGGTCGCCCACGCCGCCGGGGCGGTGGTGGTCGCCGACGGGGCCCAGTCCGTCCCGCACCTTCCGACCGACGTGTCCACCCTGGGGTGCGACTTCCTCGCGTTCAGCGCCCACAAAATGCTGGGCCCCACCGGGATCGGGGTGCTCTGGGGGAAAGAGGAGCTCCTCGAACCGCTCCCCCCCTTCCTGGGCGGAGGCGAGATGATCCTCGACGTCCGCAAGGACGGCTTCACGCCAAACGACCTCCCGTGGCGGTTCGAGGCGGGTACCCCGCCGATCACCGAGGCGATCGGCCTGGGTGCGGCCGTCGACTACCTCGAGGGCGTGGGCATGGAGGCCGTCCGTTCCCACGAGATCGCGCTCACCGCCTACGCGATGGAGACCCTCCGGGAGCGCTTCGGGGACGACCTCCGCCTGTTCGGTCCCCCCGACCCGTCCGACCGGGGAGGGGTCCTCTCCTTCGCCTTCCGCGACGTCCACCCCCACGACCTGTCGCAGATCCTCGACCAGTACGGGGTCTGCATCCGGGCGGGCCACCACTGTGCGAAGCCGCTCATGCGACGCTTCGGGGTGAACGCCACGGCCAGGGCGTCGGTCGCCCTGTACAACGACGAGTCCGACGTGGACGCACTCGCTGACGCGCTGGCCGCCGCCGGGGCGTTCTTCGGATGAGTGCCACCCGGTACCCTGGTCGGGTGCTGGACACCCCTTCCCCCCGAACGGATCCGTCGGCAGCATCTGGAGGCACCGCCTGATGGCCGGCCTCGAGGACCTGTACCGCGAGATCATCCTCGACCACTACCGCTCGCCCCGGAACCGCGGTGAGCTGGCGTCCCCGCCGGCCTACCGGGTGGAGGGCTTCAACCCGCTCTGCGGCGACGAGATCGTGGTGACCTTCGAGATCGAGGGGGAGGCGGTCTCCGACATCAAGATCGGTGGCTCCGGTTGCTCGATCAGCCAGTCCTCCGCGTCGCTGATGTCCGCTGCCGTCAAGGGCAAGACGGTGCCCGAGGTCCGGGACCTGATCCACACCTTCAAGGGGATGATGTCCATCCACGAGTCCACCCTGCCGGGAGCCGGGGAAGACGGCGAGGCGGCCGACCCCGCCGAGCCCGGGCCCCCGGACATCGAGGAGCTCGGCGAGCTCGCCGCCCTGCAGGGCGTGGTCAAGTTCCCCGTGCGGATCAAGTGCGCCACTCTCGGGTGGAACACCCTGGCCCAGGGCCTCGACGAAGCCGACGCCGCCGGGTCCGCACCGTAGGATCCACCGCCGGGTCCCGCGCGGGGCTTCCGGGGACCGGTCAGCGGTAGGCGGCGTACCCGGTGCGGTCGACGATCTCGGCCAGCTCGTCGCCTCCGGTGGCGACCACCTTCCCGGCGGAGAGCACGTGGACCACGTCGGGGTGCAGCACGTCCAGGAGCCGGTGGAAGTGGGTGATGGCCAGCACGCCCATCCCCCACTCGGTCGTGGCCGCCTCGACCCGGCGGGCGACGGCCTCGAGCGCGTCGACGTCGAGACCGGAGTCGATCTCGTCCAGGACGGCGAACCTCGGCCGGAGGACACCCAGCTGCAAGGTCTCGTTCCGCTTCCGCTCCCCGCCGGAGAGGTCCACGTTGAGCGCCCTCCTCAGCATCTTCCGGTCGAAGCCGATCCGGTCGGCCTCCTCCTCCATCCTCGCCCCGATGTCCGGCCGCTCCGCGCCCGCGCCCGGTCCAACCGGGGCGGCCGGCGCCCGGGCCGCGGAGAGCGAGGCGACGAGCGACACGCCCGGCACCTCGATCGGGTGCTGCATCCCGAGGAACAGCCCCGCTCGCGCCCGCTGCCAGGTGGGCAACGACAGCAGGTCGATGCCGTCCAGGCTCACCGATCCCCCGAGCACCTCGTAGCCGGGGCGCCCCATCAGGACGTGGGCGAGCGTGCTCTTGCCGGAGCCGTTCGGGCCCATCACCGCGTGCACCTCGCCGCTGCGCACGGTCAGGGACACCCCGCGGAGGATCTCTTGCCCCGGGATCCCCGCCCGGAGATCGTCGATGATCAGCTCGCCGGTGCTCACGGGACCACCACCGACACGTCGTCGCCGTCGACCACCAGTTGGTACACCGGCACCGGGGTCGTCGCCGGCAGGGAGCAGGGGGCCCCGGTGCGCAGGTCGAAGGTCGAGCCGTGCTTCGCGCACTCGAGCTCGCACTCCTCGGCCCAGACCTCCCCGTCCGACAGGGGGAAGTCCTCGTGGCTGCAGCGGTCACCGACCGCGAAGAGCTCGTCACCGATCCGGGCCAGGGCGATCCTGAGGCCGGCGACGTCGAACCGTCGCACCGAGCCGGGCTCGAGGTCGGACCGGCGGCAGAGCCGTACGGTCGCACCCGGGGAGGCCGGCTCCGGGGCATCGGGCACCGTGTCGGCGTTGGCGGGGTCAGCCACGGTCCGCTCCGGTCCGGGCGGCCAGCGCCCGGGAGATGAGCCGACGCGCCCCGGGCACGGGCACCTGGTCGGCGATGTCCTCGAAGAAGCCCGCCACGATCAGCGTCTCGGCCATCTCCGGCTCGATGCCCCGAGACTCGAGGTAGTACCGCTGGTCCTCGTCGACCGGGCCCACGGTCGAGCCGTGAGCGCACCGCACGTCGTTCTCCTCGATGTCGAGGTTGGGGACCGAATCGGCGCGGGCGCCCTCGCCGAGCACCAGGTTGTGGTTGGTCTGGCGGGCGTCCGACCGGACCGCCCCGCGCCGGATCCGGATCAGGCCGCTGTACACCGAGTGCGCCTGCTCGGCGACCGCCCCCATGAACAGCAGGTCGCTGGTGGTCCGGGGTGCCTGGTGGTCCTGGAGGGTGCGGAAGTCGAGCATCTGGTCGCCCTGACCGAAGTACGCGGCCCGGAGCGTGCTGGCGGCAGACACCCCGGTGAGCGCCGAGTCGGTCCGGACCCGGGCGTAGCTGCCGCCGAGGGCGACGGTGAAGCTCGTGAGGACGGCACCGGCGGCGATCCGGCTCGCCTGATGGGCCAGGTACCAGGTCTCCGGTCCTGTGGCCTGGATGCTGACCACGGAGAGGTCGGCTCCGGACTCGACCTGCAGCTCGGTCACGGGGACGACCAGGTGACGCGGTGGCGCGGCGGCGGTCCCGGTCGCCGGAGTGCCGGAGGGTGCGTCGAGGCCGAGCAGCCCGCCGGCCGGATCGACCACGATCTCCACCACCGACGCCCGGGAGGACGCACCGCAGCGCACGATGGTGCGGGGGAACAGCGCCGACTCGGAGGCTCCCACCACGTGCACCACCACCACCGGGTCCCCGACGACCGTGCCGGGGGCGATGTCGATGATCACCGGGTCCGGGGCGAAGGCTTCGTTCAACAGCACGAAGTCCGAGGGGTCCGTCGCCGTGCCGCCGAACAGCGTCTCGGCCTCGGGGTGCCCGGCCAGGCCCGTCACGGTCAGCCCGGGCACCGGCCCGACCGCGGCCGCCGTGGTCGGGGTGCCGGCGACCGTCATCACCAGGCCGGCCCGGGGCCCGAGGCCGTCGACCAGGGCGCGTACCAGCGCGGACGGCGTAGCGCCCGACCCGTCGGTCGGCCCGAACCGGTACCGGTCGAGATCGAGCTGGTCGATGCGGCTGTAGCGCCACACCTCGTCCTTGTCGGTCGGGAGCGGAGCCGAGGCGAACCGCTCGGCAGCTGCGGCACGGCGCTGGTGCAGCCACGCCCCGCCGGGAAGGGAGGCGGCGTTCTGAGGGGTGAACGTGGTCAGGATGTCGGGCCTCTCGCGCAACGAGGCCCAGGAGGAGCCTCTCCCCCATCCTAGCCTTGCTCCCCGCGGACCCGACCGGGGCCCCGGCCTACGCTACGGGGATGAGCACCACCCCCGGAACCCCCGCCGTGTCCGTCAGCTCCTTCCGCTCGGACGTCCTGGCGATCGACGTGGACGGGCCGGTCGCCACCTTGTGGCTCGACCGGCCGGAGAAGCGCAACGCACTGGGACCCGCGTTCTGGGCGGACCTGCCGGTGGCGATGGCGGCGATCGCCGGCGACCCCGGCATCCGGGCGGTGGTCGTCGCGGCCAGGGGCCCCCACTTCAGCGTCGGGCTGGACCTGGTCGCCATGGCCGGTCTCACCGGTACCCCGCCCTCCGGCGCCAGGCCGCCGTCACCGGCCGCCCGGGCCCGCGCCGCCCGGGCCGAGGTGCTGCGCCTGCAGGCGTCGGTGACCGCGGTGGCCGACTGCCCCCTGCCGGTCGTCGCCGCCATCCACGGCTACTGCATCGGGGGCGGCGTGGACCTGGCCGCGGCGTGCGACATCCGTCTGGCCAGCGCCGACGCCCTCCTCTCGGTGCGCGAGACGAAGGTCGCCATCGTGGCCGACCTCGGGAGCCTCCAGCGGCTCCCCCGGATCATCGGAAAGGGGCACGTGGCCGAGCTGGCCTTCACCGGCAAGGACATCACGGCCGCCCGGGCCGCCGAGATCGGCCTGGTCAACCGGGTCTCCGCCGACCAGGAGGCCGTGGTCGCCGACGCCCGTGCGCTCGCCGGCGAGATCGCCGCCAACTCGCCGTTGGCCGTCCAGGGGACCAAGGCGGTCCTCGCCGCCGGAGAGGACCGGTCGGTCGCCGAAGGGCTCGACTACGTCGCCACCTGGAACGCCGGCTTCCTCGCCTCCGACGACCTGACCGAGGCGATGACCGCGTTCGCGGAGAAGCGGCCCGGCGTCTTCACCGGGAACTGACCGGTGGCACCGGGCGATGGCCATGCGCCGGATCCGATCGCGTCGGGGGCACCCGGCTCCGGAGCGCTTGCGGGCATCAGGGTGGTGGAGGCGGGCCTCCTCGTCCAGGGCCCCCAGGCCTCGGCCACGTTGGCCGAGTGGGGGGCCGAGGTCGTCAAGGTGGAGCTGCCCGGCTTCGGCGACCCGTCCCGATGGCTGCCGATCGGGCCCGACGAGCCCCGCAGCGCGTACTTCGAATCGTGCAACCGGGGCAAGCGCAGCCTCACCCTCGACCTCCGCCGCCCCGGGGGACGGGACGTGATGCTCGACCTCGTCGACCGGGCGGACGTGCTCATCTCCAACTTCACCCCGGGGACCATGGAGGGGTGGGGACTGGGGTACGCGGAGGTGTCGGCCCGCAACCCGCGTCTCGTCTACGCCGCCGGTTCGACCTATGGGGCACTGGGCCCCGACGCTCCCACGCCCGGGGCGGACCTGTCCGGCCAGGCGGCCGGTGGCCTGGTCAGCACCACCGGGACCACCGGCGGTGCCGCGGGTCCGGTGGGGGCGACCATCGCCGACCACATCGGCGCCCAGAACCTGGTGGCGGGCGTGCTCGCCGCCCTGGTCGCCCGCGGGCGCACGGGGCTCGGGCAGGCGGTCACCACCTCGTTGGTGGGCGGGCAGATCTGGGCGCAGGCCGCCGAGTACACCGCCTGCCTCGTGTCGGGACGCCCGGCAGGACCGGCCGACCGGGGCCACCCCCTGGTCCCGACCCTCTACGGCGTCTTCCCCACCGCCGACGGGGCGATCGCCCTGGTGGGGGTGGCGGGCCGCGCGCGCCGTCGCTTCTTCGAGCTCATCGGCCACCCTGACCTCGAGGAGCGCTTCCCGCAACCGCTCTACTGGGCCGACACCAAGGCCGCGCTGTTCCCCCTCCTCGACGAGGTGTTCCGGACCGACACCACTGCCGGCTGGTGCGACCGCCTCGGAGCCGCCGGAGTCCGCTGCGCCCCGGTGCGGGACCACGCCGCCGTGGTGGCGGATCCCGGGGTCTGGGAGAACGGGTACCTGGTGCAGGCGGACGGTCCCGACGGCCCTGTCCCGGTGGTGGCGGTGCCGGTCGGCTTCAGTGGAACCCCGGCACGCCCCGACGGGCACGTCCCGTCGCTCGGGGAGCACACCGACCGGATCCTCGCCGAGCTCGGCTACCCACCCGACCAGGTCGACCAGCTGAGACGGGACGGTGTGGTCTGAGGGGACGGGCGATCAGCGCCCGCGCCGCCACCACCGCTTCGAAGCCTTGTCCTGCCTCGCCTCGTCCTTCTCGACCTCGGCCAGCACCTCGGGCCCGGCCGCGTTCACGATGTCCTCCGCCTGGTCGAGCAGCGCGGCGGCGTCGGTGTCCGCCACGTCCGGCATCTCCTCGACCGGGGGGTCGACCAGCGATCCCCTGGCCCATCCCTGGTCCGCCAGCCGGGGGGCGTAGGAGGGACAGTCCTCCGGGCACTTCCACGGGGCGTCGGGAGCGAGGTCCAGCACGCAGAACCTGGCCACCTCGCCCGAGTCGTAGGTCCGGCTCTGAAAGTGCTTGCACTCTTCCCTCATCGGCATGGGCCCATTGTGCCCTGCCCGGAGCGCGGGCGCGGCCCAGGGCAGGCCCCGGCCCGGGCCGACTCAACCGACAGAGCCCTCCATCTGCAGTTCGATCAACCGGCTCCACTCCACCGCGTACTCCATCGGCAGGGTCCGGGTGATCGGCTCGATGAACCCGTTGACGATCATCCCCATCGCCTGCGTCTCCGACAGACCCCGGCTCATCAGGTAGAAGAGCTGGTCGTCGCCGACCTTGGACACCGTCGCCTCGTGGCCGATCCGGGCGTCCCGCTCGGCCACCTCCATGTAGGGCTTGGTCTCCGAGACGGACGTGTCGTCGAGGAGGAGGGCGTCGCAGCGGACGAAGCTCTTGGCATGCTTGGCCCCCTCGTCCACGTGCACCAGCCCGCGGTAGGTGGTGACGCCCGTGTCCTTCGAGATGGACTTCGACACGATGGTGGACGTCGTCTCCGGGGCGGCGTGCACCATCTTCGCCCCCGCGTCCTGGTGCTGGCCGGCCCCCGCGTAGGCCACGGAGAGGACCTCGCCGGAGGCCTTCGGCCCCATCAGGTAGACCGACGGGTACTTCATCGTCAGGCGCGAACCGATGTTGCCGTCGATCCACTCCACGTGCGCCTCTGCCTCGGCCCGCGCCCGCTTGGTCACCAGGTTGTAGACGTTGTTCGACCAGTTCTGGATGGTGGTGTAGGTGATGCGCGCCCCCTCGAGCGCGACCAGCTCGACCACGGCGGAGTGCAGCGAGTCGGTGGTGTAGACCGGGGCGGAGCACCCCTCCACGTAGTGCACCTGGGACCCGACGTCGGCGATGATCAGCGTGCGCTCGAACTGGCCCATGTTCTCCGCGTTGATGCGGAAGTAGGCCTGCAGCGGCTGGTCGACCACCACCCCCGGGGGCACGTAGATGAACGAGCCGCCGGACCAGACGGCCGAGTTCAACGCGGCGAACTTGTTGTCGTTGGGCGGGATGATGGTGCCGAAGTACTTGCGCACGAGCTCGGGGTACTCGCGCACCGCGGTGTCCATGTCGCAGAAGAGGACGCCCAGCGCCTCGAGGTCCTCGCGGTTGCGGTGGAAGACCACCTCGGACTCGTACTGTGCGGTGACTCCCGCCAGGTACTTCCGCTCCGCCTCCGGGATCCCCAGCTTCTCATAGGTGTCCTTGATGGCGTCGGGCAGGTCGCTCCACTCGTTGACCTGCTCCGAGGTTGGCTTGATGTAGTAGTAGATGTCGTCGAAGTCGAGGTCGGGCATGTTGACGGCGAACCACGCCGCCATCGGACGCCGCTCGAACCGCTGGAGCGCCCGGAGCCGGAAGTCGAGCATCCACTGGGGCTCCTTCTTCATCGCCGACATCTCGCGGACGATCTCCACGTTGAGGCCCTTCTTGGGCTTGAAGACGTAGTCCTCCTCGTCGGACCATCCCAGCTTGTACTTCCCGAGGTCGAGATCGGTGGCCGTCATGTGCGCTCCCTGGGTGCCGTCCGGTGGTGCGGCTATTTCCCCTATCTAGATAGTAACAACCCCGAGCACCCGGGTGGACGGCGACGCCGCCCGGGCGGCCGCGCCGACCCCACCGGAGCAGGGGGCAGGTCCGACGCGTGCCACCATGGACCGATGACCGACGCCCCGGGCCACGACCGCGACCGACCGACGGGCGCCCGACCCCCGACCCCGGAGCGGCGCCCGGTGGAGCTGCGGGCCCACGGGGACGTGCGCGTCGACGACTGGTACTGGCTCCGTGACAAGGACGACCCGGCGGTGATCGCCCACCTCGAGGCGGAGAACGCCTATACCGACGCCGAGACGGCAGCGACCGCGGGGCTCCGGCAGCGGCTCTTCGACGAGATGGTGGCCCGGATCGAAGAGACCGACCTGTCGGTGCCGGTCCGCAAGGGACCCTGGCTGTACTACGACCGCACCGAGGAGGGCGCCAGCTACGGGATCCACTGCCGCCGGCCGGCCCGGGACGACCCCGCCGGTGCCGCGGAGGACGGAGCCGCCGAGGAACAGGGCGCCGGGCAGGAACAGGGCGCCGGGCAGGAACAGGGCGCCGGACAGGAACAGGGCGCCGGACAGCGCGCCGGCGAGCAGGTCGTGCTCGACGAGAACGTGCTGGCGGAAGGGCACGAGTACTTCGCGCTGGGGAACCTCTCGGTGAGCCCCGACCACCGGTGGCTGGCGTACTCCACCGACGTCACCGGCGGCGAGCGCTACACCATGCGCTTCCGCGACCTCGCCACCGGCGAGGAGTCGGCGGAGTCGCTCGAGGACACCTCGTACGGCATGGCCTGGGCCAACGACAACGCGACGGTCTTCGTGGTGCGGGTCGACGAGGCGATGCGTCCGCACCAGCTGTGGCGTCACCGGGTCGGGACGGACCCGTCGACCGACGTGCTCGTCTACGAGGAGCCCGACGAGCACTTCTACCTGGGCGTGGGGCGGACCCGGGACGACCGCTTCCTCGTGCTCGGGCTCGACTCGAAGGTCACGTCCGAGTGCCGCGTGCTCTCGGCCGACACCCCCGAAGGGGAGTTCACCGTGGTGGAGCCCCGTCGCCACGGGGTGGAGTACAGCGTCGACCACGACCGCGGGGATCCCGAGGCCGGCCGCCCCGCTCGGTTCCTGATCGTGACCAACGACGGCGCCGAGGACTTCCGGCTGGTCGAAGCCCCCGAGGATGCTCCCGGACGGGCCTCGTGGAAGGAGGTCATCCCGGGACGGGCCGGCGTCCGCCTCGACGCCGTCGACCCGTTCGCCGACCATCTCGTCGTCTCCGAGCGGGAGGACGGCGAGACACGCATCCGGGTCGTCGACGCGCGCACCGGGTCGTCGACCCCGGTGCCGCAGCCGGAGACGCCGTCGACCGTGTGGAGGGGCGCCAACCCCGAGTACGACTCGACCACCCTCCGGTACGAGTACACGTCGATGGTCACCCCGCGCTCGGTGTTCGATCTCGACCTGACCGACGGCAGCGTCGAGCTGCGCAAGCGCCAGCCGGTGCTCGGGGGCTTCGACCCGGCCGACTACCGCACCGAGCGGCGGTGGGCCTTCGCCCCCGACGGCGTGCGCGTGCCCATCTCGCTGGTCTACCGCGAGGACCTGGTGGCGACCGAGCCGTGGGTGGACGGTGGCTCCTCCCCGGCCATGCCCGGAGGTGGCGCCCCGTGCCTGCTCTACGGGTACGGCTCCTACGAGGCGTCGATGGACCCGACCTTCTCCTCGCTGCGGCTCAGCCTGCTCGACCGGGGGTTCGTGTTCGCCATCGCCCACGTGCGGGGCGGCGGGGAGCTGGGACGCCGCTGGTACGAGGACGGGAAGCTCCTGGCGAAGCCCAACACCTTCTCGGACTTCGTGGCGTGCGCCCGCACCCTGGTCGACGAGGGCTGGACTTCACCGGACCGTCTGGTGGCCCGGGGCGGCAGCGCCGGGGGGCTCCTGATGGGCGCGGTGGCCAACCTGGCGCCCGAGCTCTTCCGGGCGATCGTCGCCGAGGTCCCCTTCGTGGACTGCCTGACGACGATCTGCGACCCCTCGCTCCCGCTCACCGTGCTCGAGTGGGACGAGTGGGGGAACCCGCTCGAGGATCCCGACGTCTACGAGACGATGAAGTCGTACTCGCCCTACGACAACGTACGCGCGCTCGACGAGGACGGCACCCCGGTCCGGTACCCGGACATCCTGGCGACGGCGGGCCTCTCCGACCCGAGGGTGGGGTTCTGGGAGCCGGCCAAGTGGGTGGCCCGCCTGAGGGCGGCGAACCCCGAGAACCGGGTGCTCCTCAAGGTGGAGATGGGGGCGGGGCACGGCGGCCCGTCCGGTCGCTACGACGCCTGGCGGGACGAGGCGTTCGTCCTCGCCTTCGTCCTCGATGCGCTCGGTCTCGTGGAGGAGGCCCTCAGCCCGGAGACGTGACGCCGGTCGAGCCGGTCGAGCCGGAGGTCGCCGGACCGGACGAGCCCGCCGGTGCCGTCGCACCCGGCTGGAAGGTGGCGGTGAAGGGGGCGTGCATCGGGGTGGGGAAGGCAACCGGGACGCTCCCCAGCGCCAGGGTGGCCGTCGGCGCCCCCAGCTCCAGCGTCATCGCCCCGGTGGCCGCCACCACCTGCTGGGCCCCCGCGGTCAGGGTGCCGGTGAACAGCGTGGCACCGGTGGCGGAGGAAGTGGCGTCCACCCAGCAGGGGCCCGACGCTGCGATCGTCACCTGGTACGACGCGGTGGCGACCGGGTAGACCGCAGTCGTCGCGGTGGAGGAGGTCGCCACCACCGTCGCGGGGGCCGTCGTGGTGGTGGGCGCCTTCCCCTGGTGCCCCGAATGGTGCTTGGGGGCGGCAGAGGTGGTGGTCGGGTGGTGGACGGTCGCCGGCCGCGTGGTGGACGAGGCGGTGTGGGATGCGCCGAGGTGGGTCGTCCGGCGGCTCCCGACGTAGGCCAGCGCTCCGAAGGCGACGAGGAGGACGACCACGGTGACCGTGGTGGCCAACCGCCTCTGCCGGTGGTTCATCGACTGGAGCGCCTGCTTGCGCGCCCGCTCGGAACGGAACCCGGAGGTCGTGCTCTCGCCCGCCTCGTGGCGAGCCTGGGCGGTCAGGGCGGCGTCGTCGAACACCAGGGGTGCGTCGGGGTCCGGGAACTGGCGGTTCCCCCGCACCGGCACCGGCGGCACCGCCGTCCCTCCCCGACCCGGAGCTGCGTCCGGGGTCACCGGGGTGCCGTCCGGCCCCGGACCGCTCCCGGCGCCGTCCTCGGAGTGCTCGAGGATCCGCACCGATGCGTGCCGGTTCCGCTCGGCCAGCTGCTCCATGGTGCCCAGCGCGTGCTGGTAGGTGCGGACCGAGTCGACCTCGTCGGCGTGCGGCCGCCACATCAGCTTGGCCGCGACGGCTCCCAGGGCCACCACCACCACGGCACCGATCGCGATCAGCATCGTGACCATTCAACCCGAACCGGGACCCGCTGTGGAGCCAACCCCGCGCGTGCACCCCGATCGGACGGGTCGGGCCGTGTCCGTCGGGGACCGGACGGGTCGGCCACCAGCCTCAGATGGCGGTGACCGCCGTCAGACCACCGTCGATGGTGAGGTGGGCCCCGGTGACGAACGACGCCTCGTCGGACAGCAGGAACCGGATGGGCCGGGCGATCTCGTCGGGCGTGGCGACGCGGTGGAGGGGGGTGCGTTCCTCGAGCTGCTGGCGGAACCCGGGCAGCTCGAACGCCGGGGCGAGCATCGGGGTGGCCACCGCGCCGGGGCAGACCGCGTTCACCCGGAACCCCTCCATGGCGAAGCGTTGGGCGATCGAGCGCATCACGCCGAGCACCCCGCCCTTGGACGCGCAGTAGGCGGTGAGCATGGCGCTCCCGAACAGGCCCTCGATCGAGGAGATGAGCACCGCGGCCGAGCCCGGGCCGGCCGCCCGGAACGGCTCGATCAGGGCTTTGGCGATCATCGCCGCCGCCCGCACGTTCACGTTGAGGGTCGCGTCCCACAGGTCGTCGTCGATGAAGTCGACCGACATCGGACCCGACACGCCGGCGGCGTGCACGAACCCGCCCAACGAGCCCAACGACGCCGCGGCCTCGGGTACCGCGGCAGCCACCGCGGCCGAGTCGGCCACGTCCACGACCGACCCGTGCGCCACCGACCGAGGCCGCCGCCGGCACAGGGTGACGGTCTCCTCCAGGCCGGCGGCATCGAGGTCCCACAGGGCCACGGGCCGGCCGACCTCGACGAGGGCGAGCGCGGTGGCGCGGCCGATCCCGGAGGCGGCCCCGGTGATCAGCACGCCCGATGCCGGCGATCCCAGGCGGTCCCTGGCCGAGGCCCGGGGAGCGCGGGAGGCCCGGGTGGAGCTCCGGGCACCGGGTGCCGGCCGGCCGGCCGGTACCGCCGGTGACTTCGACGCACGGGGGGCACGTTTGGCCGGGGCACGCTTTGCCGGCTCGGTGCGCGGCGTCGTGCTCCGGCCGGCCGGAGCGCCCGGTGCGCCGGCCGGGACCGTGCCCGCCGGCGCGTCCGCTTCCCGGGGATCGCTTCCCATCCGTCCCACTGTGCTCACGTTCTCCTCCGGTCTCGGGTGGACGGCAGCGCCGAACCCCGGTCGTCCAGTCGGTCGGCCGATCCCGACCACAGGCTCTGGGTCAGGTCCGCAACGTGGCCCGGGGGCGGAGCGCGGGGTCGAGGTCACCCCGGCGGGGGTTGGAGCGGTCCCGTTCGGAGAGCACGGGGGCGTCCAGCCCCCAGTCCGCACCGACCTCGGGGTCGTCCCAGGCGACGCCGAGCTCGTCGTCGGCGTTGTAGTAGCCGTCGACCAGGTACCACAGGGTCAGGTCGGTCAGGGAGGCGAACCCGTGGGCCACGCCCGGCGGGATGAAGAGGCCCCGGTCGTGGTCTCCGTCGAGATCGAGGGTGAGCGTGGCCCCGTCCGTCGGGGAACCCAGCCGGAGGTCGTGGAGCACCACCCGCGCCGTGCCGCGCAGCACGTACCAGTAGTCGGCCTGGTGCAGGTGGTAGTGGAGGCCGACGACGGCGCCGGCCTGCTTCTCCGAGCGGTTGCCCTGGGTCATCTCACGCCCGAGCGGGAACCAGCTCCTCCGGTAGGTCTCCACGAACCGCCCCCGCTCGTCCCCGTGGAGGTCCGGCTCCACGACGACGACGTCAGCGATGACGGTCGACTGCTCGATCTTCGGCACGGGGCGGTCCCTCTCCTTCGGCTTCGACGGGGATTTCGGCGAGGGTGGCGAACGCCCGCCGGTAGAAGAGTAACGGGCGGCCGGGGGCATGACCGAGATCGAGGACCTTCCCGATCACCAACTCGTGGTCGCCGGCGTCGTGGACCAGCTCGACCCCGCACGACACCCAGGCCAGGCACCCCTCGATGACCGGTGCCCCGCCCACGGCGGCGGGGTGCCACGGGACCCCGTCGAACTTGTCCCCGCCGGAGACGGCGAAGCCGGTGCAGAGAGCCTGCTGGTGATCGGCCAGGACGTTGACGCAGAACGAGCCGGCCCGGGCGATGCGGGGCCAGCTGGTCGACGACTTGGCCGGCGCCAGGCCCACCAGAGGCGGATCGAGCGAGAGGGACACGAAGCTCTGGCAGGTGAACCCGACCGGGTGGCCGTCCTCCACCGCCGTGACGACCGCGACCCCGGTGGCGAAGCGGCCCATCACCTCCTTGAAGCCGTCGACGTCGAACGCCATCAGGTCCTCCCGAGGTCGACCGTCGCCCGCTCGGAGGCAGCGGTGACGCTCCCCAGCCGGCCCGGGGCGGCGAGGCGGCGCGCCCGGACCAGGAGACGGTCGATCTCCCTGTCCGAGTGCGACGGATCGTGGTGGAACAAGGCCAGCCGCTTGGCGCCCGCCTCGACCGCCACGTGCACGGCGTAGGCGACGGTGGAGTGCCCCCAGTCGGACATGGTCACGAACTCGTCGTCGGTGTACTGCGCGTCATGGACCACCAGGTCGACGCCGTCACAGAGCGCGAGGACCCCTTCGTCCACCGTGCGGCGGTCGGCCGGCGCCTGGTGGTCGGGGAGGTAGGCCATCGACCGGCCGTCCGCCTCCACCCGGAACCCGAGGGTGTGGCCGCGGTGGGGGATCGGCCGTGCCGTCACCGCGATCGACCCGAAGCGCAGCTCGGCCGGATCACCGATGGCGATGTCGTGGAAGCGGAGCTCGCCGCGGAACTCCCCCATGTGGATCGGGAAGAACGGGGGTTGGACCGCCCCCGCCAGCACGTCGTGGAGGCTGCCCTGCTCCTGGGCGGGTCCGTACACGTCGAGGACGGCGCCGGGCACGCGCAGGGGGGAGAAGAACGGCAGGCCGAGGATGTGGTCGTAGTGGAGATGGGTGAGCAGCGCGGTCGCCTCCAGGGGGACGCCTGTCGCCCGCAACGGCCGGTCGAGAGCGTCGCCGAGGGCGCGCAGGCCGGTCCCCAGGTCGAGGATGAGCGGCGGCTCGCCGTCCACCTCCACCAGGACGCAGGACGTGTTCCCGCCGTAGCGACGGTACTGGTCCGACGAGCACGGGCACGAGCCGCGGGTGCCGTAGTAGGTGATCTTCACCGAGGGAGGACCCTACTCGCCGCCGACAGAGGAACGCCTTGCGGGCCGACCGGCCGCCGCACGACCCCACCCCGGTGGCCCGCCGGCGGGCCCACGGCTACCCTCCCGACCATGCACCTCGAGCACGTCACCGCCAACGGCGTCGATTTCGCCGCCCTCACCGAGGGCCCCGAGGACGGGCCGCTCGCCCTGTGCCTCCACGGGTTCCCGGACACCGCGCACACCTGGCGCCACCTTCTTCCCCGCTTGGCCGGGGCCGGGTACCGGGCGGTGGCCCCCTTCCTCCGGGGCTACGCCCCCACCGCGGTCCCCGCGGACGGTCGCTACGACACCGGCACGCTCGCGCTCGACGCCTGCGCCCTCCACGAGGTGCTCGGCGGGAACGGGGACGCGGTGCTCGTCGGCCACGACTGGGGCGCCTTCGCCGCGTACGGCGCGGCCGCCCACCAGCCGGAGCGCTGGCGGCGGGTGGTCGCCGCCGCGGTGGCCCCCCAGGCGTCGATGGCGGCCGGGTTCTTCGGGTTCGACCAGCTCAAGCGGAGCTGGTACGTGTTCTTCTTCCAGACGGTGCTCGCCGAGTACGCGGTCGGGCTCGACGACTTCGCCTTCATCGACCGGCTGTGGGCAGACTGGTCGCCGGGCTACGACGCCGCCGAGGACACCGCGCTGGTCAAGCAGGCGCTGGGCACGCCCGAGCACCTCACCGCCGCCATCTCCTACTACCGGGCCATGTTCGACGGTGCCCCGGAGAATCCCGAGGCAGCCGCGGCCCAGGCGGCCTCCGGGACGATGGGTCCCCAACCCACCCTCTACCTCCACGGCGCCGACGACGGGTGCATGGGGGTCGACGCCATCGGGCCGGTGGCCGACTTCCTCGCCCCCGGCTCCGAGTTCGTGGTGGTGGAGGGCGCCGGCCACTTCCTCCATGTCGAACGTCCCGACGAGGTCAACGACCACATCCTGCGGTTCGTCGCCGGGTAGGCGTTCCCCCGGCCACGCGGTCCAGTCGGCGGGAGCCGGCCCGGTGGCCCAGCCGTCACGGGAGCACGAGGGCCCCGGACGGATCGCGGGCCACCATCCCCTCCGCCGTCAGCTGCTCCAGCACGCGGGCAGCACGCTCCGGGTCGTCGGACCAGCCCATGACCCCCGCGGCGGCGCCCGCCGGGACCGGACCCTGCCGGAGCGCGCCGACCAGGCGGCCCCGCCCCTGGCGATCGGAGCCCGAGAACACGCCCTGGGGGGCCGACCGGCCTGCCGAACCCCGGGCCGGGTCGGGCGCCGCGTGTCCGGAGGCGGCCCACCGGCACCGGCGGCGGACGGGGCATCCGCCGCACGAGGGCCGCGCCGCTCCGCACACCGTCGCCCCGAGGTCGAGAAGCGCCTGGTTGAACACCCACCCCCGACCGGGCGGGACCATGGCGTCCACCGTCGCCTGTGCGTCCCCCGGACGCAGAGGGAACCCCGAAGCGGCACGGGAGAGCACCCGTCCCGCGTTGGTGTCCACCACCCCCACGTCGACCCCGAACGCGAAGGCGAGGACCGCCCGGGCGGTGTAGTCCCCCACGCCCGGGAGGGCGAGGAGGGACGCCAGGTCGCCCGGCACCACACCGCGGTGGCGGTCGACGACCGCCCGTGACGCCCGATGGAGGGCGAGCGCCCTGCGGTTGTAGCCGAGACCGTCCCAGGCCCGCAGCACGTCGCCTGCGGTCGCCTGTGCGCACGCGGCCACGGTGGGGAACCGGGCGAGGAACCGCCCGTAGGCGGGGACGACCCGCGCCAGCTGGGTCTGCTGGGCCATGACCTCGCTGACCAGCACCGCCCACGGGTCGCGGGTCGAGCGCCAAGGCTGCTCCGGGCGACGGGACGGGAACGCTCCCCCGCCCGCCGCACCCCAGTCGGCGATGGCGGAGCCGAGGGCCCGGAGCCGGGCGACCGGACGGGCCGGGGCGCCCACGGCGGTCAGGACCAGACGTCGTCCCCGTAGGGGCGCCGGCGCTCCGGGGCGGCGGCCCGCCTCCAGACCATGACCTTGCGGCGGAAGAAGCACACCTCGTCACCGTGCTGATTGAACGCCTTGGTCTCGACCGTGACCACACCCCGGTCGTCCCGGGACCGGGAAGCCACCTTGTCGATGACCTTCGTCTCGGCGTAGATGGTGTCGCCGTGGAAGGTGGGCGAGCGGTGCACCAGTGACTCCACCTCGAGGTTGGCGATGGCGGCGCCACTCACGTCCGGCACGCTCATCCCGAGAGCCAGCGAGTACACCAGGTTGCCGACCACCACGTTCTTCCCCTGCACCGTCTCGTGCTCCGCGAACCAGGCGTTGGTGTGGAGCGGGTGGTGGTTCATCGTGATCATGCAGAACAGGTGGTCGTCCGCCTCGGTGATGGTCTTGCCGGGCCAGTGGCGGTAGACGTCGCCGGGCTCGAAGTCCTCGAAGGTGCGGCCGAACGGTCGGTCGAATGTCGTCATAGGCGCGCGATGCTACCGGCGGCGGAGGAGGCCGCACGCCCGGCGACGCGGGGCGTTCCGGAGGTCGTTCAGGGTTCGGCGGGGACGGCCGGCCGGGTGGTGAACCCGAGCAGCCAGTCGGTCTCCGAGTCGCCGTCGATCGACAGCCGCCAGGTGTAGCGGGTCCCCGGTGCCAACGGCAGGGGACCGAGGTTGACCGCCAGGGCCACGTCGATCGGCGACCCCTCGGGGATCCCCGGCGGCCTCCCCACGGTGAACTCGCCCCGGACCTCGATCGGGTGGTCCCCTTCCGGCGTCTCCACCAGCACCGGCCTCCCGTCGGCGTCCTCGAGGAAGAGCTCCCAGTGGTGCGGGGCCTCGGCCTCGTGCCAACCGACGTCGATCTTCAGGGCGATGGCGGACGGCACCGGGTCCGGCCCCGTCATGCTCCACCCTCCCCCGAGGATGTACAGCTTCCCGTCGGCCACCTGGGCCGAATCGCACAAGATCATGGTCACCTTCACAGGACGAGGCTACCCGCCCGGGACGGCGGCCTTCCCGACCCGCCTTCAGCGCCTCCAGGTTCCCGGCCGGTAGCGTGGCCGCATGGAGATGCGGGGGCTGCGGGACGACGTCTACCGGCGGCCGCTGGCCACCGCCCTCGACCGGCTGGGCATCGAACCGGGATGGACCTGCGTCGACGTGGGGGCCGGAGGGGGCGATGTCTCGGTGGCACTGGCCGAGATCGTCGGGCGCGACGGCAGGGTCTACGCGGTCGACAGCGACCCGCTGGCCCGCGACGAGGTGGCGGCCGCGGCCGCGGCCCACAGCCAGGTCATCGCCATCACGCAGGCCGGGGAGGACCTGCGGCTCCCCGAGCCCGTCGACCTCGCCTTCTGCCGGTTCCTCCTCCTCCACGTCGTCGAGCCGTCGGCCGTGCTGGCTCGCATGGCCGCCGCAGTGCGCCCCGGCGGATGGGTGGTCGTCCAGGAGCCGGTCACCTCGGCGGGACGGGTGGGGGGAGTCCCGCTGTCGATGCCCGGCGCCGTCCACCCCGACATCGGCGCCGTGCTGCCGGCCCTGGTGCGGGACGCCGGGCTGGTCGTGGTCGACGCCTGGGCGGAGTCGCAGGCGGGCGCCGGGGGCGGACCGGTGGCCGAGTACCTGGCCTTCCTCACCGGGGTGGACCCCGGGGACGACCCGGTCGTCCTGCCACCCCTCGTCACCGTGGTCGCCCAGGCGCCCGTCGTTTGAGCGTGGCGGCGCGCCTCCGTTCCACCCCGACCGCCGCTCTCGCGGTCGCGGCGGTCCTGGCCTGGGTGGCGTCCGGCGCGGTCATGTTCCACTTCGGCGCCTCGTGGCACCTCGACCTCCGGGTCTACCGGGCGGCGGGGCAGTCGCTCCGCCACGGCGGCGCCCCGTACAGCGAGGACTTCACGTCCAATCACCTTCCCTTCACCTACCCCCCGTTCGCGCTCCTGGCGGTCAGCGCGCTGAGCTTCGGCCGGCTCGGCCTCGTCGAGACGCTCTGGTGGTTCCTTACCGCGGGTGCCTTCGTCGTGGCCATCTTCCTGATGCTCCGCACCGGGTCCACCCTGGCGAGCGGTCGGGCCTGGGCGCTGGCGGCCCTGCTCGGCGGGGTCGCGTCGCTGGCCCTCGAACCGGCGCGCAGCAACTTCGACTACGGCCAGATCAACACGATCCTGATGCTGCTGGTGGTCGTCGACCTCACCCGGGCCGAGGCGCCCTGGCGCGGTCTGCTGGTCGGGGTGGCGGGGGCGATCAAGCTCACCCCGCTCGTGTTCCTCGTCACCTTCCTCGTGGTGCGCGACTGGCGGTCGCTCGCCCGCGGGGTCGGTGCCTTCGTCGCCGCCACCGCCGTCGGATGGGCGGTGCTACCGTCCGGATCGGACCGGTACTGGTTCCACGAGGCCTTCGACGCCGGCCGGACCGGGGCACTCGGCGTGGTGAGCAACCAGTCGTGGAACGGGATGGTCCACCGCCCCCCGTTCGACGCCGGGACCACCGGCACGGCCGTGTGGCTGCTGTGCTCGATGGTCACCCTGGCCGGTGGCGCGCTGCTCACCCGGTGGCTCCTCGACCGGCGTGCCACCGTCGAGGCGGTGCTCGCCCTCGCCCTGACCGGTCTGCTGATCAGCCCCGTGTCGTGGACCCATCACTGGTCGTGGCTCGTGATGGTGCCCATCGTGGCCGTGCGCCTCTGGCCGACCCAGCGGGGCCCCGCCGTCGCGCTCCTGGTCCTCCTGGCCGCGGCCGTGGCCGCCCCCTACCTCTGGGTCCACCTCTCGCCGTTCACCGACCTCACCTCCAACTCGCTGGTGCTGGCCGGTGCCGCCGCTCTCGGGATCTGGGTGGCGGCCGAGCGACGGAGGCGGCTGCCCGGGGCGGACGCGGTCGCCTCCGCGGGCACGCACACGAGAGACACGCAGACCGCGGCGCGCTGATCCCTCCGGGGGCGGCCGGTCCCGGGGACCGCCTCCGGCACGGCGACGCCCGGAGCCCGCCTCCGGTGACCCCGGGCCGCCATCCCGAGGCATTAGCGTCTGACGGAACATCGTTCGCCGCAACCCGTCGTCAGGTGGGGACGGATCGCTAAGGAGCAACGTGGGAGTGCCCACCGCCGTACACGGATCTCGCACGGCCACGGCGCCGGTCCCGACGGTGCCCTGGATGGCCGCAGGGACGGCCGGGGCGGTCGGGCTGGCCCTGGTCGGGACCCGGGTGGGAGCGGTGACGCGCCCGGCGGGGGTGCAGTGGTGGTTCCACCTCCCCGGCGGGGTCTCCACCCCGGCCAAGCTGGCCTTCTACCTCTCGGTCGCCCTACTGGTCGTCGGCTGGGCCGGGGTCGGGAGGGCCGGGAGGGCCGGCGCGCTCTCGGTGCCCCGGGCGTGGGTCGTCCTGGCGCTCTGGGGGATCCCCCTGCTCCTCGGCCCCCCGATCTTCAGCCGCGACATCTACAGCTACATCGGCCAGGGGCTCCTCGCCCACCGGGGGCTCGACCCGTACTCGGTGGCGCCCGCCGCCCTCGGAAACGGCCCGGTCCTCGCCTCCATCGCCGAGGTCTGGCGCCACACCGCCTCGCCCTACGGCCCGCTGTTCGTGAGTGCCACCCAACTCGCGGCCGCCGTCTCCGGGACGGTGCTCGTGGTGCAGGTGCTCGCCTTCCGCCTGCTGGAGGTGGTCGGGCTGGTGCTGGCGATGGTCTCCCTCCCCCCCCTGGCCCGCCGGCTCGGGGCCGACCCGGGGATGGCGCTCTGGCTGGGCGTCCTCAGCCCGCTCGCCCTCTTCAGCTTCGTCGCCTCCGGGCACAACGACGCGCTCATGGTCGGTCTCATGCTGGCCGGGGTGGCGGTCGCGCTCGAAGGTCGCCTGGCGGTCGGGCTGGCGTTGTGCGCCCTGGCCGCCACCATCAAGCTCCCCGCCGCCGCCGCCGTCGTCTTCCTCGGCGTCGACCGGTTCCGCGCCGCCACGGACCCCTCCGGCCGGTGGCGCGTGGTGCGCGACGCCGTGGTGGTGCCGGCCCTGGTGGTGGTCGGGGTGACCGTGGCCGCTGGGTGGGGGTGGTCGTGGCTGGGTCCGGCCGCGCTCCGCGTACCCACCGAGCTCCGCGTGCTGACGACCCCGTCCGTGGCGCTCGGCACGTTCCTCCACGCCGTCCTCCACGGCCTCGGGGTCCCGGTGGGGCTGCACGGCACGGTCTCCGTGGTGCAGTGGGCATGCACCCTGGCCGCGGTCGCCGGCGCGCTGTGGCTGCTCGCCAACACCGGCCGGGTCGGGGTGGTCCGGGCGTTGGGCCTGGCGCTCGGCCTGGTGGCGGTCCTCAGCCCCACCTTGTGGCCGTGGTACCTGATGTGGGGGCTGGCGCTCCTCGCCGCCACGCCCGCCCAGCGCTCGGGCGCCCTGGCGGCGGTGGCCGGGCTGGCGATGCTGGTCGTCGGCCCCGGCGGGGCGCCGATGCTCGGCGGGGCCTCCTACTTCGTGACCGCCCCGTTGCTCGTGGCCGCTGTGGCCTGGCTGCTGTGGGAGCGGCACCGGCGCACGCAGGCGGGGCCAGCCGTGGTCGGCCGTGCGGGCTGAGGGCACCGCGCCCGCCCCGGGCGCGACCGGCAGCACCGCGCCCGCCCCGGGCGCGACCGGCAGCACCG
>JAJYYG010000157.1 GCA_021801235.1 Actinomycetes bacterium
GGAAGCCGAGCGCGGCTACGAGCCTGGTCAGCTGAAGGGACGTCGTCGGGGACCTGGCCGGCCTCCGCTCGGTGGCGCTGCCAAGTCGGTGGAGTCGGTGCGGCTAGAACCCGAGCTTCGCGACGAAGTCGCTCGGCGGGCACAGACCGAGGGCGTCACGGTGTCCGAGCTCATCCGCAGAGCGCTGCGCCAATATCTCAAGAGCGCGTAGCGGCTGGCGCGCAGCGTTTCTCGGGAGCTCCCTGAGCACCACCGTCCCGATTGAGTAGGGCAGTGCCCTATGGTTCGCCCTGGTATCCGCGGAGGCTCCAGACCTTGGAAATGAGGATGGAGTCATGCCAGAGGAACAATCACGTAGGAAGCCGACCGCTCGGCGCTACACGCCCGAGGAGAAGGCCCAGGCCGTTCGCCTCGTGCGTCAGCTCCGGGCCGAGCTCGGGACAGATCACGGCACCGTCAAGCGGGTCGCCGCCCAGCTCGGCTACGGCATCGAGTCGGTGCGCAACTGGGTCCGCCAGGCCGACATCGACGAGGGCCGGATCGGCGGGACCACGACGGCCGATGCCGAGCGGATCAAGAAGCTGGAGCAGGAGAACAAGGACCTGAAGCGCTCGAACGAGGTCCTGCGCCGGGCGTCGGCGTATTTCGCCCAGGCGGAGCTCGACCGCCCGTGGAAGTGATCATCTCCTTCATCGACGAGAATCGGGAGGAGCTCGGGGTCGAGCCCATCTGCAGGGAACTGCAGGTGGCCCCGAGCACCTACTACGCAGCCAGGTCCCGGCGACTCTCGGCCCGTGCCGTCCGGGACGCCGTCCTCCTGCCGGTCCTGCTTGCACTCTGGAAGGCCAACTATTCCGTCTACGGGGCGAAGAAGCTCTGGAAGGCGGCACGCCGGGCCGGACACGACATCGGCCGGGACCAGATGGCTCGGCACATGCGGCAAGCCGGCATCCGGGGCATCAAGCGGTGTCGGCGGGTGATCACCACCCGACGGGACGACACGGCACCTCGTTCACCGGACCTGGTCCAGCGGAACTTCACGGCCACCGCGCCGAACCAGCTGTGGGTGACCGATCTGCAATGCCGACGTCGGCATTGGATGTCGCGTGCCATCAGCCCTTTCGACTGTGCGGCAAGGAACTCCGCCCAGGTCGGTCCACATCGCTGCGGCGACGGGTCGACGCCGTGACGCTTCAGGAACTCCCAGACGCTCGAAGGGGCGATGACAACGCCGATGGTGGCGAGCTCACCATGGATGCGGCGGTAGCCCCAGTCGGGGGTCTCCATTGCCAACCGCAGGACAGGCGTGGTGGTGCCCGTCGGAATGGCCGGCCGACCGGGCTCGCTCCGCGAGTTGGTCCAGTGCTCGGCGACGAGGTCGCGGTGCCAACACAGCAGGGTTGCTGGCTGGACGAAAAAGCGTCCGAGTCGTCGGCGGGGGAGCATTCGTGCCAGTCCCGACAGCACCGCCCGGTCCGCAGGCTGAAGCGCCGGTCGGTAGACCTGGCGTCGCAGGACCGCCACCTCGTGTCGGAGCATGACGACCTCCACGGCGAGATCGGTGTCACCGCGGTAGATGGGTCGGATGAGCTGGAGGGCACGGCAGAACGCTCGGTAGGGGAACGAGAGGGTCGCTGCCGGATGCTCGCTGTAGGAGCCCGCCGACGTCAAAGTCCAGCTCGAAGCCGATGGATGACGTTCTCGGCACCGACACCTCCATGTGCCGACTCTGGCCCGTCCGCCAGCGCCACCGGTGGTACTATACAGTTATGGAGAAAACGACTCTGTATCTGCCGGAGGACCTGAAGGTGGCGGTCAAACGGGCTGCTGCAGAGCGCGGGGTGTCTGAGGCAGAGATCATCCGCGAGTCGATCCGAGTGTCGGTCGGCGGTGTTCGCCCTCGCCCTCGCGGTGGGCTGTATTCCAGCGGGCAGCCGATCGCCCGCCAGGCCGAAGAGATGCTCGTCGGCTTCGGGGACCGCTGAACGGTGCCGCCGGTCATCGTGGACACCAGCGCCTTGCTGGCGTTCTTCGACGCCTCAGAGCCCGACCATACGGCGGTGTCGGAGGTGCTTGCCGCGGCCGATGTCCTGGTCGTCTCGCCGTACGTCGTGGCCGAGCTTGACTACCTCGTCGCCACCCGACACGGGGTGGACGACGAGCTGGCCGTGCTCGACGAGCTGGCCGGCGGGGCGTGGGACTTGGCAGCTTTCGCCGAGGACGGGCTCCGACGCGCACGAGGGGTCATCGCCAGCTACCGAGATCAGCAGATCGGCGTGGCCGACGCATCGATCGTGGTCTTGGCTGAGCGGTATCGGACGCGGAAGATCGCCAGTCTGGACCGCCGGCACTTCGGCGTGCTCCGGTCGCTCGACGGCGGCTACTTCGAGGTGCTCCCGCAAGCGGGTTGACGGGGAGCCGATACCTCGCGCCGCGGCGGGGTTGCTCGGGAGGTTTGATGTCTCGGTCATTGCGTTGAGTGAGGCACGTGCCCAAGCGGCTGCATAGGGCAAGGCCCGTGACCAGCGCCGTCTTCGGGTTCATCACCCGATGGTCGTGCGATGGTCTAGAACCCCAGCCACCAAGTACGGGTGTTGCTCGCGCCTCGTTGCGTATGCACAGGACGCTGACCAGCATGTTTGGTCTGCGGCTTCTGTGTTTCTGGGGACAGTTTGTGGGGACCTGCTCAGCCCTTGCGTATGCAGCATGTGCAGGGTGGCGCGAGCGCGTGTGGCCTGCATGCTGCGGTTTCGCGTTCGAGGCCGGGTCGGGCGAAGCCTTGCACACGCATGCACCGGGCATGCGTGTGCAGTTGCCCTACTCAGCGCCGCGCCGGGGCGGCGGCGGCTCTCTTGAAGGTGCGCGGTGCAGACTTGCTGGCCGTGAGCCTGGATCCACGTGCGTCCAGCAGTTCGGGGACACTGAACGAGCCATAGTTGCAGGACCGCCACCTCGTGGCGCAGCACGACGACCTCGATGGCGAGGTCCGTGCCTCTGCGAGAGATGAGGCGGATCAGCTGCAGCACCCGGCAGAACGCCCGATACAGGAACGAGGGAGCCATCGGGCGATGCTCGCTGCACCCTGTCAAAGTGCAGCTCACGGTCCGTGAATGACGTTCTCGGCACCGACAAGCTCTCCTCAACGGTTGACGCGGCTAACGGGATTAGCTATTGTGGGGCTAACAATGTTAGCCTCCATCGAGAAGGAGATCATGGTGCAACACTCGCGTCCCGCGCAGTACCGCAAGCCCGGCTGGTTCACGCAGCACATCGTCAACAAGGCGGTCACCGCGCTGACGCGAACCGGGATCAGCGTCTGGGGCAGCCGGGTGCTCGAGGTGACCGGGCGGACCTCGGGGGAACCGCGACGTGTGCCCGTGAACCTGTTGTCACTCGAGGACCACCAGTACCTCGTCTCGGCGCGGGGTACCGGCGAGTGGGTCCGCAACGTGCGGGCCGCCGATGGACGACTCGACCTGCTCCTCGGCCGCACCCGCCAGCACTGGCTGGCCGTCGAGTTGACCGACGACGAGAAGCCCCCGGTGCTCCGTGCCTACCTGAGGCGGTGGCGAGCAGAGGTCGGTGTGTTCTTCGACGGGATTTCCGCCGACGCCTCGGACGACGAGCTGAGGGCAGCAGGGCCCGACCATCCGGTGTTCGTGCTCCAAGCTGCGTCGTGACCTCTGGCGCTTCTGCTGCCTCGCCTCGACCGACGCTCCGGGAACGCACCCCTCGGGCACGCCAGATCGTCGACACGGCGCGCGTGTTGCTCGAAGCGACCGGCAGCGAGGGACTGACAATGCGACGGCTGGCCGACGAGCTGGCGATCCGGGCGCCGTCGCTGTACAAGCACCTCCAAGGACGATCAGCACTCGAACTGGCGCTGGCGGAGATCGGTCTCGACGAGATCGGACAGGCTCTGCACGCTGCGGTGGCAGGTGCGACCAGTGATCCGGTCGGCGACCTGCTCGGCGTCTATCGAACCGTGGGGCGGGCCAACCGCGAGCTCTACCGGATGATCACTTCCGGCTCATTTCCCAGAGCCGGACTGCTCCCCGGTCTCGAGGCATGGGCCGGTGAGCCGTTCTTCCTGGTGATGGGAGAGCCCTCACTGGCTCAGGCGCTGTGGTCCTTCGCCCACGGGACGCTCCTCCTCGAGCTCGACCGGCGGTTCCTCGACGGGTCGGATCTCGACCGGACCTGGCTCGCAGGCGTTGCGGTCTTCGGCGCCGCCCGCTCCGCCAGGGTCGACCCACCGACGGCTTGAACCTGCCCGCCCACTGCGTCGGTGCGGGCGCTGCCGCCCTTGAGCCGTTGCCACCGCGTGTCGGGCGAGGAACGGGTCGCCGCCTTCTGCCGCGCGGCCGGTGCCATGGCCCCCTCTGCGCGCGGTGGCGCCCGGTGGGGTGCTGTTGACGGTGCCTACCCCGTCGGCAGGCACCGTCAACATGAGCAGTGATCCAGGGTCGGGGCTCCGCCAGCGCCTCCTCGACGCGGCCGTCAGGTTGCTCGGCGAGGGCGGTCCCGAGAAGACGACCCTCCGTGCCATCGCCAGGCGAGCGGGAGTGTCACTCGGGGCACCAGCCCAGTACTTCCCGAGCCTCGTAGCGCTGTTGGACGAGGTGGCCGCCGACGACTTCCAGGGGTCCGAAGCCTCATTGGAGTCCGTCGCCACCGTTTCCGCGGCCGACCATCCCCATCTTCGGCTCGCCGTTTCGGGTCGCGGCTGCATGTCGTTCGCGTTCGTGTCCCCGGAGTGTTCGGCCTCGTGTGGCGGACGGACCTGGTCGACTTCTCCGCCCCGCCCCGCCCCGCCCCGCCCCGCCCCGCCCCGCCCCGCCCCGCCCCTCGCCGAGACCGCGGGCGCCTGCTTCTCCGGCCCCATTCGTCTGGTCGAGGCGTGCCAGCACCAGGGCTGGCGGGAGGACCTCGAAACCGGGCTGCCGGCCGATTCGCCGTCGGGCACCGTCCACGGCATGACCCAGCTGTGGCAGGACGGGGTTCTCGAGCCCACGAATGTCGCCGCGTCGATCGACGAGGTGGGCGACGTGGCGTTCGGCCTGCTGTGCACCTGGGGATTTCCGACGGCCGCCGGATCCGACCGACCGTCTCGTTGCCGCCGGTCGGTCACCGTCGAGAGCCGCCCAGAGGGATCTGGGGGAAGGCGACCGTGACCACCCGAGCTCTCCCGGAGGCACGGACGTCCAGGGCCGCCGGCCGGAACGCCTCCCGGTGGGCAATTTCGCTCCGGTCGCCGAGGAGTCGCGTCGCCTCGCCCTACCCGTCGAAAGATCCTTCCCCGGGGGGCTCGAGGGCCGGCTACTGCGCATCGGCCCGAACCCGATGACCGGCGAGCTCCATGCAGTGGCCTTCTACTGGCTGTGGGACCACCTGCAGGACGTGGTGATCGGCCCTGACGGCACGGTGCGGACGATCGTCGAGGTGCCGGTGGCCGGCGGCCCGATGGTGTGCGCCATGGCCCTCACCGGTACCGATGCGTGCGCCTCGGCCTCCCGGTCACTTTCGACCCCGAGCGGGTGGTGGCCGGAGCGTCGTTCCCCTGCGGCTGGAACTCGGGGTGTCCCGTCCGGATCGGCCCCCTTCCCCGGGCCGCCACGCGGGTCGTCTGGTGCGAGGAGGAGCCCTGCGACATATTCCATATGCGCAACACCTCCGCCGACGCCGGAGTGGTCGCCTGCGACGTGGTCCGGCTTCAGGAGGTGTTCGCCACCGACCCCCTCGGGCCCGACGGGGGTCCGTCCACACCCGTCCGCAGGAGGATCGATCCCGTCTCGGGCCGTGTGCGCGAGGTGGTCATGAGCCGGGTCGGCCTCGAGCCGGTGTTCGTCCCTCGGATCCCCGACGTGACAGAGGACGACGGATGGGTCCTCACGTACGTCTACGACGCCTCCACCGGCCAGAGCGACGTGATGATCCTCTCCGCCCGGGACTCCGCCGGCAACCCGGTCGCTGCCCGTCATCCGCCGTCCCGGTCTCCGTTCGGCTGCCACGGCAGCTGGCTGCCGGACGAGGCACCCGCGCCGGGGGGGTGGTTCCCGTCTTGATGGCGGCGATGATCCCGGGCGTCCCGGGGGAAGCTTGCCGGTCCGTCGCCTCGGTCCGGCCTGGACCCCGTGGACTTCGCCTGTGCGTGGCTCCGGTCTCGACGCGGTTGCCGCCCCGTTTCTCTCCTCAGCCCGGGTCGGGATCGGCCACCCGATTGAGGGAGGCGAGCAGACGGGGAAGGCGGGACCGCAGGTGTGTGAAGGCGTCCACCAGCTCGTCCGAGGGTTCGACCGGGGCGAGCCCACGGTCGTCGGACCTCGTCAGCGTCGCCAACGCGTCCCCCAGGCTCGGGGTCTGCCCGAAGGCGACCAGCCCGAGCGCGGCGGCCCCGAGCGCCGTCCCTTCCGCTTCGCCGACCAGGGAGAGCGGCCGGTCGAGCGCTGCCGCCATCAGGTCACGCCACAGCGGTGCACGGAAGGCGCCGCCGGTCGCCCGGACGGCGCTGACGGGGAACACCGTGTCGAGGCGGTCGACGATCAGGCGCACCTGCAGGCACACACCCTCGACGGCGGCGCGCACCAGGTGGGCCCGGGTGTGGTCGTGCCGGAGACCGAGGTAGGCGCCGGCCAGATCGGGATCCCACAGGGGTGCGCGCTCGGCCAGCAGGAACGGAAGCATCACCAATCCGTCGCTGCCCGGGGCGACCGTCGAGGCCAGCTCGAGCGTGGCGGTGTCGAGATCGGTGTGGGCCTCGACATTGGGGACGAAGGTCCGTCCCGCCCAGCGCACAGCCTCGGCCCCGTTCGAGACGGCGGCACCGACCACCCACAGCGGGTCGGCCAGCGCGTAGCAGAACAGGGTTCCGCTCCGGTCGGGATGCGGACCGTCGACCGCAAGGCGAACCGCCGCGCTCGTGCCGAGTGACAGTCCGGCGACTCCGGGGGTGACGGCGCCGGTCCCCAGGTTGGCGAGGGGACCGTCTGCCGCACCCACCGCCACCGGGGTCCCGGCCGGCAGACCGACCCGGGATGCTGCATCTCGCGTCAGGGGCAGCACCGCGGTGGTCGGGAGGATGTGCGCCAACCGCTCCCGGTCCACACCGCAGGCGGCGAGCGCGAGGGGGCTCCACGTCTCGGTCCACACGTCGAGCAGCCCGGTGCCCGAAGCCGAGGACAGCTCGGTGGCGAGCGTGCCGGTGAGCGCCAGCAGGAGGTACTCCTTCAGGCCGACCCACCACCGGGCCCTCGCCCAGGTCCCGGGATCGTGCCGGGCGAACCACGTCAGCTTGGAAAGGGGCGCCATCGGATGGACGGGGGTGCCGGTCGACTCCTGCAGGTCGGCCGCCCGTCCGGAGTGCTGCAGCTCGAGGGCTTCGGGGCCGGCCCGCCCATCGGCCCAGCTCACCAGGGGGGTGATGGGGCGGCGCTCGGCGTCGAGGGCCATCAAGCCGTGCATCGCCGCGCTGAGCGCCACTCCGAGCACCTGGGCGCCGGTGGAGGCGACGGCGTCCACGCAGTCGGCCAGCGCGCGGGTCACGGCGGACAGGACGGCCGCCGGGTCCTGGACCGCCTGGTGCGGCTCCGGTCGCAGCAGCGGGTACTCCTCGATCGACACGGACCGCCAGGGTGAGCCCAGCCCGAAGGCGACGGCCTTGACTCCCGTGGTGCCGACATCGAGGCCGATGACCACCTGGCCAGGCGTCGCGACGGTCACCGCCGGTCCGTCCGTGCCAGTTCCCGGCACTGGGCGGTGACCGCGGTCACCACGGACGGATCGTCCCCGGTCGCGGGATCGAGGAGCGCGAGGACCTCCGGCACCGCCCGGTCGAGAGGGCCCGAGGCGGCGGTGAGGACCTCGGAAGCCCGGACGTCGTGGACCGGTGCTCCGGCACCGCGCAGATGGCAGATCCAGGCGGCGAGGATCCGGGTGGCGCCGGTCGGGAGCCGGCCGGCATGGCGCTCGGCCCGCAGGACCGGCAGCACGCGGATCGGCAGCTTCTGCGAGCCGTCCTCGGCGATGCGGACCAGCTGGTCCCGCAACCTCGGGTTGGCGAGCCGTCCGAGCAGGGCAGCCCGGTACCCGTCGAGCACGGGGGCGGGCTGATCGAGATGGCGGACTGCGTCCGTCCACCACTCCTCGACCCACTCCCGGCAGCTGTCGTCGGCGACGGCGTCGGCGACGGTCCGGTGCCCCCGGAGCGAGCCGGCGTAGGCGAGGAGCGAGTGGGCGCCGTTGAGCATCCAGAGCTTCCGGTGCTCATAGGACGTGACGTCATCGGCGAAGACCGCCCCGGCGTCCTCCCAGCGGGGCCGCCCGGCGGGGAACGATCCTGAGAGCACCCACTCGGTGTACGGCTCGGTGACCACCGCCGCTTCGTCGCGATAGCCGATCGCCTGCAGCGCCGCCCCGGCACCCTCGGGACCGGGGCGGGGAGTGATCCGGTCGACCACCGTGGTGACCATCGCGACCGAGTCGGTGATCCACGCCGCCAGGGCCGGATCGACCAACGCGGCCAGCTCGGCGACCACCCGGCCGGCGACCTCCCCGTTGCGGGGCACGTTGTCGCAGGGGATGATCGCCAGTGGCCCGGCATCGGCTCGCCGCCGCGCAGCCAGACCGGCCACGATGCGGGCCGGTGGCGTCACGACCGGCGCCGTCGGGTCGTCGCGGAGCACGCCGATGTCGGCAGCGACGTCCGGGCGGCCGGCGTCGAGCCCACCGCCGGAGCCGCGGCAGTAGCCGGCCTCGGTCACGGTGACCGTCAACGCCGCGACCCGGGGCGAGGCGAGTGACGCCAGCCATCCGGTGTGGTCGCTGCCAGAGCGAACCAGGCTCAGGCTGCTCACCACCTCCAGCGCATCGCCGTCGGCGGCGCGCACCACCAGGGTGTAGAGGCCGTCCTGGCGCTCGAGGAGCCGGGCGAGCTCGGAGCCCCGACCTGCAGAGGCCGCGTATCCCCACTCGCCGGCATCCCCGGCGCGGTCGGTGTACCAGGCCTGATGGGCCCGGAAGAAGTTGCCGAGCCCGAGATGCACCAGGCGTACCGGCGCCGCGGCCCGCCCGTCACCTGCGGAGCGTGACAGCCTGCGGCCGGTCACAACTTGAACACGTGTGCGGGCCGACCGGTCACCAGGTCGGCGGCGATGTCCGCCGCCTCGTCCTCGTCCAGGCGATGGTCGACCACCATCGCCGCGAGTACCCCTGCATCGACGCGCCGCGACATGTCGTGGCGGGCGGGGATCGAGCAGAACGCCCGTGTGTCGTCCACGAACCCCGACGTCCGGGAGAACCCCGCCGTCTCGGTCACCGCGTCCCGGAAGCGACGGATGGCGTCGGGCGCGTCGAGGAACCACCACGGTGCACCGATGTACACCGACGGGTAGAAGCCGGCGAGCGGCGCAAGCTCGCGCGACCAGACGGACTCGTCAACGGTGAAGACGACGAGGTGGAACTCTGCGACGGTGCCGAAGCGCTCCAGCAGCGGGCGCAGGGCGTCGGTGAGCTCGATGCGGACGGGGACGTCGCCGCCCGTGTCGGGTCCGAAGCGGTCCTCCGTCGGTCGGTGGTGGCCGCGGCGCACGCCGGGATGGAGGGTCATGACCAGGCCGTCTTCGCACGACATCCGGGCCATCTCCAACAGCATGTGACGCCGGAAGGCGGTGGCCTCCACCTCGCGCACCTGGCCGTCGAGCGCGGCCCGGTAGATCCGCGTCGCGTCGCCGGTACCCAGTGGGTCGGTGCGCGCGTCGGGATGGCTGTGGTCGGCCGAGGTGGCCCCGTGGTCGACGAAGTGCCGGCGGCGCTGCTCCAGCGCACCGACGTACCCGCGGTAGTCGCCGGTGTCGATCCCGGAGACCGCTCCGAGGAGCCGGACCGCGTCCGGCCAGTCGGGCCGGCCGACCTCGAGGTAACGATCGGGCCGGAACGTCGGGATGACCCGGCCTGTCCACGTCGGGTCGGCGGCCAGCGAGGCATGGACCGACAGGTCGTCGCACGGGTCCGCCGTGGTGGAGAGCGCCTGGATGTTGAACCGGTGGTACAACGCCCGGGGACGGTACGCCTCCTCCCCGAGGCGGGCGGCCACCTTGTCGTAGATGGTGTCGGCCGTCTCGGCCGATGGCCGGAGGTCGACACCGAAGACGCCCGCCAGCTCCTCCTCGAGCCAATAGCGGACCGGAGTCCCGGCGAAGACCGGCCAGCGCTCGCACAGGTTCCGCCACGCTCGCCGCGCCGCCGCCTCCGAGAGGGCCTCCTCGCCGACCCCCAGCTCTTCGAGACCGATCCCGTCGGCATGGAGCAGCCGGGTCACATAGTGGTCCGGAGTGACGAACAAGGCGGTCGGGTCGGAGAACGGCCGGTCGGTGAGCAGCAGCGCGGGGTCGACGTGCCCGTGCGGCGAGAGCACCGGCAGGTCCCTCACCGTCGCGTACAGCCGCCGGGCGACCGCCCGCTGCTGCGGATCGCCCGGGAGCAGGCGGTCGGGGTGCAGCTCCAGACGGGAGGAGGCAGCGGCCATGCTCCTATAGTCGTCGGCAGCATCCCGCACCGCAATCGAGCGGGAGGTCGCGAACGTCCGGGGGTCGGACATGGTGCACCGTGGAGTGGTCCGGTGGGCGACGGGTGGAGCAGCTGTCGTCGGCGGTCCGAAGCAGGTCCTCACCGACGGCGAGGTCGGCCGGTTCGTCGCCGAACAGCTCGCCGTCGTTCCACTCGACGGGCGCAGCGTATGCGTCCTGGTGCCCGACGGGACGCGCAGCTGCCCGCTGCCTCTCCTGCTCGGGGCGGTCCATTCCGCCCTCCGGACGAGGGTGTCCCGGCTCACGGTGCTGGTCGCGCTCGGGACCCACGCGCCCATGGGCGATGCGGCCCGTGCCGCCCATCTCGGGTACGGAGCCGGAGGTGTGGACGTGCGCTATCCCGGCATGGAGGTCCTCGACCACGCCTGGTGGGACCCCGCCGTCTTCGTCAGGCTCGGCACGATCCCCGCTGGGCGCATCGCCGAGCTGTCCGGGGGGATGCTGCGCGAAGCGCTGCCGGTGCGGGTCAACCGTGCCGTCGTCGAGCACGACGTCACCCTCATCGTGGGCCCGGTGTTCCCCCACGAGGTGGTCGGCTTCTCGGGAGGGAACAAGTACCTGTTCCCCGGGGTGTCCGGGCAGGAGGTCATCGACCTCTCGCACTGGTTGGGAGCCCTCCTGACCAGCGCCCGGATCATCGGCACCCTCGGCGCCACCCCGGTGCGGTCCCTCATCGACGAGGCCGCGTCGATGGTGCCCGGCGAGCGCCTGGCGCTCTGCGTGGTCACGGTCCCGGGCACCGGCTCGCTCCACTCGGCCGCCTTCGGGGATCCGGAAGCGGCCTGGCAAGCCGCCGCCGAGGTTTCGGCCCGATCCCACATCCGATCACTCCGCACCCCGGTGCGCCGGGTCCTTTCGGTCGTCCCCGAACGCTACGACGACCTGTGGACCGGAGCCAAGGGCTTCTACAAGGTCGAGCCGGTCGTCGCCGACGGCGGCCAGGTCGTCGTCTACGCCCCCCACATCACCGAGATCGCCGCCACCCACCCCGCCATCGCCGAGATCGGCTACCACTGCCGCGATTACTTCGTCGCCCAATGGGATCGTTTCGAGCACTACCACTGGGGCGACCTGGCGCACTCGACCCACCTGAGCGGCGCCGGCACCTACGATCCGGAGAGCGGCGAACGGCGGCGGGTCACCGTCACCCTCGCCACCGGGATCCCGGAAGACGTCGTCCGTTCGGTCAACCTCGACTATCTCGACCCGGCCGGCATCGATCCATCCGCGTGGGCCGCGGACCCCGACACCCTCGTCGTACCTGACGCGGGCGAAGACCTCTATCGCCTCCGACCGGCGGGTACCGGGGCCCGTGGACAGGACGACCCGTCGTTCGCCGCTCACGCCTCGGGGTCGGTGCGCGCGCAGGGTCCCGGGGATGCCCGGCGTCACCAGACGCCGCGTCCGCCTTCGGCGAGGTCTGCGGCCCCGAGGGAGAAGCAGGTCATCGACAAGGACCCGAAGGCGTAGCCGTCGACGACCACTTCGGGTGTGGTACCGGAGGCGGTGGCCAGGCCCGCCAGATGGAGGAGCGGGATGAAATGGTCGGGTGTCGGGACGGCGCGGGGGTAGTCCCCGTGCTGCACGAGTGCGAGGACGTCCCCCGGTTCATCCGTCATCACCGCCCTGGCCGCCTCGTCGAACCGGTGCGCCCAGTCGAACCCACCGGTTGGATCGTCCCAGGAGATCTGGCGGAGGTTGTGGACGACGTTGCCGCTCGAGACGATGAGGACCCCTTGCTCCCGCAGCGGGGCCAGGCGGGCGCCGAGGTCGAGGTGGTAAGTGAGGGGCTCGAGCGCGTTGACCGAGAGCTGCACCACCGGGACGTCCGCCCGGGGGAACATGTGGGCGAGCACGGACCACGTGCCGTGGTCCAGGCCCCAACTGTCGAGGTCGAGACCGACCCAGCGGGGTCGGACCACGTCGGCGACGAGCGCGGCGACGTCGGGCGCGCCCGGTGCGGGGTAGTCGAACGCGAAGAGCTCCTCGGGGAAGCCGAAGAAGTCGTGGATGGTGCGCGGACGGGGCATCGCCGTCACCATGGTGGCGTTCGTGTACCAGTGGGCGGAGATGACGAGGATGGCCCGGGGACGGCCGACGGCGGCACCGAACTGTTCCCAGGCATCCGTATACCGGTTGTGGTCGAGCGTGTTCATCGGGCTGCCGTGGCCGATGAAGACGGCGGGGGTCAACCGGTCCGTCACGGGAGGCTCCTACCGCGGCGTCGGCTCACTGCTGGTAGCCCTCCACCGTGCTTTCGGAGCGAAGCTCGGCATCCTCCGGGTCGCCTCCGGCGGCGCGGCGGGCGCGTCGCTGGCGCAGGAGGTCCCAGCACTGGTCGAGGGCGACCTCGACCGATCGCAGTCGCGCCAGCTCGTCGGCATCCAGCGGGGTGCCGGCGTGGGCCTGCTCGAGACGGTGCTCCTCGTCGGCGAGCTCGTTGATGCGGTGTACCACGTCGATGTCGTCCACGGGTGGCCCCCTCCTCCTGGCTGCTCGGCTGACCTCACCGTCATGGTCCGTCAGGACCAACCTCACCATCATGGTCCGTCAGGACGGACGGGGCGAACGGGGCAACGGTACGATGCCGCCGTGCCCGGCCCCCCTCCGATCGACCCGGACGTGCCCGACCGATTCCCGGCCGAGGTCGCGCGCCGTTGGCGGCGGGACGTGCTCCCCTTCCTCGAGGCGTTCGCCCGCGTCCCGGACGTCTCGCCCGGATTCGACCCGGACTGGGAGGCGACCGGCCACATCGAGGCGGCGGCCGGCCTCCTGGCCACCTGGGCGTCCCACCGGTCGATCCCTGGCCTGACCGTGGATGTGGTGCGGTTGCCCGGCCTGACACCGACCGTGGTCGTCGAGGTCCCACCCAGCGATGGCGGCGTCGAAGGGAGCCTGCTCGTCTACGGCCACTACGACAAGCAGCCTCCGTTCGACGGCTGGACAGGAGGCCGCGCTGCCTGGTCGCCGTCGCTGGAGGGCGACCGGCTCTACGCCAGGGGAGTGGCCGACGACGGGTACGCCCTCCCGTCCGCCCTGGTGGCCCTCGAGTCCCTGGCTGCCGCCGGTGTCCGGCATGGTCGTTGCGTGCTGGTGGCCGAAGGGTCGGAGGAGAGCGGGAGCCCGCACCTCCCCGCCGTCCTCGACCATCTCGCCGGCCGCATCGGTCGCCCGGGGCTGGTGGTCGCCCTCGACTCGGGATGCCCGACGTACGACCGGCTCTGGGCCACGACGTCCCTCCGGGGCGTCGTGGACGGCACGCTGACGGTGTCGGTGCTCGAGCACGGCGTCCACAGCGGTTCGGCAGGCGGTGCCGTGCCGGACTCCTTTCGGCTCGCGCGCCACCTCCTCGACCGGATCGAGGACCCGGTGACCGGTGACCTCATCCTCCCCGAGCTCCGGGTGGAGCCGCCCGCGGGCGCAGCCGGAGCAGCCGCGATGCTGGCCGACCTCCTCGCCGCCGGGGGCCACGAGGACGACGCGTTCCCCGTGGTCGAGGGGGTGCGTCTCGAGGGATCCGGTCCGGCCGACCGGGTCATCCGGACGTCGTGGGCTGCGTCGCTGGCGGTGGTCGGTGCCGACGGGCTCCCGCCGGCGGCGACCGCCGGAAATGTCCTGCGTCCCTCGACCACCCTGAAGCTCGTCTTCCGGCTCCCGCCGACCGTCGACGCCCGGATCGCCGCCGCTTCGATCCGCCACGCGCTCACGGACGTGCCGCCGGCGGGAGCGCGGGTCGAGTGGACCGAGGGTGGAGCGGCCGACGGCTGGGCGGCGGCCCCCTACGCGCCGTGGCTCGACGGTGCGCTCGATGCCGCCTCCCTGGCGTGCTTCGGCATGCCGGCCGGACGCTTCGGCGAAGGGGGGTCCATCCCGTTCATGGGCTGGCTGACCTCCCGGTACCCCGAGGCGGAGCTTTTGGCGATGGGCGTGCTCGGACCCGGGTCGAACGCGCACGGGCCGGACGAGGCCCTCCACCTCCCTACGGCCGAGCGGGTCACCTCCGCCTTGGGGATGCTGGTCGCCGCCCACGCCCGGCACTCGGAGCGGGGGCCGGTCACCGGCCCGGGCTGCCTGTGAGGAGGTCCTCCAGGACCGCCTGGCCGGCGCGGCGACCCGAGACGAGCGCTCCCTGGATCGACGGGGTGTCCCGGTGGTCCCCGCAGACATAGCACCCGTCCCCCAGGCGGACCGTCCGGCGCAGGGGGCGCCCCGCCGGAAAGGCGGGCAGGGCGCCGGGCACGCGACGGACGGCGACGAGCTCCCACCCCGACGTGTCGCAGCCGCAGAGCGAGGCGAGGCGCCTTCTGACCTCCGGCTCCGCGGTGGCGTCGGGCGCTCCGACCACCGACGTCGCCACCAACGAGGACCCGGCCGGGGCGTAGGAGGGGGCCACGTCGCTGACGACCGCCGTGTTGGCGATCAGCCGCTCCTCGCCGTCGAGCACCAGCACCGCCGCGCCGAGGGGGGACACCTCGGCGCGGTGGTAGAAGGTGGTCACGCCGCGCAGAGACGGAACGGGCAGACCGGGCAGCAGCGACGACGCCGAGGCCGGGTCGGCCGCCACGACGACCGCACGGGCGGTGAGCCGTCCACCCCCCGCCAGGTTGACCCCATCCGCCCTCACCCGGCGGACCGGTTCGCCGAGGAGGAGCCGGTCGGCGGGGAGACCGGACGCCAGCTGGCTGGCCAGCGCGCCCATCCCCTCGGCGGGCAGGCCGATCCGTCCGGTGGCGAACGAGTGCCAGAAGAGATGGAACAGACGGGCCGAGGTCTCCAGCCCGTCCTCGAGGAAGACACCGGAGAGGAACGGGTACCAGAGGCGTTCGGACATCGCGCCGCCCATGCCCCACCGTGCCAGCTCGGCGGCGGTCGTCCGGTCGGTGCCCACCGGGCGGCGGGGCCTCGCCAGGTCGCGGGCCGTCATGGCCGCCAGCGCCAGTTTGGCCCGGGTCGACCCCACCGGGGCGGTGGCGGTCGCAACGATGCCCCGCGGGTGGCCGCGGGGATCCGCGAGCAGGTGCCGGCGCCCACCCGTAGAGACGGCGACGCCGCGGTCGAAGGTCTGCAGCCGGAGCGCGTCGACGTCCACCACTGAGGCGACCTCGGGGTAGGCGGCGTTCAGTACCTGGAACCCCCGGTCGATGAGGAAGCCGTCGACCACGTCGGTCGCCACGCGACCGCCCACCCGGTCGGCCGCCTCGACCACGACGACCTCCGCCCCGCCGGCGCGCAGGGTGCGGGCGGCGGCGAGCCCGGCGAGCCCGGCCCCCACGATCACGACGTCCGCGTCGACCTCCCGACCTCCGCTCCGGTCAGGAGCCACGGCACCTCCCGGGGTCCCGGCCGGGGTGCTCCTCGTCCAGCCATGCCGGGGCCCGGCGGCGTGCCCATGCCCGGCTGATGTCCCCGCGGACCATCGACCGCCGCTCCTCAGGATGGGTGAGCGCCATCACCACATGCCCGGCGACGACGAGCACGAAGGCCACCGCCAGCCAGTTGTGGACGAAGGTGGCCCCTTCCCGCCACGACAGCGGGAAGGGCCGGAACCATCGGAGGATGCAGCCCGAGACCAGCATCACGAGGCCGGCACCGGCGACGAACGCCGCGTTCAGCTTCTGGCCCGGGTTGAATTTGCCGATGGGGCGGCCTTCGTGCGCCCGGAGGCACCGGCCTCGGGCCGGGAACGCAGAGCGGAACCAGTCCCGGTCCGCCGGGCTCCACCGGTTGAACCGGCCGATGTCACTCCGGAGCCCGCGCCCCCACTGCCCGGCGACGCCGACGAGGAGCGGCACGGGGAGGGCCAGGCCAGCGGCGACGTGGACCTGCTCCACGAGGGAGCGCCGGCCGACCAGGGCGACCACAGGGGTGGAGAAGAGCGCCGCTCCGGTCACCACCACGATCCCGAAGAGCGCGGCGGTGGCCCAGTGCACCGTGCGCTCGACCCGGTCGAAGCGGACCAGCGGGGCGTCGGGTCGGGTCGGCGCGGTCGGCACTCCCACCCGGCTCACGGGTGTACGTCCGGTGGTCGCCCATCGATCCATGCGTCGATCGGGTACCCGTTGACCTCCCAGTACCCCGGCTGCACCCGGTCCACCAGGCTGATCGTCGAGAGCCACTTGATCGACTTGTAGCCGTACATCGTCGGCACGGCGAGCCGGACCGGACCGCCGTGCTCCCGGGTGACGGGTGCGCCGAGCATCGAGTAGGCGACGATCGCCCCGCTCTCACGGGCCTGGTCGATGGTGAGGCTCTCCGTGTAGACACCGTCGAAGGACCTGAAGTGGAACGCGGTCGCCCCGGGCAGCACCCCGGCACGGTCGGCGAGGTCGGTGAGCCGGACGCCGACCCAGTGCACGTTGTCCACGCGCCAGCCCGTCACGCACTGGAAGTCGGCGGTCAACCGGGTCGCCGGGAGCGCCTCCAGGTCGGGGACGGCGAGGTGGAGGGGACGAGCCACCATGCCGTCCACGGTCAACCGGAACCCCGCCGGCGGAGCCGGGTAGCCCCCGGTGACCGTGTAGAGGACGAACCCGCCACCGCCGGGGACCAGATCGGCGATCGTGCTCCCGTGGAGCGCATCCAGCACGCGGGTCAGACCGCTCTGGACGTGCGCTCCGAACACGATCCCGAGGGCACCGGCCCCGACGATCCCGAGGACGGTCCGTCGCCCGACCGGCAGTCCCCGGGACGGCCCGGCAACCGGCCGGCTGTCCCCACCGGAGGCCCCGTCCCCACCGGAGGCCCCGTCCCCACCGGAGGCCCCGCTCCCACCGCCTACCGCTCGGTCTCCCTCGGGACGTTCCTCCACGCCGCCAGTATGGACCGGCGGGCTCCCGAGGGATCGGCGCGGCCGTCGGCAGATCCCCGGACCCCGCAGGCGCGGGACCGGGAGGCGAGGCACTACGTTGCTGGACGGTGCAGGAAAGGGCTGTGGGCAGCATGGATGGCGTCGACGCCTCCCGGTACGGCTCACGCTCGCTGCGCGTGGCGCCGTCTCCGCCCGGATCGGGGGAGCACCGACGGGAACCTTCACCAGCCGCATGGCGAGACCTCCACCGACCACGGAAGCCGGAAGGAGGACCACCGTGACCGCCCCGTCGCAAGCGGAGGGACGAGAGCCCCTCTCGGTCGCGCTCGTCGGATACGGGCTCTCCGGGCGCCTGTTCCATGCCCCCTTCATCGCCGCCGTCCCCGGCCTGGACCTGCGATCGGTGGTTACCGCCGATCCGGCGCGCTCCTCCCGGGCGCGTCACGACCACCCGGGGGTCAGGGTGCTTCGGGACGTGGGACAGCTCTGGGCCGAGTCGGAGGCACACGACGTGGTGGTGGTGGCCGCACCGACGGGGAACCATGGCGCGCTGGCCCGCAGCGCACTCGAACGCGACCTGGCGGTGGTGGTGGACAAGCCGCTCGCGCGCACCGCGGCCGAAGGGCGCTCGATCGTCGAGCTGGCTGCGGCCCGCGGCCTGGCGCTGACCGTGTTCCACAACCGTCGCTGGGACAGCGACCACCTCACGGTGCGGGCGCTGGTCGCTGCCGGGACCCTGGGTACCATCGTCCGGTACGAATCCCGCATGGAGCGGTGGCAACCGGTCCTCGACCGCGCCCGGTGGCGTGAACGGCTCTCCCCGGAGGAGGGCGGCGGGGTCCTGCTCGATCTGGGGAGCCATCTCGTCGACCAGGCGCTGACCCTGTTCGGTCCGGTCGCCGGCGTCTACGGCGAGATCGCCTCCCGCCGGGGCGGATCGGACGACGAGTGCTTCCTGGCACTGGCCCACCGGTCGGGGGTGCGCTCCCATCTTTCGCTCGGGCTGGTGTTCGCCAGGCCCGGCCCCCGGCTCCGGGTGATCGGCGACCAGGGGAGCTTCGAGCTCGAAGGCGTGGACGGCCAGGAGGCCGCGCTCCGGGGAGGGGCGCTCCCTGACGCCGTCGCCTTCGGGCTCGAACCGCCCGAGCGGTGGGGAACGGTGTGGACCGGCGGACCGGGTGCTCCGGTGACGAGCGAGCGCGGTCGCTGGATCGAGTTCTACACAGGGCTGGAACGCAGTCTGCGGGACGGTGCCCCGCTCCCGGTCGACCCGCGCGACGCGATCGCCGGTCTCGCCGTCCTCGACGCGGCGAGGCGATCGAGCTCGACCGGCGAGGTGACCGTCCCGTCGGACGGTTGACCCCGCCACCGACCCCGCCACCGACCCCGACACCGACCCGCCACGCCGGTCGTCCACGCCTGCGGCTCGCATGGAGGATTCGAGGGGACCCACCCCCACCCCTGTCTGCTACGGCGTGGCGAACGCGTAGATCGGCATGCCGTTGTAGTCCTGGGAGAACTGGGGAAGGTAGGGCCCGTTGACGACGACGGCCAGCGATCCGACCGGTGCCGGTCCGGCGTCTCCCTCGATGGTGACGATGGCACCGTCGAGCCACCGTTGGGCGACGATGCCGACATGGAGCGACGTGGCCGTGCTCCAGGGACCGGTGCCGTACAGCACCGCGTCGCCCGGCTCGGGCGCCCCACTGGGTGCGATCAGGGAGGAATTGGCCGCGGCCCACCCGTAGATGTCCCCGGTGAACGAGAAAGACGGGATCGGTACGCCGGCCTGGCGCCAGACCCATGTGGCGAAGAGGGCGCACCACTCCTCGCACGGACCGTACGGATTGCAGAACGAACCCGGATCGGGATCACTCTCCACCTGCGCGTCCGCGAGGGAGACGATCGAGGCGGCAAGCGGGTCGGGAGGCCCGCCGTCCGGTCCGGTGAACGAGTAGTTCCAGCCGTCCGGCTCCAGGAGCCAGTACCCGAGGCCGTCTTCGGTGAGAGCGATCGCCGCCACGGGTGGCACGTCGGCCGGGTTCCCGTCCAGGCCTCCCCCGAGCGACCCGTAGTAGGCGACATCGCCGAACCCGAAGATCCCTCCGTCCGTGGCGACCAGCAGGTAGCCGGCGCCATTGTGGCTGGGGGCGATGCCGACCACGGGGTCGTTCAACACCTGGCCACCCATCGATCCGTAGAACGGGGCGTTCCCGAAGGCGAAGACCCCGCCGTCGCCCGCCACGAGCCAGTAGCCACCCCCGTCCGCGGTAGCGGCCATGCCGGCCACCGGGGACACCAGCGCGGTGCCACCCATCGAACCGTCGAAGACGGCGTCGCCGAACGCGAAGATCCCCCCGTCCGACGCCACCAGCCAGTATCCCCGGCCGCCCGGAGCGGCCGCCATCCCGACGATCGGCTGTTCGAGCGGGTGTCCGCCCATCGATCCGTAGAACGCGGCGTCCCCGAAGGCGAACACCCCCCCGTCCATGGCGACCAGCCAGTAGCCACGCCCGTCGGGGGTCGCTGCGATGCCCACGACCGGTCCCTCGAGTGCCAATGATCCGAGCGATCCGTAGAACGCGGCGTCCCCGAAGGCGAAGACCCCGCCGTCGGCTGTGGCGATCCAGTACCCCTGGGACCCGGCGACCGGATCCACGGCCATGGCGACCACCACGGAGTTCAGCGGCGGAGGGGATCCGGGGTCGAGGCTGCGCGCGTCCCCGAACTCGATCACCCCGCCCCCGCCGTACACGTGCGGCCTGGGTGCGATCGATGTCGTCGTGGGGGGGACGGCAGCGCCGGCCGGCCTCCCGGCGCCGACCACCGACACCAGCGCGGCGCCGAGGCCCAGCGCCAGTCCGGCGACCAGCCTCGCCCCACGGCGCCGCGAAGCGGAGCTGGACGGCATCCCGGGATGGTAGCCCGTCGTTCCCGAAGACCGCCACGCGCAACGGCTCTCGGCAACCGGTCGCGGATCCGCCGTCATCCCCGACCGGGAGGACCGATCGCCCGGAGGGGCACAGCCGCGGGACCTCGGGGGCGGTGCACAGAGCGCCGCGCGGAAGGGTGTGGATGCAGGCCGGGCCAGAGGATACCCTGGGTCCATACATTGAGGTTCGTTTAGCTGGTTATTCAGCACGCAGAGTGGGGGAGGCGCCACCATGAGTGACACCGCACTGGGGCCCGGTTGGTGGAGGGCCGCCGACGGGAAGTGGCATCCTCCGGAGCTCCGGCCGCCGGGGACCATGCCGAGCGCGGTCGAATCCGTCGAGGAAGTCCGCAGTCACGCCGCCGACCCGTCAGCGGAACAAGGCGGGGTGATCGACGGCGGGGTGATCGACGGCGGAGGCCCCGGAATGGCAGACGCGGGCCCGGCGGTCCCTGCGACGGAGGCCGGCGGAGCCGCGGGCGGTGAGGTGCCGCCTCCGGATGCCTCGATGGCGCAGGGCGCAGCCGAGCCCGACCTTCCGGTCGAGCAGGTGCCACCGGTCGCCCCCGCTTCGTCGATGCTGCTCCGTCCCGTTCCGGACAGGGATCCGCCGCCCTACGTGCGGGAGGTCGACCTTCCGCCTCATCTGATGCGACCCATCCCGCCGTTCTCTCCCGGGGCAGCCCGATCGGAACCTGCCGTCGGGGGCGACCCGGTTGCGCGGACCTGGACGCCGACGATCGTTCCGATGCCCGTGGAGGAGCCCCAGCCCGAGTCCGAGGGTCCGGGAGATGATGAGGACCGGTTGGCTGTCGTCACCGGAGAGGTCGTCCCGGTGGAGGGCGCGTTCGAGGCACCTGGCCCGGTCGAGGCCGTCCCACCCGCCGCGGTGGAGGCGGACGAACAACAGTTCGCGTGGCCGGATGTCGTGGGTGAGCCGGTAGCGTCACCTGCTTACGACGTCGACGTTGTGCCGTCCCCGACCGGGGTCGAGCCCGTCGAAGCCGAACCTCGTGGTGTCGTCGATCCGGCGACCGACGTCGAAGCACTCGACGACCTCGACGACGACGGGCCCGTCTCCCTCCATTCGCTCGTCTTCCAGGCACCCGCACCCGCACCCGCACCGGTGGTGGCGGAGGCACCCGCGGCACCGGTGGCACCCGCGCCCGAGCCCGCACCGATGGCGGCCGAGGCTCCGGCACCGGTGGCACCCGCGCCCGAGCCCGCACCGGTGGTGGCGGAGGCACCCGCACCCGCACCCGCACCCGCACCCGTGGTGGCCGAGGCACCGGCACCCGCACCCGCACCGGTGGTGGCCGAGGCACCCGCACCCGCACTCGCACCCGAGCCTGCGCCGGTGGTGGCCGAGGCACCCGCAACCTCACCGGCGGCACCTGCACCCGCACCTGCCACACGTGAGCCGGAACGGGCACCCCAGACCCGCAACCCCGGCCTTTCACCCGTGGTGGCGGCGAAGAACGCCGAGCTCTTCAAAGGGGGTCCTGAATTCCAGGACATCTTCCAGTTGGCGCTGAAGGGTTCGTCCCTGGCGGACGAGGTCAAGGTGCAGTACGACGCCACCAGCCAGCGTGCTGCGGAGATCGCGGCCGCAGGCGCCTCCGGCAAGTCCAGCCCGTCCGCTGAGGACAAGTCCGGGAGGCGGTGGCGCAAGAAGGGTCGTTGACACCGGCCACCGCCCGGGCCGCCAGGGGCGGGATCACGCCCGCCGCCTGTCATCGGGTGTCACCGCTCCCGGTTAGTGTCACCCTCCGTGTCGGGAACGGGGCGAAGGGGAACGCGGTCGCCGCGTCCCGAGCAGTTCCTGGTCGGCCTCAACGACCGCCAGCGGGCGGCTGTCATGCACGGCGAAGGGCCGTTGCTGGTCCTCGCGGGAGCGGGGTCAGGGAAGACACGGGTGCTCACGAGCAGGATCGGCTACCTGGTCGCCACCGGGGTCGTGGCGCCCGAGAACGTCCTCGCCATCACGTTCACCAACAAGGCGGCCCGGGAGATGAAGCAACGCCTGACGGCGTCGCTGGGCTCGGCGGTCTCCGACATGTGGGTCTCCACGTTCCACAGTGCCTGCGTGCGGATGGTGCGTCCGTTCGCCGACCGCATCGGGCTCAGCCGGAGGTTCACCATCCTCTCCGAGGACGACGGCAAGCGGCTGCTCCGGGACATCGCCGACGATCTCGACATCGACGTGAAGGCGATGCCGGTGGGCGGGGCGAAGGCCGCCATCAGCTCGGCGAAGAACCGTCTGGTCGACCCGCGGGAGCTGACCCTCGAAGCGTCCGATGCCCGCAGCAACGCCCATGCCCGTCTGTACCGCGAGTACCAGAGCCGGCTGGCCGCAGCCGACTGCGTCGACTTCGACGATCTGCTGGTGCACACCGTCTCGCTCCTGCGCGGTCACCCCGACGTCCGGGACCACTACCGCAGCCGTTTCCGGCAGATCCTCGTCGACGAGTACCAGGACACCAACCGGGCCCAGAGCGAGATCGTCGAGCTCCTGGCCGCCGGCCACCGTAACCTGTGCTGTGTCGGAGACGCCGACCAGTCGATCTACGGCTTCCGTGCCGCGGACGTGGGGAACATCCTCTCGTTCCCCGAACGGTTCTCCGGGGCCACCACGATCCTCCTCGATCAGAACTTCCGATCGACGGGAACCATCCTCGACGCCGCCAACGCCGTCATCTCGCGCAACGAGGCCCGGCCGGAGAAGAACCTGTGGACCGACGCCGGCGGCGGGCGACCGATCTCGCTCTATGCGGCGGACGACGAGTCCGACGAGGCGTCGTGGGTCGCCGACGAAGCCGCCTCGCTCGTCGCGGCCGGGGCCCGGCCCGGGGACATCGCCGTCCTCTGCCGGGCCAAGGTCCTCGCACGTCCGATCGAGGCGGAGCTCGTCCGGCGGGGGATCCCGTGCCGGACGGTGGGGGGCACGCCGTTCTTCGAGCGGCGTGAGGTCAAGGACCTGGTCGCCTACCTCAAGCTGGCCGTCAACCCGAACGACGAGCTCTCCTTCCGGCGGTGCGTGAACGTCCCGCGGCGGGCGGTGGGCGATGCCAGCGTGAAGAGGATCCGCTCCTTCGCCCAGCGCTATGCGCTCCCTCTGGGGGAGGTGCTCGCCCGCAGGTCCGAGATCGAGGACCTGCCGGTGCTCGCCGCCGCCGGCCTGGACGGATTCGTGGAGCTGGTCGACCGGGTGCGGGATGCCTCCGCGAGCGGCGGCGCCCTGGGGGCGGTCGACGCCGTCCTGGCCGACGGCGAGTACCTCCACCAGCTGCTCGCCGCCGCCGTCGACGACGAGGAGCGCCGGTACCGGGAGGAGAGTGTCGAACAGCTCCGGTCCATCGCCGGCGACCACCCGACGATCGAGGACTTCCTCGACATGGCCGGTCTGGTGACCGAGGGGGAGGATGCCGGGGACGATCCCTCCCGCCTGCTGCTCCTGACGGTGCACGCCGCCAAGGGGCTCGAATTCCCGACCGTGTTCGTCGTCGGGCTCGAGGAGGGAGTCTTCCCCGACCGGCGGTGCATGGAGGGGGCTCAGCTGGAGGAGGAGCGGCGACTGGCCTATGTCGCCATCACCCGGGCGGAGCACCGGCTGTACCTGTCGCACGCCCGTCACCGGCGCACGCCCGGCCAGGTGGTGGGGCACGAGCGGAGCCGGTTCCTCGACGAGATCCCCGAGGAACTGCTGGCGGACCTCGACGTTCCGTCGGATCCCGCGGTCGACGCCTCGGCACGGTTCGCCGCTCTCCGCGGCAGGCTCGGGGGTTCCGGCGGGTGACGGTCCGACCCGGGGTACGGCGGCCCCTGCACGCCGGCCGGCGGCGATGGCACCGGCCGGCGTGCGGGGATGGCTAACGTCGATGGCACCCATGGGAACGTCCCGACGGAACCGGCGAGTGACGCGGACGGCGCGAGCGACCCTGCTGCGCGGAGCGGCGCTCCTCGGGGTCCCGGTGCTGCTGGCCGGCTGCTCCCTGGTGGCCGTCCCGTCGCAACCTGCGCTGTCGGGGCCCTCCTTCGCCCCACCTGGTGACATCGCCTACGCGGTCTGCCCCGATGCGGTCACCCCCGTCGAGCTGTCCTCCTCCCTGGCCGAAGCGAACATCCCGCTCCGGGTGAAGGGGACCCCGGGGATCGGCAACGCCAGCATCGCCACGTCCCCCGACGGACGGTGGGCCTACGTGGTCACCACCGAGGGCGAGCCGAGCGGGAGCCACCCCGCCACCCCGGTGCCGGTGACCACCGGGGTCGCCCCGGCTCCCGCCGGGCCCTCCGGCCAGAACGTGGTGATCCCGGTCAACCTGGTGACCCAACAGGCGGGCCGGCCCATCGACATCCCCGGGTCGGGGCCGACCCACGGCATCGTGGTGCTGCCCGGCGGCCGGACCGCCATCGCCGCCAGCGGCACGTCGGTGGTGCCGGTGGACCTGACGCGCGACCGGGCCGGCACCCCCCTCGACCTGGGGGCGGGCCACACGGTGTTCGGGATGGCGCTCAACCCGGCGGGCACGACTCTCTACGTCCTGGTGGCCGGGGGGGTCATCCCGGTGAACACGGTCGCCGCCACTGCCGGTACGCCCATCGTGACCGGGCTCTCCGTCTCCTCTGTCTACTCCCCGCACGGGATCGCGGTGGCACCGGGCGGCGCCACGGTGTACGTGATCGGGCAGGGAGGACCGGACTACGGCGGCCGGGTGATCCCGATCACCGCCTCGACCGGCGCGCTCCAGCCCGCCGCCTCCTTCGACCGGTACGGGATCGCCGATCCGGCCGCAGTGGCCGTCTCTCCCGACGGCACCACCCTCTACGTGGTGGACGCGGCCGACAACTGGGTCCTCCCACTGCCGGTGGCCTCGTTCGCCTCCCCGCCCGCTCCGGTCCGGTTACCGGTCCAGACGAATGGCTCCGGTGGCACCCAGCATCCGAGCGACATCGTCATCGCACCGGGCGGGGTCACCGCGTACATCGTCGACGGGTTCACCGACCTGGTCCCGTTCACCCTGGCGTCCCAGTCCTTCGGCTCGCCGATCCCGGTCTGCCCGGGTGCGTCATCCGTGGCCATCGCCCCCGCGCCCTGATCTGACGCTCCGCGACCGGCTCCGCACTGCTCAGCCGGCGACCGGCTCCGCACCGCTCAGCCGGCGACCGGCTCCGGTCCGGTTCCGCCGGCGAACCCGACGTCGCCGGCTCCGGACACCCGGGCTGCGGTGGCGATCTCGTCGTTGCGGTAGGCCGCCCCCTCCAGGCCGGCGGCGGCCAGCAGCTCGTCCAGGGCGGGCGGGACGGCGGCCGCCAGCTGCCAGACCTTCGGGATCGACTCGGGGCAGGCCATGATCCCCCAGTACATGGCGCCCCGGTAGCTCATGATGGTCACGTTGATCCCCATGCCGTCCATCACCGGCCCGAGGGGGAACCCCGCCTGCATCTCGGCTCCCGCCAGGTAGAGGGGGAAGTCGGGTCCCGGGACGTTCGACACCACCAGGTTGGCGATCGGTCGGTGGCGGTCGGCCAGGCGCATGCGGCTGTAGAGCCGGGCGGCGTTGGCGAACAGGTTGGGCGTCGCGTGCTCCGCCCAGTTGAGGAGGGTGTCCGCCCCGAGCGCGTGGTGCTCCTCCTTGGCCCCGAGTGTCCCGGCACGGACAACGCCGAGCCGCTCCATCGGATCGTCGAGCTGGGTGGGGAGCTGTACGAACATCGACGACACCTGGTTCGACCCGTGTGCGTGGGGCCCGGTCGGCTCCACCGAGACCGGGACCACCGCCACCAGCGGCTTGTCCGGCAGCTCGTCCCCGGCGAGCAGGTACGAGCGGAGGGCTCCGGTGCACACCGCCAGCACCACGTCGTTGACCGTCGCACCCGTCGCCGCCTTAAGCCGCTTGACGTCGGCGAGACCGATGGCGCTGAAGGCGACCGAGCGCCGTCGGGTCAGCGACCGGTTGAAGGACGTGCGCGGCGCGGTCAGCGGGAGTGCCGCTTTCCCCAGGCCGGGCCGCTCCTCGGAGACCATCCGCACCCGCCGGACGTCGAGGATGCGTTGCCCGGTGCGGAGGACGTCCCGCGCCATCTCGAACGGCCGCAGCACCCGGGCGGCGACCGCCTGGGCCATCAGGTCCAGCCCGGATGGGATCGGGTGCCCGGCCCCCGGGGTCCCGTCCACGCCGGTCGGGGCCGGGGGAGCGGGGTCCGGCTCCAGGTCGAACAGCACGGAGAGCAGAGCGGCACCCGACACCCCGTCGACGGTGGAGTGGTGCATCTTGACGATGGTGGCGATCCGTCCGTCCGCGAGGCCTTCGACGATCCACATCTCCCAGAGGGGTCTGGACCGGTCGAGCTGGTGACCGGTGATGTCCCCCGCCAGCTCTGCCAGCTCTCGGAACCCGCCCGGCCGGGGGAGCGCGGCGAGCCGGACGTGGAAGTCGATGTCGAAGTCGGGGTCGTCCACCCACACCGGATGGCCGAGGTGGAGCGGGACCTCGAGGAGACGCCGTTGGAAGACCGGCGCCCGGGGGACGCGGGTCGCGATCGACGACTTGATGCGGGCGAACGAGTAGCCGCCCGGGATGGTGGACGGATCGAAGGTCATCGCCATGGCGACGTGCATGTGGAGGCTCGGTGCCTCGAGGTAGAGGAAGCTGGCGTCGAGCCCGCTCATCCGCTCCATGGTCTCCCCTTGTCGTCCGATCCTGCGCCGGTCCGCCGTGCAACCCTGCTGCCGCCCGGTCGCCGATTGTCGTCGGAGCCCGGCCCGGTGTTTCATGGAGCGGTGCCGTGGGTCTACTTCACCGTCAGCATGGTCGGTGGGCTCTGTACGGTCAACGCCTTCGTGCCGGTCCGCCGCGACCCGTTCACCGTGGCGAGCTTCCTCCTGGCCTGGATCCCGGGCGAGTTGCCGGTGCAGGTGTTGGTGGTCCAGGTCGCCGGCACCCTGGCGTTCGCCCACTTCGGCGCGTTCGACCGGTGGCCCGGCCAGGTCGGGCTCGCCGTCGCCGTCGCCTCGTGGGCCGGGCTCGCCTGGCTGGCGGTCGTGGCCCACCGGTCCGGGCGGCTGGTCGACGAGGCCCTGGAGTCTGCCGGGGCGGCCCCGCTCCCGGGACCGGTGGACCGACCCGTGTGGAACACCTGGTGGCGTCTCGCCATCGCGGTCCCGTTCCGCTTCCGGCGGATCCGGCGGATCCGCAACGTCGACTACTGGGGTGACGGCATCTTCCGGCACCGTCTCGACGTCCTGCGCCTCCGGGACCACCCCCCCGAACGGGGACCGGTGCTGGTGTACGTCCACGGGGGGGCCTGGATGATCGGGAACAAGCGCCAGCAGGGGATCCCGATGCTCCACGAGCTGGCGGCCCGGGGCTGGGTCTGCGTGGCCATCAACTACCGGCTCTCGCCCCGGGCGACCTGGCCCAGCCACATCGTCGACGTCAAGCGCGCCCTGGCCTGGGTCCGGGAGCACATCGCCGAGTACGGCGGCGACCCCACGTTCGTGGCGGTGTCGGGAGGGTCCGCCGGCGGGCATCTGGCCGCCCTGGCCGCGCTGACCCCGGGAGCCCGCGAGTGGCAGCCCGGCTTCGAGGACGCGGACACCTCGGTGGACGCGTGCGTGCCGTTCTACGGGGCCTACGACCTCACCGGTGACCCGGAGGCCTCCGGCGAGTTCGGTCCCGGCCTCCTCCGCCTGCTGGAGCGGTTCGTGATGAAGCAGCCGATCGCCGACGACCGCGAACGGTACGTCCAGGCGTCGGCGACCGAGCGGGTCGGACCTGCGGCACCGCCGATGTTCGTGCTCCACGGGATCAACGACACGCTGGTACCCATCCGGGTGGCGCGCAGACTGGTCGAGCGCCTCCGCGCCGTCTCGTCCGCACCGGTCGCCTTCGTCGAGCTCCCCCGGACCCAGCACGCCTTCGACGTCCTCGCCTCCATCCGTTGCCGGCACACGACCCTGGGCGTCGTCCGGTTCCTCGAGGGTGTGCGGGCCGGGACGGTCGGCGCCGCCCCAGCACCGGCCACCCCAGCACCGGCCACCCCAGCACCGGCCACCCCAGCACCCGCCACCCCAGAACCGGCGTCCCACCCGCCGGGGGCGTCACCCCGTCGGAGCGCCGATGGTCCGCGCCGGCGCCGTGGAGTGCTAGACAGACCCGAGACTTTCTGACGTAGAGTCACATCGCGGTGGTGGGGTCCGGGACGTGTCCGGGCCGTCCCGCCGGACGCCGAGCGCAAGGGGGATTCTGTGGTCTCAGCATCGAGGGGGATGCGGCTGGCGGCGCTCGGCGCCGCCCTGCTGGTGGCGGTCACCGGCGCCGCCTGCAGCTCCACCAATTCGGCATCGACCACCGGGACGGCGCCCGCGGGCAGCTCGCCGAAGATCCCGGCCAGCGCCTTCAGCGACCACACCGGGATCACCTCGAACTCGGTCCGCGTCGGGAACATCTCGACCCTGAACATCGGCGGCCTCTTCAAGGGCGCCCTGGTCGGGACGCAGGCCTACGCCGCGTACGTCAACTCCACGGGCGGGGTCAACGGCCGCAAGATCATCGTCGACAGCGGCGCCGACCAGTTCAACAACGGCGCTCTCAACAAGGCGCTGACCCAGACGGCGATGCAGAGCGACTTCTCGCTGGTGGGGGGCTTCTCCCTCAACGACGGGTTCGGTGGCACCGTGCTGGCCCAGAACCCGGGGTTCCCTGACGTGTCGGTGGTCCTCGACCCCACGACCAACAAGCTCCCGAACGTGTTCAGCCCGGTACCGGAGAACACCGGCTGGGAGACCGGTCCGCTCCAGTACTTCAAGGACAGGTACCCGACCGAGGTGGACGCGGTGGGCACCCTGGTGGCCACCTCCCCGTCGGCGGTCACCGACTGGAACGGCGAGAAGGCGGCCATGGAGCACCTCGGGTACAAGATCGTCTACCAGCCCCAGTACCCGGTGACCCAGACCGACTTCACCCAGTACGTGATCTCGATGAGGAACGCCGGGGTGAAGATGCTCTTCCTCGACCAGATGCCCGAGAACTACGCCTCGGCGGTGATCCAGGCGCTGAACGACCAGAACTTCCATCCGGTGGTGGTGCTCGGAGCCGCCACCTACAGCACCAACCTGGTGACCGCTTCGGGCGGCGCCGCCGCCGTGGAGGGCATGTACCTCGAGCAGAACGCCTCCCTCTACCTGGGCGAGGACCGGAACCTCATCCCGGCGGTGGGGACGTTCCTCCACTGGGTCCAGGTGGCGTCCCCCGGCTTCAAGCCCGACCTGTTCACCATGTACGGATGGGTGTCCGCCGAGCTGTTCAGCCAGGCGCTGAAGAACGCCGGTGCGGACCCGAGCCGGGGCTCGTTGCTCCAGGCCCTGTCGAAGATCACGTCCTTCAACGCCGACAACCTCATCGCCCCGACCAACCCCGCCGCGAAGACCAACAGCAGCTGCTACCTGCTCGCCCAGATCCACAACGGGCAGTTCCAGCGGCTGGACGACCCACCGGTCACCAGCAGCACCGGCGGGTACCGCTGCAACGGCACGTACTACCTCCAGCCCGGCGCGTGAGCCGGGGGCGGTGGGGGCGTCGGACGTGAGGAACCGGTGACGGGGCCGGGGTGCTGAGCCGGTGACCTCCTTCCTCCAGTACACGGTGTTCGGGGTGATCCTCGGTGCCGGCTTCGCCATCGCCGCCACCGGTCTCGTGGTCACGTACACCACCTCGGGGGTCTTCAACTTCGCCCAGGGCGCCGTCGGGATGATCGCCGCGTTCAGCTACTGGGAGCTGGTGGTCGGCCATCACGTGCCCGTGCTCGTGGCCCTGGTGGTGATCCTGCTCGTCGGTGCCCCCGTGGCCGGCGCCGTGGTGGAGCGGGTCTTCATGCGCCGGCTCCACGGGGCCACGTCCGAGCGGCCGATCATGGTCACTCTCGGGCTGACGGTCATCCTCACCGGGGTCGCCACCATCGTCTGGCCGCCGTCGAACCAGTACCAGCTTGCCCCGATCGTGTCGGGCACGTTCCGGCTGGTCGGCATCAACCTGCAGTACCAGCAACTGCTCACCATCGGGATCGCCGTCGTCCTGGTGGTCGCGCTCCGGTTCCTCTTCTACTCGACCCGCACCGGGGTCGGTCTGCGGGCAGTGGTCGACGACCCCGGCCTGCTCGCCATGGCGGGAGCGTCTCCCAACGTGATGAGCCAGTACGGGTGGATCCTCGGGTTCGTCATGGCGGCACTGGCCGGCGTGTTGCTGGCCCTCACCCAGGAGCAGTCCGGCATCAGCATCACGGCCATGACCCTGCTGGTGGTGAACGGCTACGCCGCTGCAGTGGTCGGCCGCCTCAAGAGCATCCCGGTCACCTTCGTCGCCGCCATCGGCATCGGGTTGGCCGAGGAGTACATCATCTACTACGCGCTCCCCCACGTGTCCCAGAGCCTCTCGTCGGACATCACGCTGGCCTTGCCGATGGTGTTCCTCTTCGTGGCGCTGGTGACGCTGCCGTCGGTGCGGCTCCGGGCGGCGGGACGGCTGACCACCGCCCGGGTGCCCCGCGTCCCCGGGGGGAGGGAGTCGCTGATCGGCGGGGCCGTGTTCGTGGCCGTCGCCGCGGTGTTCGCCGCGGTGTTCGCCACCACCGCCGTCAACAGCGTTCCCATGCTTCAGCTCGGGGGCGACACCATGACGCTCGGGATGGTGGCGCTGTCGTTGGTCCTGCTCATCGGGTACGCCGGTCAGGTGTCGCTCTGCCAGTTCTCCTTCATGGGCATCGGCGCCTTCTTGATGGGGAAGGTCGCCGGGGGAGGTTCGCTGCTCGGCCTCCTGGCGGCGGCGGGTGTCTGCGCGCTCCTGGGGGCCCTGGTCGCCCTTCCGACCATCCGGCTCCGGGACCTCTACTTCGCCCTGGCGACCTTCGCCTTCGCGGACGCGGTCGACCAGGGGTTCTTCGGCGACGCCCGGGTCTACGGGGGGCCGGGGGTGAACGTCGGGCGGATCGTGCTGCCCGGGCTCTCCTTCGGGGGGGACAAGTCCGAGTTCCTGCTGGTGACCGTCTTCTTCGTCCTCACCGCGCTCCTGGTGCTCGCCATCCGCCGCAGCCTCTTCGGGCGGCGGCTGGTGGCGATGAACGACTCACCGGCCGCCTACGCGACCATCGGGCTGGACCTCGGCTTCACCAAGGTGGCGGTGTTCGCCATCGCCGCCGCCATGGCGGGCGTGGCCGGCGGTCTCTACGCCACGGTGAACCAGACGGTCGGCACGTCCGACTTCGAGTTCTTCTCCGGCATCATCTTCGTCCTCTTCGTGACGGTCTGGAGCGTCCGCACGGTCTCGGGGGCGTTCCTCGCCGCGTTGACCTACGTGCTCCTGACCACCTTCTGGCAGACCGGGCTGGGGCTGGTCGCAGGCGCCGGCATCATCCTGATCGGGAGGGCCGCCAGCGGAATCCTGGGGATCGAGTGGCTGGTGACGACCTTCCGGATGCCGTGGGTCAGGCGTCGCGACGACGCAGGGGCGCCCGCGGCCGGGGGCGGGTCCCCGGCGATCGGAGGTGAAGCTCGTGTCGCCGGCTGACCAGGGCGGCCCGGCGGGCACCGCCGGAGCCGCGGCCCCCGGGTCCGGGCCGGCCGCGCTGAGCGTCTCGGGCGTCTCAGTCCACTTCGGGGGCGTCGCCGCCCTCCACGCCGTCAACCTGGAGGTCTGGCCGGGGATGGTGACCGGCCTGATCGGTCCGAACGGCGCGGGCAAGACGACCCTCTTCAACGTCATCAGCGGCCTCCAGGAGCCCGACCGGGGAACCGTGCGGTTCTTCTCCACCGACGTGACCCGCATGCGGCCCCACCGCCGGGCCCGGCTGGGGCTGGCCCGCACGTTCCAGCGGCTGGAGCTCTTCGGCTCGCTCTCGGCCGGCGAGAACGTGCAGGTCGGGCTGGAGTCGGCCGTGAAGTGGTGGCAGTGGCGCCACCTCCGCTCGTCGCTCCCCTGGAAGAGCGGGAACGCCCCCGGCGGGGGGGACGGCGCTCCGGGAGCGGACCCGGGGACGTCGGTGGTGGTGGCCACCGCCCAGCGCATCCTGGCCGAGGTCGGCCTGGGCGGGAGGGCCGACGAGCTGGCCAGCGCCATGCCCACCGGTTCCGCGCGTATGGTGGAGCTCGCCCGGGGTCTGGCGCTCGGTCCCAAGCTGATCCTCCTGGACGAACCCGGTTCCGGCCTCGACGAAGCGGAGTCGTCCGCACTCGGCGACCTGCTGTCCAGCCTGGCGACCGGCGGCATGGCGGTCCTGCTCGTCGAGCACGACATGGAGCTGGTGATGCGCATCTGCGACCGGATCCACGTGCTCGACTTCGGGGAGGTCATCGCCAGTGGCACCCCGGAGGAGATTCGTGCCGATCCCCTGGTCCAAGCCGCCTACCTGGGCGCCGGGCCGAACGTCGCCGTGACCGGGAGGAGCGGGTGACGGAACCCGTGCCGGTCCCGTCCCTCCCGCCGCCCCTGCCCGGCGACCGACCCCCGGGCATCCAGGTGCGTGGCGTGCACGCCGCCTACGGGCGCATCGAGGTGCTCCACGGTGTGGACCTCACCGTGGCCGCAGGAAGCGTGTTCGCGTTGCTCGGCCCGAACGGCGGCGGGAAGTCCACGCTGCTCAAGGTGATCGGTGGGCAGCTGCGGCCGACCCGGGGGTCGGTGACCATCGGCGACCAGCCGGTGGGGCGGCGGTCGGTGGAGCGCCTGGCCCGGACCGGGCTGTGCTCGATCCCCGAGGGGCGCGGGGTGTTCCCGAACCTGACCGTCCGTGAGAACCTCCGGATGTGGACGTACCGCGGCCACCTCTCGATGCGGACCGTCGAGGAGCGCACCTATGCGGCCTTTCCCCGCCTGTCGGAGCGGCGCAAGCAGCTGGCCGGGAGCATGTCCGGCGGCGAGCAGCAGATGCTCGCCATCTCGCGTGCGCTGGTGACCGACCCGTCGGTGCTCCTGCTCGACGAGCTGTCGATGGGACTCGCCCCCCTCATCGTCGGCGAGTTGTACGAACTGGTGGCGGGTCTGTCCGGTCAGGGGATGACCATCCTCCTCGTCGAGCAGTTCGTCAGTGCCGCGCTGGCCGTGGCCGACCGGGCGGCCATCCTCGTGCACGGTCGCATCGAGCAGGAGGGCGAGCCCCACCGGATGGCCGAGGCGGCCCTGGGCGCCTACCTCTCGGGCTGAGCCCGACCGGCGTCCGCCGTATCGTCGGCCAGCACCACGTCGATGCCGGCGATCGCCCCGGTTCCCGAGGTGCTGCGGGTGACCAGGTCGAGGATCCCGCCGGCGTCGCGCACGTCGCCGACGACCGAGCCGAGCGCGTCGAGCCGGGCGTCGTCGGCGGTCACCGTGAGGGTGGCGACCTCGGCCCGCATGGACCGCTTGGCCGCGGTCTTCGCACGGCGGACCGCCCCGAGGACCTCGCCGGCCACCTCGGCCACCAGGGGATCGCCGCCGAGGGCGGCGCCCTCCAGCTCGCCCGGCTCCGGCCAGGCGGCCCGGTGGACCGATCCGGCCTTCCACCACGACCACACCTCCTCGGTCACGAACGGGAGGACGGGGGCGAGCAGGCGGAGTTGGACGGAGAGCGCCAGCGCCAGTGCAGCCCGGGCCGAGGCGGGGCCGGCGTCTCCGGGGTCACCGTAGGCCCGGGTCTTCACCAGCTCCAGGTAGTCGTCGCAGAACCACCAGAAGAAGGCTTCGGTCCGCTCCAGTGCCCGGGCGTAGTCGTAGCCCTCGAAGGCGGTGGTGGCCTCGCGCACCACCGCCAACAGTCGGGCGGCCATCGCCCGGTCGAGTGGGTCGGTGACCGCGGCGGGGTCGGGGGAGCCGGGCGACCCACCGTCGCCCGCGCACCGCCCGAGCACGAACCGGGAGGCGTTCAGCACCTTGATCGCCAGCCGTCTTCCCACCTTGATCTGTCCCTCGTCCACCGCGGTGTCGGTGCCCGGCCGGCCGCCTGCGGCCCAGTACCGGACGGCGTCGGCCCCGTGCTGCTCCACCAGGGGGAGCGGGGTCACCACGTTCCCCTTCGACTTGGACATCTTCTTGCGGTCCGGGTCCAGGACGAACCCGGAGATGGCCGCATTGGCCCAGGGCAGCGAGCCGTGGGCGAGCTCGGAACGGACGACCGTCGAGAACAGCCAGGTGCGGATGATGTCGTGTGCCTGGGGCCGCAGGTCCATGGGGAACACGCGGGCGAACAGGTCCGGGTCGTCCTCCCAGCCCCCGGCGATGTCCGGGGTGAGGGAGGAGGTCGCCCAGGTGTCCATCACGTCCGGGTCCCCGACGAAGCCACCCGGCTCGCCCCGCTGCGCCTCGGTGTACCCCGGTGGGACGTCGGTGGACGGATCGACCGGGAGGCGGTCCTCGGCGGCCGCGATCGGGGAGTCGAAGTCGGGCTCGCCGTCGGGCCCCACGGGGTACCACAGCGGGAAGGGGACGCCGAAGAACCGTTGCCGGCTGATGTTCCAGTCGGTGTTCAGGCCCTCCACCCACGTGCGGTAGCGCTGCGCCATGTAGGGGGGGTGCCACGACAGCTCCTCCCCGCGCCGGAGCAGACGGTCGCGCAGGGCGAGGGTCCGCACGAACCACTGTCGGGACGAGACGATCTCGAGGGGGCGGTCACCCTTCTCGAAGAACTTGACCGGATGGGTGATCGGCCTGGGCTCTCCGACCAGGGCGTCCGACGCAGCGAGCAGCTCGACCACGCGGGCCTGGGCCTGGCGGACCGTCCGGCCGGCGAGCTCGCCGTAGTGGGACGCGGCGGCGCCCGGGTCCACCGAGTGCCACCCGGTCTCGCCCCAGGTGACTGGGAGCAGCCGCCCGTCCCGTCCCACCACGGTCCGGGTCGGCAGGTCGAGCTCGCGCCACCACACCACGTCGGTGAGGTCACCGAAGGTGCAGACCATGGCGATCCCGGTCCCCTTCTCGGGGTCGGCCAGCTCGTGGGCGAGCACCGGGACCCGCACCCCGAAGAGGGGGGTCACCACCTCGGAGCCGAAGAGGGGGCGGTACCGCGCGTCGTCGGGATGGGCCACCAGGGCCACGCAGGCGGGGAGGAGCTCCGGTCGGGTCGTGTCGATCTCCACCGGCGACCCCGGCTCCCCGGCGCGGGCGAAGGCGAGCCGGTGGTAGGCGCCGGGCCGCTCGCGGTCTTCGAGCTCCGCCTGCGAGACCGCGGTGCGGAAGTCGACGTCCCAGAGGGTGGGAGCGGTCTGCTGGTAGGCCTGGCCGGCGGCCAGCATCCGTAGGAAGGACCGTTGGGACACCCGCTGGGCTTCGGTCCCCACCGTGGTGTACGTGTGGGCCCAGTCGACCGAGAGGCCGAGGGTACGCCAGAGCCGCTCGAACGCCTTCTCGTCCTCGGCGGTGAGCTGGAGGCAGAGCGCGACGAAGTTGGGGCGCGACACGGGCAGGGGCGGCTCCGGCGGCTGAGGTGGCGGGGAGAAGGCGGGGTCGAAGGGGAGCCCGGGATCGCAACGGACCCCGAAGTAGTTCTGCACCCGCCGCTCGGTGGGAAGCCCGTTGTCGTCCCAGCCCATCGGGTAAAAGACCGACTTGCCCCGCATGCGCTGGAACCGGGCGACGGCATCGGTGTGGGTGTAGGAGAACACGTGCCCGATGTGGAGCGACCCGGAGACGGTGGGCGGGGGTGTGTCGATGGCGAAGACCCCGGACCGCGGGGTGGAGCGGTCGAAGGCGTAGGTCCCCTCCCGCTCCCACTGCACCGACCAGTGCGCCTCCAGCCCGTCGAGGCCCGGGCGGTCGGGGATCCCCCGCGGCCCCCGCGAGCCGTCCGCCGGGTCGTTCACTGCTGCACTCATGATCGGGTTACCGTACCCTGCGTGCTGCGACTCCACGACACGGCGACCGGCGAGGTGAAGCCCCTCCGTCTGCGGACGCCGGGCGCGGTGTCCCTCTACGTGTGCGGACCGACGGTCTACGACGCGCCGCATCTCGGGCACGGCCGGTTCTCCCTCGTCTTCGACGTGCTCCGGCGCTACCTGCTGTTCACGGGCCTGGAGGTGACCTATGTGTCCAACATCACCGACATCGAGGACAAGATCATCGAGCGCGCCGCGCGTGAGGGGATGGAGACGTCGGACCTGACCGCCCGCTACGAACAGGTGTGGTGGGACGCCATGGAGGCGCTCGGCGTGCTCGCCCCGGACGAGGCGCCGCACGCCACCGCCTACGTCCCGCGCATGGTCGAGCTGATCGAGGACCTGGTGGGACGCGGCGCCGCCTACGAGACGGACGACGGGGTCTACCTCTCGGTGCGGGACGTCCCCGGGTACGGGCTCCTCGCCCACCAGCCGCTGGACTCCCTCCGGGCCGGGGCCCGGGTGGAGGCGAACGAGGAGAAGCGGTCACCCCTGGACTTCGTGTTGTGGAAGAAGGCTCGCCCCGGCGAGCCCACCTGGGATTCGCCGTGGGGCCCGGGCCGGCCCGGCTGGCACACCGAGTGCGTGGTGATGTCCCTCGACCTCCTGGGGGACGGGTTCGATCTGCACGGCGGGGCGATCGACCTGATCTTCCCCCACCACGAGAACGAGCGGGCCCAGGCGGTGGCGGTCGGGCGCGAGTTCGCCCGCCACTGGGTCCACAACGGCTGGGTCACGGTCGACGGGGAGAAGATGTCCAAGTCGACGGGGAACTTCACCTCCCTCGACGATCTGCTCGGGCGGAGCGACGCCCGTGCCTACCGGCTGCTCGTCCTGCGGTCGCACTACCGGTCGCCGATCGAGGTGACCCCGGACACCGTCGCCCAGGCGGAGGCAGGCCTGGCGCGCCTCGACGAGCTGGCCCGTCGGTTCGGGCTGGCCGACCCGCTGGCGGACGGCCCGGTCGTCGCGGCAGTCGACGGAGCAGTCGACGGAGCAGTCGTCGCGGCAGTCGACGGAGCAGTCGACGGAGCAGTCGACGGAGCAGTCGACGGTCCCGGTCTCGGAGCCACCGACGCGGCTGCGGTCGAGCGGTTCCGGAGCCGGATGGACGACGACCTCGACACCCCCGGAGCGCTGGCGACACTCTTCGACCTGACTCGGCAGGCCAATGCCGCCGCCGACGCCGGGGACGAGGAGGGTGCCCGACGGGCGGCGTCGACGGTGGCGTTGCTCTGCGGGGCCCTGGGACTCCGGTTGCGCGGCCCGGGGACCGCCGGCGTGGTGCTGGACGAGGAGACGGCGGCCCTGGTGCGGGCCCGCGACCGGGCCCGGGCTGAACGGTCCTGGGTGGAGGCGGACCGGCTGAGGGACGAGCTGGTCGGCGGCGGCTGGCTGGTGGAGGACGGACCGGACGGGACCCGGGTGCGCCGACCCTGACCGCCGGCTCCGGGGCCGGTCGGAACGGGAGGGCCGGTCGGAACGGTGGTCCTCCTCCGTCCGCCGACGTGCGGCCGGCGCTTGCCCGGGGGCCGACGGGGTCAGCCCCGTCGGCGTGTCCCGGGAAGATCCGGGGAGGATCGGGACTTCCGGCCCTAGTCGCGCCTCTGCGCCGTGCCGAGACTGTCGCGAGACGCAGACACGTGATATGTCTTATGGTAACAACGCGGTTGCGGTCGCCTCCGGGTGAGCGGCCGGGAGAGGGGTGGACATGGCGAATCTCGCCGCCGACTTGGACTACCGGGAGCGCGCTTCCCGGGGCGAGCTCGACCTCGGGTGGTTGCGGAGGTCTCGGGCAGAGTGGGGGATCCGGGCGGAGCCCAGCCGGATCGGGCTGACGCTGCGCGACATCGCGGTCGGGACCTACGGAGAGGTCCCCGATCATCCGCCGCGGCGCACGATGGCGCCCCGCGGGGCGGACATCCCCGACGACGTCCCCGACATGGGCTACACGATCAACGACAAGTCCGAAGTCTGGTCCGACAACGTGATGGAGCTCTACGAGGAGGCGGTGAGCCGGCAGTGGAGTGCCACACGGGACATCCCCTGGGGCGATCTCGCACCGATCGATCCGGACCTCGAGCACGCGATGTGCCAGCTCGCCACCGTGCTCTCCGAGGTGGAGATGGTGGCAGCCGACTTCCCGGCCAAGTGGCTCTGGCGTATCAACCACGACTTCGTCGAGGCGAAGATGTTCCTGTGCACCCAGGCGATGGACGAGGCGCGCCACACCGAAGTCTTCCGCAAGCGGGCCCTTGCCAACGGCGGGGGACTGGGCAGGGCTACCGCGGTGGTCGAGGAGTTCTTGAAGGTCATCCTGGACGCCCAGAGCTACGACGAGGGGTCGGCGTTGATGCATCTGCTCGGCGAGGGGATCGTCCTGTCCCTCTTCCGGGCCGGCGAGATGATCGCTCCGTCCGACGTCGAGAAGCGGATCTTCCGCCTGTGCATGCAGGACGAGGCCCGGCACGTGTCCTACGGCACCATGCACCTCCGGTACCGGCTCCAGCGGGATCCCTCGCTGGCGGAGGACTTCCATGCCTACCTCGACCGGGGTGAGGCGTTGATGGCGGTGCTCTTCACCACGCCCGAGGTCGTCGAACCGGCCACCATCCTGGCTGCCGGAAGCCTCGAGGCCGCGGCCGCCCTGGGGTCGGCGGCGTCCGACGTGCTGCGGATCCAGACCGTGGAGGAGTACCTGCAGCGGTGCGACCGGGCCGGTCTCGACCGGCGCGGCCGTATGCACCTCCCGGATGATCTCATCGCGGGGACCAGCGGTGTGGCACCGGGAGGCGTCGAGGCCGGCGCCTCTTCTCCGGGGACGACCGTGGCGGCTGCATCAGGAGGGGTGGCGTGACCCCCGGGACCGCGTCGTCGGCCGGGTTCCCGTCGGCCGGGTTCTTCGACGAGCTGGTCCGGGACGTCGTCCGCAGGCCCGAAGAGTACGAGCGGCTCGGTTTCGCCGACTGTCGCCTGGTGATCGAGGTGGTGGAGCCGACGGGGGAGGTTCGACGGTTCGGTCTGGTGCTCGACGGGTACGACATCCGCTCGGAGGGGGAGATCGCCGACCTCGACGGGTTCCACCCGGAGGTGGTCGTGAGCGGGGCGCTCGATACCTGGTCGGAGATGCTGGCGGCCATCGCGGAGCACGGGTTCGCCGACCGATCCCACACGCTCAATGCCCTTTCGATCGCCGGGTTCCCCCTGTCCGCCCGATCGGACGACCCCATCGGGCGGGACAAGTTCTACCGCTACGCGGAGACGCTCCAGACCTTGTTCGATTCGGTGGGGCTACGGGCCCCGGCCGAGGCCTGAAGGTCGTGGCCTACCGGGTCGGCGACGGGTGCATCGGTTGCGGAGCGTGCGAGTTCGCGTGCCCGTCCGGGGCGATCAGCCAGACCGACGCCTTTCCGGTGACGTACGTCGTGGATCCGCTGGGGTGTAACGACTGTGCCGATTGCGTGGTCGTCTGCCCTGTCGACGTGCTGGCTCCCGATCCCGGTTGGGCGGTCTGTCGCGGCCGGGGCTGCCCGCTGTCGTCGTCCCGCTACGCCGGATGGGAGTGCTCCGAAGGGGAGGACCGGTGCGGCACCTGCGGATCGATGCTGTGGCGCCCACCCGGCGGGGCGTGGGTGTGCAGCCGTTGCCGGCTCGGCGAGGAGCGTCGGGGAGCGAGCTGCCCGAAAGTGCGCCATGCGGAGCAGCTCGGACTGACGGTGGCGTGCGAGGGGGCGCGCTGAGCTCCGGCACGGGAGAACCCCCCGGCACCGGGGTTCGGACAAGGTCGTGCCGAGCCCCGGCACAGGTGGCGGGGTGCCGGGGCTCGGTACGGGATCGGGCCGGTGCCCTCCGGGGTCGGAACGGGGGTGCCAGCAGGGTGGTGGCGATCGGACCGGATGTTGGTTACCATTGAGTAACAACGCGAGGCGGGCGGCGCTCGCTGTCGCCCGGTACCGTCCGCTCGGGGTTTCGGTCGTCCTCTGACCCGTCGGTCCGGCCCAGGTCGGGTATCGGGCCGTGCGGGGGACAGCCGGTCTCCGTCCGCACGAGGCCTTGCAGCCGTACCGATGTGGTCAGCCGTACCGTAGGGAAAGGACGTCATGGCAGATTTCTCGATGGACCTCAACGAGGACCAGCTCCAGATCCAGAAGTGGGTCCACGACTTCGCCGAGACGGTGATCCGTCCCGCCGGGCACGAGTGGGACGAGCGGGAGGAGACCCCGTGGCCGATCATCCAGGAGGCCGCGAAGATCGGCCTCTACTCCTTCGACTTCATCACCCAGTGCTTCTTCGACGAGTCGGGCCTGCTCATGCCGATCGCCAACGAGGAGCTGGCCTGGGGTGATGCCGGCATCGGGCTCTCCATCTTCGGCTCCACGCTGGGCCTCGCCGGCATCGCCGCCAACGGCACGCCCGAACAGCTGATGGAGTGGGGACCGCAGTGCTTCGGCACGCCCGAGAAGGTGCAACTGGCGGCCTTCGCCGTGTCCGAGCCGGATGCGGGCTCCGACGTCTCCTCCCTGCGGACCCGAGCCGTCTACGACGAGGCCAAGGACGAATGGGTGATCAACGGGACGAAGACGTGGATCACCAACGGCGGGATCGCCGACATCCACGTGGTGGTGGCGTCGGTCGACCCCGATCTCGGATCGCGTGGCCAGGCCAGCTTCGTCGTGCCGCCCAACACGCCGGGGCTGTCGCAGGGCCAGAAGTTCCAGAAGATGGGCATCCGCGCCTCCCATACCGCCGAGGTGGTCCTCGACGACGTCCGCGTCCCGGGATCGTGCCTGCTGGGCGGCAAGGACAAGCTGGACGAGAAGCTCGCCCGGGCGCGCGAGGGGAAGAAGTCGTCCGGCCAGGCGGCGATGAAGACCTTCGAGGCATCCCGTCCCACGGTGGGAGCGCAGGCGCTGGGGATCGCCCGTGCCGCCTACGAGTACTCCCTCGACTACGCCAAGGAGCGCAAGGCCTTCGGCCGGGCCATCATCGAGAACCAGGGGATCGCCTTCAAGCTGGCGGACATGAAGACCCGGATCGACGCCTCCCGGATGCTGATCTGGCGGGCGTCGTGGATGGGCAGGGTCGGCAAGGAGTTCACCAGCGGCGAGGGCTCGATGTCCAAGCTCTACGCCGGGGAGACCGCGGTGTACGTCACCGAGGAGGCCATCCAGATCATGGGCGGCTACGGGTACATCCGCGAGCACCCGGTCGAGCGGTGGCACCGTGACTCGAAGATCTACACCATCTTCGAGGGCACCTCGGAGATCCAGCGGCTGATCATCGCCCGGGCCATCTCCGGGGTGCACATCAAGTAGCCCGTTCGTCCGCGACCGCCGGCCGGCCTTGGGTGACGACCCGGGGCCGCCCGGCCCGCCGGTTACCGTGTCGCCCCCTTCCCGGAGCCCGGATCGCACCGGCGGTCATCGCTCGGACCGTCTCCGGTGTGCCCCTCACGTCACCGGGTCGAGCCGACCGCCGGGTGACGCCTGCGAGGCACCGCTCCGCCAGCGGTCCCGGCACTTCATGGCGAACGAGAACGGCATCGTCCCTACGGTCATGAGGGCCATGGAGACCGGTACGAAGATTCCGGTGATGGCGAACACTGCCGCCAGTGAGTAGAAGATCAGACCGGACGGGACCTGGAGGACAAGCAGCCCGGCGACCGCCGACCGCTGCCCGAAGGTCAGCTTCGTCCCTGGCTTCGTCCCTGGCTTCGTCCCGGGGGCACCCGGGTCGGACACGACGGCTCTTTTCCTCACGCGCTCCGATGCTATCCCGGTCGTCCCGAGGATCGGCCCACCATGCAATGGGCTACGGTCGGTCGGCCGGTGGATCAGCCGGAGGACCGGCCGCCGGACACCCGACAGGTCAGCCGGAGCGCCCGGCCAGCCACTCGGCGAATTCGCTCGCCACGATCCGCTGGTCGTGGACCCCGGTCGCGGACCGGGAGCACAACCAGCGGATCGGCTCGGCCATGACCTCGGCCGGCAGCAGTCGGGCGCGCATCTCCTCGGGGAGATCTTCGGGGATCATGCCGGTGAGGGTGGCGCCGCCCGGCAGGAGGAGGTTGACCGTCACCGGGCTGCCGGCAAGGTCGGCGGCCATGATCCGTGAGAGCGCCTCGGCGCCGGCGCGTGCGGGGCCGTAGGGGACGAACCCCTTCCGGTTCATCGTGGAGTGGTTCATCGAGATGTTGACCACCCGACCGCCCCCGGTGGCCAGCAGGCGGGGGACGACCTCCCGGGCGACGAGGAAGTACCCGCTCAGGTTGGTGGCGACCACGTCGCGGAATCCCTCTGGGGAGACCTCCCAGAAGGGCTGGGGGCGGGTGACGAAGTGCGGGTTGACCGTGCGCATCCCGATACCGGCGTTGTTGACCAGGACGTCGAGGCCACCGAGGCGGTCGAACGCCCGCTCAACCCCCCGCTCGACCTCGTCCTCGTCACGGACGTCCATGCCGATGCCGATGGTCGCCCTGCCCAGGGTCCGGGCTGCGGCTTCGGTGCGAGCGGGATCCCGGCCGGTCACCGCCACGACGGCCCCCGCATCCAGCAGGGCCGCGGCCATCGCCGCCCCGATCCCGCTGGTGCCGCCGGTGACGAGGACCCGGACCCCGTCGGCTCGGGCGGCGGTCACTCGTCGCCGGCGAAGTAGGCCTGGCGGAGCTCGCGCTTGAGGATCTTGCCGGACGGATTGCGCGCCAGGCGGTCCTCGGCGAAGGCGATCCGGCTCGGGATCTTGAACGGAGCGAGGGTCCCCGCCAGGAACGCCTGGAGCTCGTCGGTGGTCAGGTCCGAGCCGGGCTTGCGCTGGACGACGCAGGCCACCTCCTCGCCCAGCCGTTCGTGCGGCACCCCGAAGACCGCGGCCTCGTAGACGCCGGGATGCTCGTAGATGGCGCTCTCCACCTCGGCGCAGTACACGTTCTCGCCGGCACGGAGGACCATGTCCTTCGCCCGGTCCTCGATGTAGAGGAAGCCCTCGTCGTCGATCCGGCCGAGGTCACCGGTGGCCAGCCAGCCGTCGACGATCGTCTCGGCGGTGGCCTCGGGCTTGTTCCAGTAGCCCCGGATCAGGTTCGGCCCCTTCATCCAGATCTCGCCACGCTCGCCGGTGGGAACGGCACGCCCCTGCTCGTCCCGGATCTCGACGTCCACGATGGTGGTCCGGGCCCTCCCGGTGGAGGTGGGGTGGGAGACGTAGTCGTCGCCGTTGTTCCCCGGTCCGAAGGCGTTGGTCTCGGTCATCCCGTACCCGATGTTGGGACGACCTTTGGCGAACCCCTTCTCGACCCGGTCCACCAGCTTCGCCGGCGCCGGGGCACCGCCGCCGCCCACGCTGGCCAGCGAGGACGTGTCGTACCGGTCGAAGGCGGGGCTCTCGAGCATGTCCCAGCTCTGGGTGGGCACACCGACGAAGGCGGTGACCCGCTCGGCCTCGATGAGCCGTAGCGCCTGCTCGGGGTCCCAGCGGTACATCATGACCAACTTCATCTTCATACCGAAGCAGGTGAGCATGACCGGGACGCAGCCGGTGACGTGGAACAGGGGCACGATGAGGATGAAGCACGGCGGGTACCCGTCGCCCCCCAGGGGATCCACCCCCTTGCGGGCGCTCTGGATGCTGGCGTTGGCCCAGAACGCCATCAGTGCCTGGGTGACCGCCCGATGGGTGGACACGGCTCCCTTCGGGAACCCGGTGGTACCCGAGGTGTAGAGGATGGTGGCGTCGTCGTCCGGGTGCACCTCGACCGCGGGCATCGGACTGCCGAGCACCACCACGTCCTCGTAGCGATGGACGCCCTCGGGGACGGGATCGTGCGGGTCCGACCGCACCACCACCGTCGGGATCCCCCGCGCGTGCGCCAGGTGGTGACCCCGCTCGGTCCGCTCCGGGTCGGCGATCAGCAGCGACAGCCCGGCGTCGTCGATGGCGTAGTCGAGCTCGCTCTCGGTCCACCAGGCGTTCAGCGAGACCGAGACGGCCCCCACGGAGAGGATGGCGGCGAACGAGACGATCCACTCGGGGAGGTTCCGCATGGCGATCCCCACCCGGTCGCCCTTGCGGATGCCGAACGTCTCGACCAGGGCGTGGGCCAGGGCGTCGACGTGGCGCATCGTCTCGTCGAAGGTCCACCGCTCGTCCTCGTAGACGAGGAACGTCGACTGGTCGCCGCGAGCGCCGGCGAAGAGTTGGGCCAGCGTGGCCGGAGCATTCTTGAAGAGGCGGTACTCCGTGCCGTTGACCACCTCCTCGACGAGCTCGAAGATCTGACCGCTCCCGGTCACCTGGGCGTACGCCTGGTCGTAGTCGAGCACTTCGTCCCCCTCCTCTCTCGCTGCGCCTGTAGGGCCGTCCCGCTGCTCGGGTCGCTCCGCGGCTCGACCGGCGATCCTAGGCCCGTCTCCGCGCGCGCCCGGTACCGGTACGGTCTCGGGGATGGATCCAGCTCCCGCACCACGCTCCGATCCGCCGGTGCCCGGGAGCGGCCGGCCGGTGGTGGTGACGCTCTGCACCGGCAACGCCGCCCGCTCCGTGATGGCCGGGGCCATGCTGGCGTCGGCCCCCGTGGTGATCGTGACCGCCGGCACGCACGTCGTCGAGGGGCAGCCCATGAGCCGGCGCACCCGGGAGGCCCTGGCCGAGGTGGAGGTCGTGGCCGACGGCCACCGGAGCCACCAGCTCACCAGCGCCGACGTGGCGTCCGCCGACCTGATCATCGCCCTGGCCGGCGAGCACGTTGCCTACATCCGGCGCACCCACCCCGACGCCGCCCGGGTGACCGCCACCTTGAAGCGCCTGGTGCGCGACCTCCCCGCCGGCCCCGAGTCCCTGAGCGTCCGGGTCGACCGGCTCGGGCTCGCCGACGTGGAGATCGAGCCTTGGGAGGACGTGGACGACCCGGCCGGGGGCGACCAGCAAGTCTACGTGGACTGCGCCCGGGAGCTGGTCGACCTCAGCGCGGCGTTGGTCGACCGGTTGGGGTAACCGTCAGGCCCGGGTCGGCCGGACAAGCTCCGGGTAGCGCCGGCCGAGGTCGCCACACGACGCGCAGACCTCTTCGGGGATGACGCCGACCCGCATGAGGAGCCCGAAGGCCTTGCAGCCGAGGCAGAGCCCGAATGCCGACTCGAGGAAGGCGGCGACGGCCAGAAGGCCGACCACGACCGCAGCGGCACCACCCCGACCGAAGCCGTACCAGAGCACCAGGGCGGTGGTGGAGAAGACGACCCCGACCGCCTGGGCGAAGCGCTTGGGGGGGCCGGCCACGAGCTTCGGGTCCCACGGGAGCCGGGGCGCGACCACCCGGGTGGCCAGCTGGCCGAGCGGGCTGAACCTCGGTCCTGCCGCCACCCGGGCCCAGAAGCCGTAGACCATCGGGACCAGGATCCACGGCTGACGGAAGGCGACGGCGCACACCGCCATCACCACGACCCCGGCGGCCACGGTGCGGGCCGCATACTCGTTGACCGGATCGGGGAAGCTGAAGGTCGCAGCCAGGTTCGACATGACGCTCCTCGGGGATGACGACCGCCGCGTCTGCGTCGGCTCGGAAAGGTTACCTGTTTGGTCGACTTTTTGCCACCGGACCGGCGTCAGGCCGCGGTCGCCACCGCTCCCCGCATCAGGCCCAGACCATCGAGCCCCGGCAGGCGGTCGACCCGGCGGTCGATGCGCTCGGCCACGCCCAGGCCGTCCTCGCCCCCGAACAGGTACGTGCTGAGGAAGCGGACCTCCTCGTCCGGCATGACGCCGCTCCCCACCGGTGCCCAGAAGCGGCGGAGCGCCCGTCGGGTGAGTCGTTGGGCCGCCCGGCTCTCGGACAGGCGGCCCTTGGCCTGGGAGGCGTAGAAGTCGATGTGGCGACCCTCCTGCTTCATGATGCGGCGGAGCAGGTCGGAGAGGACGGGGTGGTCGGCACGCTGGGCCAGTCGGGCGTACCCGGCCTGCGTGGTCCACTCGTTCACCGCTCCCCAGGTCATGTGGACCGCAGTGAGGTGGGGGGTGACGGCCGACGCCAGCTGGAACGCCAGGGGGCGCCAGGCGTCGCGCTTCGGTAGCCGTTGGCGCAACGTCGCGATCCGACCAGCTCCGGCGGGTTCGCCGTGGGCGGCGAGCACCTTGGCGATGGCTTCCCCGTGCCAGTGCTCCTCGTAGTTCCAGAAGGTCAGGAACGAGGTGATCTCCGGGTCGCGGTGGGCCCGGGTCACCAGGATGTCGCGGAGATAGCAGACGGTGTGGTTCTCCACGTCGTGCATGTAGCGGAGGCAGCGGAGCGCCTCGGGGGGCAGCGGGCGGTCCCGGAACGCACCGAAGTCGATGTCGTCGACGTCGAGCTTGGCCGAGATCCTGCGGTAGGTGTCGATGTCGAAGCTCATGCACGATGTTCGACGCTCCCGCAGTCGCGGATGACCTGGGGGCACCGTTCCCCGACGCGAACGTCGCCGGCCCGAGGGCCGGCGACGTTCGTAAGACCACGGGGCGGAGCGGGGGATCCGTCCCGTGGCGTCCTTGGGGGTGGGACCCTCAGCCCGTGTAGTCGGTCAGCGGGCGTGCATCGCTCACCGGGTTGAACGCGTTCGGCACCGGGTACTGGCCGAGCACGAAGTACAGGATGGCGGCGTGCTGCATCTCCACCGGCTGGATGCTGGCGGCGACCTTGATCGATGACGTGGCCTTCACCGCGGCGATGGCGGTCTGGTAGGTCTGTGCCGCCACGTTCTCGAGGGTCAACGCCAGCTTGGCCGCGCCGGTCACGTCGGTCACCTGGGCGAACGTCTGATTCACCGTGGGGACCAACGCCTGATCGGGTCCGGTGATGGCCTTGTGCCCGGAGGCGACGATGGCGGAGTTCCACGCCTGGGCGTGCTGGGTGTGCTGAGCCTTGACCGTCGTGACGAAGGTTGCGACCGCCGGCGGCACCGTACCGAGCTTGTTGGCCGCGGCGGCGGCGAGCACGTCCCCGTAGGCGGCCACCGCCAGGTTCTCCAGGCTGGCGGCCAACGCGGCCACGGCCAGATCGCCGGTCAGCTTTCCGGTGGTCGATGCCCCGGCCGCCGTGGTGGCGGTGGCGGTGGAGGACCCGGACGAGCAGGCGGCAAGGAGCGCCCCTCCGGCCACCGCCCCGGCACCGATCAGGAACCCACGACGGCTGCTCCGGGTCTTCTCGGTCCACTCGTCGAGCGCCCGGTGCATGGCGGGCATGCCGATGTCGTGGTGCATCTGGTCCAGGTCGTCGGTCATCGCGGCGAGCTCGTGCTCGGTGATGGCCATCACCTCGTTGTCGTGCGTACGGCGCCTCATGAGAGCGCTCCTTCCGTGGCGGGACGTGCTTGGTCGGTGGGGAAGAACGCCTGGGGAAAGCCGACCGAGCCCGCGGCGGCGGGCAGATTGGCGACGTTCCCGGCGGCGAGTGTGATCAGCTGGGGGGCGTTGGCGTTCAGCAGCGCCTGGACGGCGAGCAGCACGGAGGCGTGCTGGGCCTCGACCCCCATGATCGACGCGGTCACCTTCTTGGCGTTCAGGTCGCTGAGCGCGGCGACGTCGGCCACGTAGGTCTCGGCGGCACCTTGCTCGAGCTCGAGCGCCAGCGCGACCACCGGCCCGGGGGCGGTGAGCCCAGGGACCGCCGCGGCCACCACCTTGGCGAGCGCGGGGTCGGGATTGGTCTGGGGCTTGCCCCCGAGACCGGTGATGGCCGCATTGAACGCGGAGAGGTGCTGCGCGTGCTGGCCCATGGTCGTGGTGACGAACGTCTTGACCACCGGGTTGGCGGAGGCACCTCCGATGAACGGCAGCGTCAGCGCCGTCTTGTAGGTGCTGACCGCCAGGACCTCGATGGACGAGGCGGTCTGGAGGATCTGCACGTCGGTGGCCGACGCCGCGAATGCGTCGGAGGCGAACAGGCCCTGCAGCGCGGTACCGATCCCGGCGGCGGCCAGGAGGCCTCCGCCGAAGGCGGCCCCGGTGAGCAGCCGGGATCGCTTCGCCGCGACGTCGCGCGACTCGTCCGGGTCGAGGGCCCCGTGGGCCCGCGCCTCGGTGCCGGTCTCGACCAGCTCGTCGAGCGCGAGGCGGGTGGTGGCCATGGCGTCGCGGTGGAGATCCTGGGACTCCTCCGTCAACGACGCCATCGCATGGGGGTCGACCTCGATGGCACCCTCCCCGGGTGCCGATCGACGATCCTTCAACCGTCCTCTCATGGTTCCTCCTTCTGGGTGGTGTGGCTTGGGTGGGTGGGTGAGAAAGGATGTGCCGTGCTCGGGGGCGCCCGGACCGGTCGGTGCTACCTCCGGGGGGTGGGGGCCCACGTAGCCCCGGGCTCAGGAGACGGTGATCGTCCCGGTCATGTACTGGTGGATCTCGCAGATGTAGGGGTAGGTACCGGGCTTGTTCGGTGCCGTGAACGACGTGGACTGACCCGGCTGGATGTCCCCGGTGTTGAAGGCGTTGGTGGTGCTGGTCAGGGTGTGGACGACACTGTCCTTGTTGGTCACGGTCACGACCGTGCCCGGGGACACCGTGATCCGGCTCGGATGGAAGGCGAAGTTCTGGATGGTCACGGTGTGCCCGCTCCTGCCGCCCGCTGCGGCACCTCCGGTGGTCGCCGGGCTGGCGCCCGACGCGCCGGAGGAGCAGGCGGCCAGCACCAGGGCAGAGAGCACCACCCCGGCCAGCGCATACCGCCGGCTGCGGGTTCCGGCCCTTCGGCGGGTCGACGACGGTGCAGTTCCCCCCGCCACGACGCTTCCGGCGGGAAGATGGTTTCCGGTGGCTCGGTGGTTGTCGATCATCGGGACGTGTTCGTCGCCGGCGGACGTCCGGATGAACCGTTCCGGAAATCTCTCGGAACGGTGCTCGCCCCTATGCCCGGGGCAGGGCGCCGCAGTCCCCGGGCACGCCACCGCATGGCACCGCCCGCCACCGCCCGTCGCAACGGCCCGCGGCACGAGCGCCCGTCGATGCCTCTGGCTACGGTGGGGGCGGTGGACTCCCCCCCGACCGGCCACCCCGGTGCCAGTGCAGCCGGTGGCCGGCCTCCGTCATCCGGAACCGGCGGTGACTCCGAACATCCGGTCGACATGATCGATCTCGAGCTGGCGAGCGACGCCAATCTGGTGGTTGCCGTGGGCCGGTGGCACCATCCGGCGCTCGCCGAGTGCTACCGGCGCCACGGTGGTGCCGTCCACGCGCTCTCCCGGCGCATCCTCCGGAGCGAGCAGGCGGCGGAGGAGATCACCCAGGAGGTGTTCCTCGACCTCTGGCAGCACCCCGAGAAGTTCGATGCGCAGCGCGGGACGTTGCGGTCGTTTCTGCTCGCCCGCACCCACGGCAAGTCGGTCGACCTCATCCGGGCCGAGACCTCGCGGCGACGGCGGGAGGACCGCACCACCCGCGAGACGGCGACGTCGGGGTACGACATCGAGCACCAGGTGTGGGACATGACCGTGGCCGAGCAGGTGCACGAGGCCCTGACCGCGCTGCCCGACGACCTGAGGAGGCCCATAGAATTGGCCTACTTCGGCGGGCGGACCTACCGGGAGGTGGCGACGATGCTGGGCGAACCGGAGGGGACGGTGAAGAGCCGGATCCGGGCGGGTCTGTCGCGGCTCAAGGTCAACCTGGCGGAACGGGGCGTCGAGCCCGCAGGAGCGGAACGATGAACGAGGCACTGCCGGAGCGTTCGGAGCACGAGATCGAGGAGCTCCTCGGGGCGTACGCCCTCGACGCCGTCGACCCTGACGAGGCGGCGGCGGTGGAGCGGCACCTGCGCACCTGCGTCCGCTGCTCGGCGGAGGTGGCGAGCTACCACGAGGTGACCGGCCTCCTCGCCAACTCCGGGGGCGACGCACCGACGGCGCTCTGGGACAAGATCGCCGACCGTCTGGACGAGCCGGCCGCGCCGTCGTGGGATCTGTTGGCCGCCCGCCTCGACCCGCCACCGAGGTCGCGGCCGTCAGGGACGGAGCCGGATGGAGCTTCGGAGCCGCGGGACGGTTCTGCGGCAGGTGACGGGACGGTCATCCCGCTCGACGGCCGGCGTCGGCGCGGGCGGCTCTTCGTCCGGGCCATGGGTGTCGTCGCCGCCGCCGCTGCGGTGGCCGCCCTGGTGCTCGGTGTGCAGGTCCGTCATCTCGACCACCAGGTCAGCGCGCTCAGTGCCGGACGATCGACGGTGACGGCGGCCATGCAGACTGCGCTGGAGAACCCGGCCACCCAGCGCGTCCTGCTCACCGCCACGCCGACCTCGCCCGACCGGACGGCCACGGTCACCCTGGTCCTCGGAACTTCGGATACCAGCTACCTGGCGGCCCAAGGGCTCCCCCCTCTCGCACCGGGCGAGACGTACCAGCTGTGGGGCGTGATCAACAACCAGCGGATCTCCCTCGGCGTGCTCGGTGCGGCCCCCACGGTCCGGGCGTTCAGCTTCGACTCCGGGGTGAAGGTCGCCGCCTTCGCCATCACGGCCGAACAGGCCGGCGGGGTGGTGCAGTCCACCCACGCTCCCGTGGTGGAGGGCGTGGTCAGAACCTGATCGGCACCGAGCCGACGGCGCCTGATCGGCACCGCGCCGACGGCGCCTGATCGGCACCGCGCCGACGGCGCCTGATCGGCACCGCGCCGACGGCGCCTGATCGGCACCGCGCTCTCAGATGGGGTGGACCTGGCGGAGGCCGGCCCAGGCGAGGTCGGAGACCCGTGCCGCGAGCAGGGCCGCCTCCTCCGAGGTGGTCGGCGTGCGTCCGGCTCCGGTCCGGTCTCCGCCGTCCTTCCCCGGGGTGCTCCGTCCGGCGCGGCTCCGGATCCAGTGCCGGCTGGCACCCTCGACCATCCCCACCACCGAGTACGCCAGCAGCAGTCGGTGCTCAGGAGCGAGATCGGCGTCGATGAGCGGATCGATGGCCCGGGCGATCGTGTCCTCGACCCTGCGCAGAGCCTCGCCCAGCTCCGGATCGTCCGGCGCGTCCCTGCCGTAGAGGAGGCCGAACGCGTGCTCGTTGCCGACCATCATCTCGAAGTAGGCGGCCATGCCCACCTCGACCTGCTGCCTGGGTCCGGCCGCTCCGGCCGTCGCCGCGACGATCCGCCGCTCCAGCTCGCGGGACAAGGCGTCCATCAGCTCCAGGTAGAGCGCGCGTTTGGACTCGAAGTGCTGGTAGACCAGTGGCTTGGTCACCCCCGCCGCCTCGGCGATGTGCTCCATGGTGGTGGCCGCGTAGCCCCGTTCGGCGAAGATGGTGAGGGCGACCTCGACCAGCTGGCGCCGCCGCTCTCCGGCGGTGAGGCGCCGGGGCTGGACGACGACGTCGGTGGCCGTCGGCACGGACGGATCCCCGGGGCCCGATCCCGTCAACGGGCGGGAGCGGTGCGTCTCCGGGCAGGGGGCGGGAGGCAGCGGGGTCACCGCGGCCGGATCGGACGGGCGGTGTCGCCAGGGGACCCGCCCTCCTCCGCTCCCCCGGGGCCGGGTAGCGGAGGGCGGCACGCGACGGCTTGCAGGTACACCGGCCTACCGCCGAGGGCCTGGCCGGCGAGCCGGGGATCGGGAGGCAACGGGTACACCGGGTCCGCGTCCATCGTCACGTTCTAGACGCGTTCCGGATCGGGTGCGGGCACGGCGGCCGGACGGCGGCCGTAGAGAGGGCGTCGGGGAGGATGGCAGCCACGCGTTCGGGCAACCGGTCCAGCGAGAAGTGCGTCTCGGCCACCGACGCGTTGTGGTCCAAGGGTGCGGGGTCGCGGTGCTCCAACCACCCGCGCAGCGATCCCAGCTCGTCGAGCCGGTACCACCGGAACCCGAAGGCGGCGAGCTCGGATGCCACCGGATACGGGCCGATCACGAGGGGCCTGCGATGGACGGCCGACTCCACCGCCGGGTTCCCGAACCCCTCCCAGGTGGACGGGAGCGCGACGACGTCGCAGGCGGCATAGGCGGCGGCGACCCCTCCCTCCGGGGCCGGGCCGGGCCAGCCGAGCAGCACCTCCTCCGGCGAGCTCGCCACCAGCCGGTCGAGGGTCGGTCCGTAGCCGTCCTCCGGTCCACCGAGCAACCAGTACCGTGCGGCCAGCGCGCGGGCAGCGGCCATCCCGCCGGGGATGTTCTTCCGCTCGAGCGCCCGGGTGGGTTGGAGGACCAGGAGGTCCTCCTCGGCCAGGCCCAGGGCGCTCCGCAGCTCGTCCCGCCACGCCCGGCGTAGCTCGGGGCCGGGACACCGGGTGTCGAAGGCGTTGTGGACGGTGGTGGCACGGATCCCGCACCGGCGAAGCTCCTCCCTGCTCACTGCATTGATGGTGACGTGCGACCACGCGGCATCGTCGGCGGGCGGCGGGTGGCCGGCGAAACGGGGACGCTGCCACGGCAGGTCGTGATGGTGCATCACGGCCGGTCGCCCGGCGAGCACCCGCGCCACCACGGCGGCGGCGGCCGGATTCAGGGGGAGCGAGCAGAGGTTCTCCACCACCACGAGGTCGGCGTCCTCGAGTGCAGCCGTCACCTCCGCCGCGGCCGGAGGTGCGGTCGCGCCGATCGCCAGCCCGGGCAGCAGGTGGTCGACCGGGCCTTCCCCGGCGACGGTGGTCGTCGCGAAGCCCAGGACTTCGAGCGCGCGCTGCCACTTGGCCGCCTCGACGGAGACCCCGTCGGAGCCTCCCAGCCGGAACGAGAGCAGTGCGGCGGTGACGATGGCGAGACGCTACCGCGGCCCAGGTCGTGCGCCGGCCGTGCGCCGGTCGTGCGCCGGTCGTGCGCCGGCGGCTACCGTCGCGCCGTGGTCGATGCCGCCAGTCAGCATGACGGAGCCGACGACGGAGCCGACGGCGGCCCGGGCACCGGCACTCCGGGGAGGACGATCCGGGTGGGGGAGGGGGGCCGGGGGGAGCTGGTGGCGACCAGCGACGGACCGGTCCTGACGCTCACCATCAACCGTCCGGAGCGACGGAACGCCATGACCTGGGAGGTCGTCTCCGGGATCCGCGAGCACCTGGCCAGAGCGAAGGCGGACCCGCGGATCCGGGTGGTGGTGCTGGCCGGAGCGGGGGAGGAGGCGTTCTGCGCCGGGGCGGACCTGTCCGGTATGGCTCCCCCGGGAGCGGGGGGCGGGACCGACGCCTTCAGCGACCATCACGAGGCCAGGGGGCGTCTCGTCCGCCTCTTCTCGGAGCTGTGGGAGCTGGGCAAGCCCACGGTGGCCCGGGTGCAGGGCTGGGCGATGGCCGGGGGGTTCGGCCTGGCACTGGCCTGCGACCTGATCGTGGCCTCCGACAGCGCCCGCTTCGGAGCACCCGAGTTGAACGTCGGCCTGTGGCCGTACCTGGTCACCGTGCCCATGGTCCGCTCGATGCCGCCCAAGAAGGCCCTCGAGCTGATGCTCACCAGCCGGGTGGTCGGGGCGGAGGAGGCCGAGCGGATCGGCTTTGTGACCCGGGTGGTCCCCGCGGACGGTCTCGACGCCGCGGTGGAGGAGCTGGCCGCCGTGCTCGCTTCGAAGCCCCCCGGGGCGATGAGGATGGGTCGCGATTCGTTCTACGCTGTGTGGGATGCGGCGGCCCCGGAGGCGCTGGCGCACCTCCACGCCATGTTGACGGTCACCAGCCAGACGGCCGAGGCGGCGGAGGGGATCGCCGCCTTTGCCGACAAGCGGCCGCCGGTGTGGCAGGTGCCTCCCGCCGGAGCGGAGGACACCGGCACCACCGGCACCACCGGGGCTGCGGCCCCGACCCGATCCTGATCCCACCCCCGACCCGAGGAGCACACCGACGATGGCGAAGCGAGCATTGATCACCGGCGTCACCGGCCAGGACGGCTCGTACCTGGCCGAGCTCCTGCTCGAGGAGGGTTACGAGGTGTTCGGCATGGTGCGACGTTCGAGCACGGTCAACTTCGAGCGGATCGCCCACATCCAGGATCGCATCACGTTGGTGGCCGGCGACCTCATCGACGAGGTGTCGATGATCAACATCCTGCGGGACCACCGCCCGACGGAGGTCTACAACCTCGCCGCGCAGTCCTTCGTCCAGACCTCGTGGAGCCAGCCCATGCTCACCGGGGAGACGACGGCTCTGGGCGTCACCCGGGTGCTCGACGCCATCCGGACGGTCGACCCGGACATCCGCTTCTACCAGGCGAGCTCGTCGGAGATGTTCGGCAAGGTCCTCGAGGTCCCCCAGCGGGAGGAGACGCCGTTCTACCCCCGCAGCCCCTACGGCGTGGCCAAGGTCTACGGGCACTGGATCACCGTCAACTACCGCGAGAGCTACGGGCTGCACGCCTCGTCCGGCATCCTGTTCAACCACGAGTCCCCCCGGCGCGGACTCGAATTCGTCACCCGCAAGGTGACCAACGGCGTGGCCCGGATCAAGGCCGGCCTCGACTCGTCGCTCGCGCTCGGCAACCTCGACGCCCAGCGGGACTGGGGGTACGCCGCCGACTACGTGCGGGCGATGTGGCTGATGCTCCAGCAGGATGCCCCCGACGACTACGTGGTGGCGACAGGCCACACCCACTCGGTGAAGGAGCTGGTGCAGCTCGCCTTCTCCGCCGCGGATCTCGACTGGGAGCGCTACGTGACCATCGACGAGCGGTTCTTGCGGCCGGCGGAGGTCGACCTGCTGGTGGGGGACCCGGCGAAGGCGGAGAAGACGCTCGGCTGGCGTCGCGACGTCGACTTCGCCACGCTGGTCCAGATGATGGTCGAAGCCGACGTGGCCCAGGTCAGGGCCGAGCTGGACTGATGCGGGGGCGCACGCGGTGACGGGGGCCGGGGGTTGCACCCCGGGGCGGTGGGTCCGGTGATCCTCGCCACGGTCGTCCAGGCCGATCCCCTGGGCCTCCTGGTGGCGTTCGGCGCCGGCATGCTGTCGTTCGTGTCCCCCTGTGTCCTCCCTCTCGTTCCCGGGTACGTGTCGATGGTCTCCGGGCTCTCGGCGGTGGAGCTGGAGGCGATCCGCCCGTCGAGGCCCGGACCGGCCGGCGTGGCGGTCGACGGGCGGGTGCCGGTCGGGGTGGGGGCGGGCGGAGCGGAAGGTGAGGTGGGGGCGCTCGGGGCACCCCCCGGCGGACGAGTGGCGCCTGCACCCGAGGAAACCGCGGTCACCGCGGTCGCCGCGGCCCCCGGGGCTTCCGGCGTCCGCGCCGTCCCGCCGGCTCCGGTCGACGCCCGTGCCAGGCTCCTGCGGGGCATCCTCCTGTTCATCGCCGGGTTCACGGTCGTGTTCACGATGCTCGGCGCCTCGGCGTCTTCGGTGGGCCACCTCCTCGCCACCCACCGACCGGCGCTCGACACCGTCTCCGGTCTCCTCATCGTCGCGTTCGGCTCCTTCCTCGTCCTCATGGCGGCGGGCGTCCGCCTCCCCGCGACGCTGACCGGCGAGCACCGGATCGCGGTGCGGCCGTCGGTGCTCGGCGCGTGGGCACCCCCGATCATGGGCGTGGCGTTCGCCTTCGCCTGGACCCCCTGCATCGGGCCGGTGCTGGCGAGCGTCCTGGCCCTGGCCGCGGGGACCGGGGGCACCACCACCGGGGGGATCGCCCTCCTCCTCGCCTACTCGCTCGGTCTCGGGGTTCCCTTCCTGCTCTTCGGGCTGGCGTTCGGCCGGATGACCGACCTCATCGCCCGGTTCCGGGGGAAGTTGCGCCTGGTGGACCTGGTGGGCGGCGCCGTCCTGGTGGCCTTCGGCGTCCTGCTGCTGACCGGGAACGTGGACGTGCTGTCGGCGCACATCTCCGCCTGGCTCCGTGACCTCGGCCTGGGACGGCTCTCGACCAGCTGAGGGCATCCGCGCGGCGGAGCGGGACCGCCGACCGCCGGTGAGACCGCCCGCCCCGCCTGGCTTGATCGCTCCGGCCCCCGTAGCATGGGCCGACGGCTATGGCCCCCGCAGCTCCCCCCACTCCTGCACTGTCCCTCCGCGACGTGGTCGCGCTGTCCGGGCGGTTCCCCCTGCTCGCCGGCGTCGACCTTGAGGTCGGCACCGGCGAGGTGGTGCTGGTCGAGGGGCCCAACGGTGCGGGGAAGACCAGCCTCCTCCGGGTGGCCGCCGGCCTCGTCCCGGTCACGTCCGGTCGGCTCACCGTGCTCGGCCTCGACCCGGAGCGCTACCGCACGGCCGTCCGCCGCCGGGTCGGAATGCTCGCCCATGCTTCCCACCTCTACGACGACCTCAACGTGCGCGAGAACGTGCGCTTCGCGGTCCGGGCCGCCGGTGCCGATCCCGGCCGGATCGGTCCGGCCTGCGAGCGGCTCGGCCTCACCGGTCGGCTCCTGCGCACCAGCGCGGCCAAGCTGTCGGCCGGCCAGCGCCGGAGGGTGGCGCTGGCGGTGCTGGTGGCACGGGCCCCCGACCTCTGGCTGCTCGACGAGCCCCACGCCGGGCTCGACGCCTCGGCCCGCACCCTGCTCGACGAGCTCATCGGTGAGGCCGTCGCGACCGGTGCCACCGTGGTGGTGGCGTCGCACGAACCGGAGCTGCTGGAGCCGCTGGCCGACCGGTCGGTCACGGTCAGCGGTGGACGGGTGACCGGGGAACGGTCGATCCGGTCACCTGTGGCCGACGTCCCCGTCCCCGTCCGAGCAGTCGGGTCCGCGGCACCCGCCAGCGGACCGCCGGTGGAAAGGGTCGGATCCGCGGAGCCCGCCGCCGGACCGCCGGAAGGGGTCGGGTCCGCGGCACCCGCCGCCGGACCGCCGGAAGGGGTCGGATCCGCGGAGCCCGCCGCCGGACCGCCGGTGGAGAGGGTCGCCCATGTGGCGTGACGCCGCGCTCGTCGCCGGCAAGGACCTCCGCATCGAGGCACGGTCCAAGGTGGCGCTCAGCCAGGTGGCGCCGTTCGGGGTCGTGGCGCTGGGCCTGTTCGCCTTCGCGCTCGGTCCCGACCGTGCCCCGATGGTCTCCGGGGCACCGGGCCTGTTCTGGGTGGCGGTCCTCTTCTCGACGGTGCTCGCCATCCAGCGCAGCGTGTCCGTCGAATCGGCCGACGGCGCACGCGACGGGTTGCGGCTCTCCGGGCTCGACCCCGCCGGCCTCTTCCTCGGCAAGGCGCTGGCGGTCGCCGCCCAGCTGGTGGTGCTCGAGCTGGTCCTCACGGTCGGGGTGGTCCTCCTCTACGGGGCCGCGGTGAAGACGGTCTGGCTGATCGCCGTCGCCTGCCTGCTCGGGACGGTCGGCCTTGCCGCCGCCGGCACCCTCTACGGGGCGTTGTCCGCGGGGATCCGGGTGCGCGAGACGCTCCTGCCTTTCCTCCTCCTCCCGGTCGTCACGCCGATCCTGCTGGCGGGGACCCGCATCTGGCAGGCGGGGCTCGCCGGCGGCACCCCCTCGGACGCCACGCCATGGCTCCACCTGCTCCTCGCGTTCGACGCCGTGTACCTGGCCGTCGGCGTCGTCGTCTACGGACCCATCCAGGAGGCAACATGACCAGTACCGTCGTGACCGAACGGTCGGATGACCACCGCCGGGGGGACAGCGCCGACCCCGACCTGGTCGGCGGGACACGGAACGGCCCGCCGGTCCTCTCCCGCGGGGCCGTCCTGACGACCCGGGTCGTCGGGGTCGCCGCCGTGGTCGGGGTCGCCTTCACCGTCTGGCTCGGGCTGTGGGTCACACCCCCGGACAAGGTGCAGGGGAACCTGGTCCGCCTGGTGTACATCCATCCCGGGGTGGCGTGGGTGGCGCTCTATCTGGCGTTCGGGCTCGCCGCCGTGGCGAGCCTGCTCTACCTGTGGCCGCGCACCCGCTCCCTCTTCTGGGACCGCCTGGCCGCCGCCGCCGTCGAGGTCGGTGTGGTCTTCAACGTGTGCACGCTCATCTCGGGCTCCATCTGGGGACGCCCGACCTGGGGGGTGTGGTGGGCGTGGGACGCCCGGCTGACCAGCACCGCCGCCCTGCTCGTGCTCTTCCTCGGCTACATGGCCCTGCGGCGCGTCCCGGCCGAGCCCGAGGTGCGGGCGAAGCGGAGCGCCTTCGCCGCCCTGTTCGCGGCGCTCGACGTCCCCATCGTCCACTTCTCCGTGGTGTGGTGGAAGACGCTCCACCAGGGGGCGACCGTGCTCAACGCGAACCTGTCGCCGACGATCCACGGATCGATGGCCTGGACGCTCCTGCTGGGGTTCGTCGCCCTGACGCTGGTGTTCGTCTGGATGCTCCTCGTGCGCTACCGCATCGGGGTGCTCGAGGACTGGGTGGGCAGCGGGGAGCTCGACCTCGCCCTTCGGGAGCGCCAGGCGGAAGGGATCGCTCCGCCGGTTGCTCCGGCCGACGTCCAACCGGCCCCGCCTGCGCCGGCGGAGACGCCTGCGGGCCGCGAAGCGCCCAGGGAGATCGCCGAGGTGTCGCAGTGAGCTACGTGAACGCCGGGTACGCCATCGTCCTCGGGATCCTCTTCCTCTACGGCCTCAACCTGCTCTGGCGCCGCCGCCGGCTCACCCGGACGGTGGCGCGGGTGACGGACTCCCGACCGGCGGCCGACCGGCCCGGCGGGTCGTCCGGAGCGGGGCCCGGCGGGTCGCAACCGGCCCCGCTGCCCGCAGCCCGGCCGGCGGCGGAGGTCGGGTGACGACGGCTCCGGCAGTGGACCAGGCTTCGCCGGCCGCACCGGGCCCACCCCGGGCGCCGCTCAGCGAGCGCGCCAGCCACCGGGTCCGCTACGTGCTGGTCGGGGCGGTGCTGGTGGGCGCGCTCGGCTTCTTGCTGTTCAAGGGGCTGGGGACGGCGCTCAACTTCTACCTGCCGGTGAACCAGGCGGTCCACCAGCGGTCCTCCCTCGGCGACCGAACGTTCAACCTCGAAGGCCTGGTGGTGCCCGGCTCGATCCATCCGACCCCGCAGGGGGTCGACTTCACCCTGAGCGCCGGTGGCCAGACCATGCGGGTGGTCAACGACGGGAGCCCGCCCCAGCTGTTCCAGAACGACATCCCGGTCATCGCGGTCGGCCACTTCGCCGCCGGGGAGTTCTCGTCGAACCAGATCATGGTCAAGCACTCGGCGAACTACATCGCCCAGAACCCGGGAAGGGTGACCGCCCCGAACGGCACCAAGCGATGAGGACGGTGCCCCCCCGCGCCATCGGCGCGGTGCCCCCCCCACCCACTCCGAGCCGGTCCGCGCCGTGAACGCGGTGCTCGGCCACATCGGGATCCTCCTGGCGTTCGCGGCCGCGGTCGTAGGCATCGCCGTGCTCGCGGTCGGGTTGGCCACCGGGAGGGAGTCCACCATCCGGCGGGGCCAGCTCTACGCCCCCCTGGGGCTCCTGGGCGCGTTGCTGGCCGTGTTCGCCATGCAGCGCGCCCTGATCACCCACGACTTCTCACTGGCCTACGTCGCCGACAACAACGCCCGGGGCACGCCGCTGCTGTACTCGATCACCGGGATGTGGTCGGCACTGGCCGGATCGATCCTCCTGTGGGGGGTGATCCTCTGCGGGTACGCCACCGCCATGGTCTGGCGGTTCCGGCGCCGGGCCGGCGACCCTCTGGTGGCCTGGGCCACCCTCGTCGTGTTCGTGGTGACGGCGTTCTTCTTCGGGCTGATGCTGGGGCCGACCGACCCGTTCCAGCACGTGGTGGGGGCGGTCCCCACCAACGGCCCCGGCCCCAACTCGCTCCTGCAGAACAACCTGCTGGTGGCGTTCCACCCCCCGATGCTGTACCTCGGCTTCGTCGGGTTCACCCTCCCGTTCGCCTTCGCGGTGGCCTCCCTCATCACCGGCCGGCTCGACGACGACTGGCAGAGCGAGACCCGCCGGTGGACGCTGTTCGCCTGGGCCTTCCTCACCGTCGGCATCATCCTCGGGGCCTGGTGGTCCTACCAGGTGCTCGGATGGGGCGGCTTCTGGGGCTGGGACCCGGTGGAGAACGCCTCGCTCCTGCCGTGGCTGGTCGGGACCGCGTACCTGCACTCGGTGATGGTCCAGCAGCGCCGGGGGCTCCTGCGGATCTGGAACCTCTCCCTGGTCATCGCCACCTTCGCCCTCACCATCCTCGGGACGTTCCTCACGCGCTCGGGCGTGGTCCAGTCGGTCCACGCCTTCTCGGACTCGAGTATCGGGCCGATCCTGATCGGCTTCTTCGGACTGGTGGTCGCGGTCGGGGTCGGGTTGATCGCCTGGCGGGGCGACCGGCTGGCCTCGCCCGGCGGGATCGACTCGCCCCTCAGCCGCGAAGGCGCCTTCCTCGCCAACAACATCCTCTTCGTCGGCTTCGCCGTCGTCGTCCTGCTGGGAACGGTCTTCCCCCTGCTCTACGCGGCATTGAAGGGGGGTCAGCAGGTGACGGTGGGCGCGCCGTACTTCGACCGGCTGGCCATCCCCATCGGGATCGGGCTCCTGTTCCTGATGGCGGTGGCCCCGGCACTTCCCTGGCGGAAGTCCACCGTGGAGGTGATGCGCGGCCGCCTGGCCGTCCCGGCCACGCTCGGCGTGCTGGTGGTGGCGGGATGCGTGGTCGGCGGCGTCCGGGGGCTCGAGCCCCTGGTCGTGTTCGGGCTCGGGGCGTTCGCCGCCGGCTCGGCGGGCCGGACGCTGGTGCTCTCGGTCCGCCAGGCATGGCGCTCCGCCCGGGCCGCGGGCTCCTTGCCGCTCCGGGCGGCCCTCGCCGGATGGCGCGGGCTGGTCGGCAGGGCCAACGGCGGGATGATCGTCCACATCGGCGTGGTGCTCATCGCGGTGGCGATCGCCGCAGCCACCGCATTCGCGTCGCGCGGCCAGATCGAGCTGTCCCCCGGGCAGACCACCACGTTCGACGGGCACACCGTGGAGTTCCTCGGCACCCGGACGGTGACCACCTCTTCCCACTCGGCCCTCGAAGCGGTGCTGCGGGTGGACGGACGCGGGATCTTCACCCCGGCGATCTCCCAGTTCGGCTCGGGCACCACGCCGGTCGGCACCCCCTCCATCGATTCGAGCATCCGCGACGACGTGTACCTGACCATCAACTCGGTGCCGGCCACCGGAACGGTCTGGACCTTCGGGGTGGTGGTGCAGCCACTCGTCATCTGGATCTGGATCGGGGGCGGTCTCGTCGTGGTCGGCTCCGTCCTCTCGGCGGTGCCCGGCCGACGCCGGCGGCCCACCGACCCGGTATCGCAGCAGGGCTCCGAACCCGAGCCGGGCGACCGTTCCGGCCGGGGGCGCGCCGACCACCGGACGGGGCCGTCGACCGGCGGGCCCACGCCCGGGGACGCGGCCGTCCCGGCCGCCGAACCGGAGACGGGGCCCGAGGTCCCCGCCGAGCCGGTCACCGTCTCCGCCAGCTCGGGAGAGAGCCTGTGACCATCGGGGCCCGTCCGGTCCCCCCGGCGGGCAGTGTCCCCCCTCCGCCTCCGGGCGGGGACCCGGTC
>JAJYYG010000112.1 GCA_021801235.1 Actinomycetes bacterium
CGGTGACCTGGGCCGGCATGCTCCCGATACGGACCCCGCCTGGTCGGGGGCGGACAGCATCGACCTGCTCCGGCGCATGGTCGCCCTGGCGGCGCAGGCCGGATGGGTGCCGGTGAACGCGGACTGCACGGTGATCGCCGAACGCCCACATCTGGCCGGTTTCGTGCCCGCCATGGAGGAGCGGCTGGGCACCGCGCTCGGCGCCCCGGTGAACGTCAAGGCCACCCGGGCGGAGGGTCTGGGCGCACTCGGGCGGGCGGAGGGGATCGCGTGCACGGCGGTCGTCCTGATGGAGGGCCGCCCGGTGCCGGTCCCGGGCGGGGCCGGATGACGCCGGCACGCGGTGGGGACGGGAGCCGGGGCGACCGTCGTGGGGGGCGTCCAGCGGGCACCGGTCGTCCGGGTGGGGGTCGATCGGGCGGGGGTCGCTCGGGAGCACGGTCCGGCTCGTCCGGTTCGGGAGCACGGTCCGGCTCGTCCGGCTCGGGAGCACGGTCCGGCTCGTCCGGCTCGGGAGCACGGTCCGGCTCGTCCGGCTCGGGAGCACGGTCCGGCTCGTCCGCCGGGGACCGGTACCGGCGCGGCGGGAGCCGGGAGGCGTCCTCCGGGCTCGGTGGGGACCAGGTCGAGGGGCGTCAGGCCGTCCGGGAGCTGCTCGCCGCCAACCGCCGCCCGGTGCGCTCGCTGCTCATGGCCGACGGGATGGACCCGGCCCCGATCCTCGACGAGATCGAGGCGCTGGCGGCCAGGCGGAGGGTCAAGGTCGAGTACGTGTCCCGTCGCCGGATCGACCTGGTGGCGCGCACCGAGGGCCCCCAGGGAGTGGTCGCCATCGCCCGGCCGGTACCGGAGACGCCCCTCGACGAGCTCTGCGCCCCGGTGCGGGGGACCCAGCCGTTCCTCGTCGTCGTGGACGGGGTCACCGATCCCCAGAACCTGGGCGCCCTGCTCCGGAGCGCCGAGTGCGCCGGGGTGACCGGCGTGGTCCTCCCGCGCCACCGTTCCGTCCACCTGTCGCCCACCGTGGCCAAAGTGGCGGCGGGAGCGATCGAGTACCTGCCGATGGCGTTGGTCCCCGGTATCCCCGCCACCTTGCAGCGGCTGTCCGCCGCAGGGGTCTGGACCGTCGGGCTGGACGCCGGCTCCCCCCGGTCGCTCTACGGACTCCCGCTCGGTGCCGAGGCGGTGGCGCTGGTGCTCGGCTCGGAGGGGGAGGGACTGTCGCCGCTCACCCGCAAGCGGTGCGACGCGCTGGTCTCCATCCCCCAGCGCGGCACGCTGTCCTCGTTGAACGTAGCGACCGCCGGCGCCATCGCCTGCTTCGACCTCGCCCGGCGCCGCGAGCCCTGATCCATCCCCGGGCCGACGCGGCCGCCGGGGCGACGCGTCGGCCGGCTCAGCCGGCCACTTCGGCCACGTCGATCCCCTTCCAGAAGGCGACGTGGTCGGCGATCTCCTTGGCGGCGTCCTTCGGCTGCGGGTAGAACCAGGCCGCGTCCTCGTTGCGCTTCCCCCCTACCACCACGGACCGGTAGCTCGCCTCCCCCTTCCAGGGGCAGGTCGTGTGGGTGGCGCTCGGCTCGAAGAACTCGGAGCGCACGTCGCCGGGAGGGAAGTAGTGGTTCCCCTCGACGACCACCGTCTGGTCGCTCTCTGCCAGCACCGCGCCGTTCCATGTCGCTCGTATCGTCATGACCCGTACAACGTCTCCGGAGGCGGCACTGTTCCCCGGGTGGGTCGCCGACCGGTCGCTTCCGGCGACGGCGACGGCGGTAGCGCAGTAGACAGGGGGCAGTGGACAAGGGGAACGGCCCGAGGGCGCGACCCGCCAGGGAGAGGAGACGCATGACCGAGCCCGCCGATGTGGTCGTGGTGGGGATGGGGCCCGGCGGCGAGGAGGTCGCCGAGCGGCTCGCCGCCGCCGGGCTCGACGTCGTCGGGATCGACGGGCGCCTGGTCGGGGGGGAGTGTCCCTACTGGGGCTGCATCCCGTCGAAGATGATGACCAGGGCGGCGGGGCTGGTCACCGACGGCCGGCGGGTGGTCGGGATGGCCGGGGGGGCGGAGGTGCGGCCGGACTGGTCCGTGGTGGCCCGGCGCATCCGGGAGGAGGCGACCGACCACTGGGACGACTCGGTCGCGGTGGAGCGTTTCGAGGCGAAGGGCGGGCGGTTCGTGCGGGGGTGGGCACACCTGGAGGGCCCCCGCCGGGTGGTGGTGGGCGGCCGTACCTTCGAAGCCGGTACGGCCGTCGTGCTCGGGGTGGGCGCGTCCGCCTGGTCGCCACCGGTCGACGGGTTGGCGGGTACCCCGTTCTGGACCAACCGGGAGGCCATCGAGGCGGAGGAGGTCCCGCACGCGCTCGCCGTGCTCGGAGGCGGCGCCGTCGGCGTGGAGCTGGCCCAGGTGTTCGCCCGGTTCGGTGCGGACGTGACGGTCATCGAGAGCGGCCCCCATCTGGTCGGTCCCGAGGAGCCCGAGGCGGGGCGGCTCCTGGCTGCGGTCCTGGAGGGGGAGGGCGTCACCGTCCGCACCGGTGTCGCCGCCCGCTCCGTCCGCCACGACGGGCACCGGTTCTCGGTGGAGCTCGCCGAGGGCCGGCCGGTGACCGCCGACCGGCTCCTGGTCGCCACCGGCCGGCGTCCGGCCCTCGACGGGCTCGGGCTCGCATCCCTCGGGGTCGAGCCGACCGGCGGCGCGGTGCCGGTGGACGACCACCTCCGGGTGGTCGACGGCGTATGGGCGGTCGGTGACGCGACGGGCAAGGGTGGCTTCACCCACGTGGCGATGTACCAGGCGGCGATCGTCGTCGACGGCATCCTGGGTCGACCGGTGGTCCCGGCCGACTATCGCGCCCTGCCCCGCGTGACCTTCACCGATCCCGAGATCGGATCCGTCGGGTTGAGCGAGCGCGCCGCGAGGGAGCTGGGGATCGAGGTCCGGACCGGGACGGCCGAGGTGCCGGCCTCTTCGCGGGGCTGGATCCACAAGGCCGGCAACCGGGGATTCGTGAAGCTGGTCGAGGACCACCGCCGTGGGGTGCTGGTCGGAGCCACCTCCATGGGACCCTGCGGCGGGGAGGTGCTCGGCCTCCTCACGCTCGCGGTCCACGCTCAGGTGCCGACACGCTCGCTCCGCACCATGATGTTCGCCTATCCGACGTTCCACCGTGCCGTCGAGGCTGCGCTCGACGACCTCGACGACGCACCTGCGTGACGGGTTCCGGCGGGGGCGGTGAGGTCAGCAGTACGGGTGACAGAGCGTCATCAGGAAGTCGTCCCCCGGCGAGGGCCACATGGCGTCCACGACGAACCCGCACTCGGCCAGCTCGGCGGCCAGCCCCTCGGGGGTGAACTTGGTGCTGATCTCGGTCAGCATCGCCTCCCCCTCCCCGAAGACCAGGTCGAGGTCGAGCCCCTCCACCCGGATCGACTGCTCCGCGTTGGACCGCAGCCACATCTCGATCCGCTGCGCCTCCTCGTTCCACACGGCGACGTGGTCGAACCGGTCCGGGTCGAAGTCGGCGCCGAGCTCGCGGTTGAGGACCGAGAGGACGTTCTTGTTGAACTCGGCGGTGACCCCGGCATCGTCGTCGTAGGCGCGTACCAGGCGATCCCGGTCCTTGACCAGGTCGGTGCCGACGAGGAACCGGTCCTCCGCGTCCATGGTGCAGTCGAGGTCGACGAGGAACCTCCGTCGCTGGGCGGGCCCGAGGTTGCCGATGGTCCCCCCGAGGAAGGCGATCAGCCGCCGGCCCCCCGGCGGGAGCTGGTCGAGATGGCGGTGGAAGTCCCCCACCACCGCGTGCACCGCCAGGCCCGGGTACTCCTCCGCGAGGGTGGTGGCCGCCTCCCACAGGACGGTGTCGCTCACGTCGAGGGGGACGTAGCGCGAGAGGAGCCCGACCGCCTGCATGGCGTCGAGCAGGACCCGAGACTTCTCGCAGGTGCCGGCGCCGAGCTCGATGAGGGTGTCCGCACCCGAGAGGAGGGCCATGTCCTTGGCGTGGGCATCGAGGATCCACCGTTCAGAGCGCGTCGGGTAGTACTCGGGCAGCCTGGTGATCTCGTCGAACAGCCGGGAGCCGCGGTCGTCGTAGAAGTAGACCGGCGGCAGCTGCTTGGGCGAGGCGAGGAGGCCCGCCCGGGCGTCGCGTTCGAGGGCGGTGGCCAGCTCGGTCCCCGAGAGGTGGACGTCGAGGGTCGGGGGGATCGGTCGTGCCACATCGGGTGTCATGGTGGGGCGCCTGCTCTCCGCTCTGTCGCTGCTCGTTCGTTCACGCTCGTTCACGCTCCTGCGGCCCGGAAGGGGTGCGCCGGTCGGACCTGCGCCCGCTCAGGCGTCTCGGGCCAGCCGGAGCCCGCTGAAGGCCCAGCGGGCTCCGGGGGGGAAGAAGTTCCGGTAGGTGGACCGGACGTGACCACGGGGGGTGGCGCACGAACCACCCCGGAGGACGTACTGGTTGACCATGAACTTGCCGTTGTACTCGCCGACCGCTCCGGGAGCGACCGAGAAGCCGGGGTAGGCGCTGTAGGACGAGGAGGTCCACTGCCAGACGTCCCCGCAGAACGTCCCCGTGCCGTTCGCGCCGTCCCCCCGATCCTCGCCGTCCGTCGGGCTCCACGGCGACGGATGGAGCTTGGCGGGGTCGAGCACGTTGCCCTCGCCGCCGGAGCCCGCAGCCGCCACCTCCCACTCGGCCTCCGTGGGGAGCCGCGCCCCGGACCACCGCGCGAACGCGTCCGCCTCGTAGTAGCTGATGTGGCACACCGGCTCGTGGGGGTGCATCGGTCGGACGCCGCCGAGGGTGAACACCTGCCACGCTCCGTCGTTCCAGGTCCAGTAGAGGGGCGAGTCCCACCGCCCCTGCTGGACGGCCGCCCACCCGTCGGAGAGCCACAGGTCGGCGCGCTGGTAGCCCCCGTCCTCGATGAACGAGGACCACTCCGAGCAGGTCACGACCCGGTCGGCGATCATGAACGGCTGCACGTAGGCGGTATGGCGCGGCCGCTCGTTGTCGAAGGAGAAGCCGTTCCCGGTGTGGCCGATCTCGACCGGGCCTCCGGGGTGGGTGCTCCAGTCGGGAGGGGCGAGGGCGGCCCCGGCCGGCTGCGGCTCGTCCAGCGCGGCGTACGCCGGGTGCAGCGGATTGCACCAGAGCACGTGCTTGACGTCCATGAGCAGCAGCTCCTGGTGCTGCTGCTCATGGTGGAGCCCGAGCGTGACCAGCTCGGACGTTTCCGGATCGGCCTCGTGCTCCAGCAGGCGCTCCATGCCGCGGTCGACGTGGGAGCGGTATCCGGCGATCTCGTCGACACCGGGTCGGGAGACCAGGCCGCGTTCGTGACGGGGGTAGATCGGGCCGACCCCCTCGTAGTAGGAGTTGAAGAGGTACTCGAACGCAGGGTGGAACGGCGCGTACCCCCCGAGGCCGGGCGTCAACAGGAAAGTCTCGAAGAACCACGATGTGTGGGCACGGTGCCACTTGGTGGGACTGACGTCGGGCATCGACTGCACCGTCTGGTCCTCGGGTGAGAGCGGTGCGGCGAGCGTCTCGGTCAACGCGCGCACCGCCCGGTACGCGGTGGCGAGGTCGGCTTCGTCCACTCCGGTCATGGCGTCCGTCACTGCCGCTCCTTCCTGCCCGGTCCCCGGTCCGCTGCCCGACTGCTCCGGCCCGGTCCGCTTCCCGACCGCTCCGGCCCGGTCGCCGGTCCGGTTACCTCATCCCGGTATGGCCGTGCGGAGGACCCGGCTCCCCTGCCTGCAGAAGAACTCCGCCTCCGCAGGAGAACCTAACCGGAGCGGCCCGTCGCTGACACGCGGTGCCCCGGTGCGGCACCGGGCCGCCGGGCGTCGGCCGGCCGTCGTTCCCGGGTCCGGACGGCTCACCCGGTCGGTTCCGCCCTCGCCGACATCGTGACGAAGTCCCGCGCCCACCACGGCTCGAAGAACGTCCAGGGCCCCTGCACGGTGGCGGCGACCAGCTTGCTCCCGTTCGACGGTGCGGCGAGCCCGCCGGGGGTGGGGGGATCGTAGGTGACGAAGACGGTCCAGTCCGGGTTGATGTCGAGCTGCATCCCCCGGACGGCTCCGGCTCGTACGAGGAGGTCGGCCAGCTGCAGGGGAGCGAGCGCGGGCCCGGTCGCATAGACGAGGCCACCGTCGGCGGTGACCCCGACCCCGGACCGCCACTGCTGCTCCACGCCGGGCACGGTGGGCGCGCACGAGGTGGCGCCGCAGGTCGCTCCCCACGCCTGCCAGTCGGAGCTCGCCGCCTGAGGGGTGGGCTGCCCGCCGGCGACGAGCGGCACCAGGTTCTGGCGCACGGCGACCACGTTCGGGGTCATCGTGACGTCGGTCCCCCAGGCACCGACGTCGACGCTCCCGTCGGCGTAGATGACCAGGGATGCTGCTCCGGTCACCAGCGGGACCACCGTGCGTCCCTCGGTGTAGTAGCCGCCTTCGGCCTGGTTCATGTAGAAGCCGCCGTTGAAGGCCGCCACCAGGGTGGAGGCCTGCGCCGGCTGGACCGGTGCGGTGTAGCGGTAGGGGCCCCCGCCCGGGCTCTTGGAGCCCGAGTACAGCTGGGCGGACAGCAGGCGGGTGTCCATCCAGGCGATCCCGGCCGGCTGGGTCCCCCCCGGCGGGACGAGCGAGGTCTCCTCGACCGCCGCCGTCCCGGCGACCGGCCTCCCGGCCGGGTTCCAGCTTCCCTCCCCGGCGGCGGCAGTGGTGCCGGCGAACGGGACCAGGGAGGCGGGGGTCGGGAGGGGCGCGGCCGCTCCTCCCGCCGCCGGCCCCCCGGTGGACGGGGCCGGCGCGGTGGTGGTGGGCGTCGCCCCGGTGGATCGCCTCCGATCCGGGGAGGAGGGCCGGGTCAGGCGCACGGCGGTCCCGGCCGGCCTGCCGGCGGTCAGGCTCCCGCCACCGCATGCGGTCAGTAGGAAGCCCAGGGCGACCGGTGCCGCGAGCCGGAGGAACCGACGCCAGGCGGGGGCCGGGCCCCTCACGGCGCCCTGCGGAGCAGGTAGACGATGAACCACGGGACGCCGACGACCGGTGCCAGCGCGGCGGGATGGAGCGCCATCGCCTCCGCGGAGGGTTGGGGCTCGGCCACGCGCTCGACCACGAATCCGGCATCGGCGAAGGCGTCGATCGCCGACGACAGCGGACGGCGCCAGAACTGTTGGGTGACCTCGACACCGCCCTTGACCCAGGTGTCGCTGACCAGGGTCGTGTCGAAGTAGCCGCCCCGCTGTCCCGGGAGAGGCGGTCCGAAGGGATGGTCGAGCGAGAGGGCGACCCAGCCGCCGGGGACCAGGGCGGTGGCGAAGGAGCGGAGCGTCGCTCCCCAGTCCTCGAGGTAGTGCAGCACCAACGAGCAGGTGATGCCGTCGAGGGAGGACAGGGCGACCGGGAGCGGGTCGGCCAGGTCGCCGACGACGAACCGACCGGCACCCCGGCACCGGAGCCGTGCCTCCTCCACCATGGCCGGGCTGAGGTCGACCCCGACCGGGTGTGCCCCCTGGGCCGCGAGCCACTCGCACTGGGCGCCCGACCCGCAGCCCGCGTCCAGCACGGTCTTGCCGGCGAGCGGACGCGGGACCAGGGAGCGCAGGGCGGGCCGCTCGAGGAAGCCGTTGAACGGCCCTGCGTCGGTGGTCTCCGACCACACCGGGGCGAGCCGGTCGTACGCGTCCCGGGTGCTCCGGCGGTGCCGGTCCTCCGTTCCTGCACGTCGGTCGTCCACTGCGCCCTCCTGGCGGTCGAGCAGGCTCGTGGGGGGACCGCCGCTGCCACGATACCGATGCCCGGGCTCCTGGTCCGTCCGCCGGAGTGGCCCGGTGCAGGGGCCGGAGCGGGTGCCGGAAGGGCTGTGCCCCTGCTCCACTGACTCACGCTGCCGTCGGGATCCACGCCCCACCCCGCCACGGGACCGGCGTCAGAGGGGATCGGTGTCGGACCCGCTCGCCGGGGTGACGTGCTCGCTCCACCGCCCTCCGTCCCAGAACCGCCAGGCGGATCGCCCGGTTGGGTCGGGGTACCACCCCGGTGCGGGCATCCCGGGCATCCCGGGCATCCCGGGCATCCCGGGCATCCCGGGCGGTCGGTCCGGCCGCGACGGGGCGATGGGGAGGGCGACGATGATCAGGACGGCAGCCAGAGGGAGGAGGAAAGGACCGATCGTGAAGGCGCCGAGCAGGGCCGCCACCACGGCCGCGCCTCCCACTGCCATCCCGGCGAAGCCGATCCTCGACGAGTGGCGGGCCGCCCGCCACGTCAGGCTCGCCGCCGACACCACCACCGCACCCGCCGACACCAGCAGCACGATCCGGACCGGACCGGGATCTTCACCGTAGGCGGTCACTCCCGGGAGCACGGTCCGGGTGACGTGGCCGTTGCTCACCGAGATCGACGAGGACGAGCTGCCGTGGTCCGTGACCAGCACCAGGGCGAGGACACCCCAGGCCAGGCAGGCACACACCAGCAGCGAGAAGCGGACCACGAGCTGCTTGGTGCGGGCTGGCCACCGCCCGGTACCGACGGTCCTCCCGGAGGGGGACCTTCCGGGCCGGGCTCTCGCCGGGGGGGATGTCGATCCTGGGTCGGTCATGGCGTGGCCTCTGGTCGGCGCGTGCCCGAAGGATCCGAGCCCCCGAGGTTATCCCTCGGCGCGGGGGAACGACGGGACGGCCGGGAAACGTGTGGTGGGGCCGGTGGAGGGCCCGGTAGAGGGCCCGGTAGAGGGCATGGAACCCCGATCCGACGGTACGAGGGGGCAGTCCACGCCAACCCGTGGCTGGTCGTACACCACTCGCTGGGACTCAACTACTCAACTCGCTGCAACCGCCGTGCCCCTACGTCGCAATCCGCGGACCCTACGTTGTGTGAATGGCCCAGCGCCTGGGATGCCGGCGTGGCTGTCGCACGAGGGCGACCCGGGTGAGCGGCTCCCGTCTACGGGTTGGGCTGGCGACGGATGAAGTCGGCCATCCCTGGGACGGTGAAGGCGACGACGCCGTGCTCGGGGGCGTAGGCGAGTCCTTTGGCGATGAGGTTGGCGCGTGTGGGTCCGAGGCTGGTGATCTTGCGGTCGAGTCGGCTGGCGACGTCCCTCGACCCGCTTCCGGCGTCTCCGTCCACGGCCATCGCCCGCAGGTATCGCTGTTCGGCGGGGGTGGCGCGGTCCCATCGAGTGCGGAAGAAGCCGGTGTCGAGGGCCGCCCGGCCGTTGGCGACGCCGACTCGGGCGTCGGTCAGGGTGATGTTCGGGCCGGCCGCGTCGTTCCAGGTGTCCTGGCCGAACTGCTGCAGGAAGTAGGGGTATCCGGCGGCTTGGGTCACGACGTGTTCGACGGCGGCGTCGTCCCAGGCGACGGATTCGGCGGCTGCGGGGGCGGTGAGGACCTCACCGGCGGCCGGGGCGGCAAGGTTGTCGATGGTGTGGAAGCTGAACAGGCGTTCGGAGTAGGACTTCGCCTCGGCCAGGATGCGCGGAAGGCTCGGAAGGCCGGCAAGCCCCAGGGTCAGGGCCCAGCCGTCCTGGCTGGCGGTCTGGGCGGCGGAGCACAGCGCCGCCAGCTCCGCGTCGGCCACGTCCTGGGCTTCGTCGATGAGAACCGCCAGGCCGTTACCCTCCTCCTCGGCGGCGGCGGCGACATCGTGGAGTACTTTCATCAGGTCCACCTCGAGGACCCCGGTGTCGGCGCCCCCACCGCCGACCTGTGAGAGGTCGAGGCCGAAGCTCCACGCCCCGCTGGGGTCCACGCTCGCCCGGAAGCTGGCCATCGTCTTCAAGGCTCGCAGCAGCCGCTTGCCGGCGGAAGGCCGTGCCAGGTCCGCCAGCGGCCCGTGGAGGGCGTCGCCGACGGCCTCTCGCAGCGACGTGCCGGCGCGGGCCTCCAGCCGGGTGACGATCCAGTGGTGGTCTACCGCTTTGCGGGCGAATTCCGAGAGCAGCACGGTCTTGCCGACACCACGCAAGCCGTAGAGGACCGTCGGCTGGGCCGTCCGGCCCGCCTCGACGCGCTGGAGAGCAATATCCCACTCGGTCAGTTGGGCGTCACGTCCCACGAGCGCAGCCGGGCGACGCCCCGCGCCAGGCGAGTAGGGGTTCCGCACAGGATCCACGTTGCCTACCTAAATATAGCACCTTATATTGTCTTCCAATAATAGCCCATAGTTCGCTAGAAGTGTCGACGGTCGCGCCGGCTCTCCCGCCGGACCGGCTTGGCGGCCATCCGCCAGGTATGCGTTTGGCGCAGGCCGCGAGACAAGGCCCTCGCTTGGTGACCGCTCTGAACCTGGTCCACCGCTGGAGGTCGGGTCGTGTCCCAGGTGGGTTCATGTGCCGGGCGACGCGGACGTGGTGGCGATCATGCCGTGCCCTTGGCCGTGGCGATCATGCCGGTCCGCTGGCTGCCGAGGCCGACGGCCACACACGTTTCGACGCCCGAGGCGCCCGGCGACAGGGGGTTGGCGGGTCCACGATGCGTCGCCGTCGGTGCTGGTGAGCGCCAGCGGGAACGGGGCACCCCCGCTCCCGCCCCCGGCCAGGGTGGCCCAGGTGTGCCCGCCGTCGACGTACTCGTCGCTGACTGCCCAGCAGCGGTCTGCTGGCGCATGCCAACGACGCTGGCAGTGTCCCACCGGGGGCCGACTCCCAGGTCCACTTCCGCCGTCGTCCGAAGCGGCCAGGCCGTTGCCACCGGTGGCCTGGTACACGTTCGCCGTGACGCAATCGATCCTCTACGGCACAAAATCCGGGCTGAGCACCCGCCGTGCCGGCGCCGTCGACGGCGCCGGCAGAGCGGCCGGCGTCACCCACGGAGCCACCACAGTTCTCGGTGGCCTCCAACCCGCCGCGTCACCGGCACTCCGCGTTCCGCCGCAGCCGCCCGCCGTGGCCCTCGCCACGACAAGCGCGAGCGCGCCCCACAACGACCGCCGCCAGCGGAACTCCAAACTTCACCGACGAACGACCGTCAGCGACGGTTCCGAGAACGCCCACGCAGCGGTCCTCTTCGCAGCCCGGGCGACCCTCGACGCGTACGCTGCGAAGCACGAAACCGGGGTGCATGCTGGGATGACGCCAGCAGGAGGGATCCCAGGCGAACGTGATAGCCGGTCTCACCCGGAGAACCCGCGAGCCGGCGGTGGGAATCGAACCCACGACCTGACGATTACAAGGGAGTGAAGGCCAGGTCCAGCCTGTGGCTCGTCGTACCCAGGTGTCGCATCTTGGCTGCTCGGGGGCCGTGTCTCATAGGCCGCGGTGGAAGGTGTGCGACGTTCGGGGACGGGTCGTGACGCAATTGTTGGGACGGGAGTTGGGATGCCCGGACCGCCTGGCGGGCGGACGGGTCAGGGTCCGAGCAGGCCGAGGGGGATGACGGCCACGCCATCGGGACGCTGGTAGGCATACTCGGTGGCGGTGATGACCACGAGGGCCGCCGGTGGGCGGATCGTGCGGGCGGACGCGAGGCGCAGCAGTGCGCTGGCGGCGTCGTCGACGAGGGTGGCGCCGAGCTTGACCTCGGCGCCGACCCAGGCCCCGTCGCGGCGTTCGACCACCAGGTCGATCTCGAGCTCGCCGGCTCGCTCGCGGTAGTGGTAAACGGTCGCGTCGTTGGCGGTGGCGTACACACGGACGTCTCGGGCGGCGAGGGACTCAAAGAGGTAGCCCAGGGTGTTGAGATCGCCGAGGAGCCGGGTGGGATCAGAGCCCATGAGGGCGGTGGCCAGCGACGGGTCGACGAGGTGCCGTTTGGGCGTGGTCATGAGCCTGGTCCTCGATCGAAGTTCCGGGTTCCAGGCCTCGAGGTCGTCGACCACCATGAGGCGTGCGAGGGCGTCGAGATAGGGCTCTGCCGTCCAGCGAGAGGGCCCGTCGCCTGCGGCGCCGCCACGGGCTCGCTCCACGATCGTGCTCAGCCGGGCGGGGTGGGCGCTCATCTGCGCGTACGCCTGCAGGAACCTCCTGACGAGCCGGGGGTCGCGGCGGGCGCCGGAGACGACGTCGATGTCGTGTTCGATGATGGTGTCGACGTAGCCGTCCATGAACCGCGTGGCGTCGCTGACCGAGCGTCCGATCAGCCCGGGCCACCCTCCGACGACGATCCGCTCGGCATAGTCGGTCACGTCCAGCGCCGACGTGGTCGCCGGGGGGGCCTGGCCGTCGAGGAGCTCGGCGAGCGAGACGGTCCCCGGCGAGTACCCCTGCTCGAACAGTGTCATGGGCCGAAGGGTCACCATGCTCATCCGCCCAGCGCCGGAGTGTCGGACGGCCTGGTCCCTGGGGGTGGCGGAGCCGGTCAGGATGAACTGGCCGGCCGATCTCCGTACGTCGACCTCCCGGCGAACGGCGTCCCAGACGCGCGGCTCTCGTTGCCACTCGTCGATGAGCCGTGGGGCCTCGCCGGCGAGCAGTAGACGGGGATCGACCGCTGCGGCGCGCTGGGCCTCGGGGTCCAGATCGAGCAGGACCTCGCTCCGGGCGTGTTGGCGGGCGGTCTCGGTCTTGCCGCACGCCTTGGGACCTTCGATCACCACCGCGCCGAGCGCTTGGAGCGCGGACACTACCGATGCGTCGGCCACGCGTGGCAGGTATGTCGGGTTCCGAACGGGGGGCACGTCGCGGGCCACCCCGCCATTCTACAAGTCGCAACACATTCGATCAACATGTCGCAACCTATTTGACCACCAGTTCGCAACTGCTGGGATCAACAAGTCGCAAACCTCCGACGCACGCCCGCCGCCAGGCCAGTATCGCAGCACCTCGCCGCTGTACGTTACGCCGGCCGGTCCCGCATGGTCAGCTGCTCTGCGACGCCCGAGCCGATCACCCGGCGTAGCAGTCCGCGTAGGCGCTGGGCGCAGCCCGTTGCGCGCATTCCGGTGAAACCGGCCACCCGTTCCGGTCGATTCCGGCCGGGGTGGGTGTCGCTGGTGAATGCTGTACTCGATTGGAACTCTCCGTGGGTTGATAGTCGGGTAGTCGGTGGACGGCGGGGGTCAGGTGCCGGCCCTGACGACAGCGACTGCGCGGGGTCCTCAGCCACTACCGACCTCGGGCTGTGAGATCGGAGTCACGAGTTCAGCAAGTGGCGGCACGCCGAGGCCGTCGAGGGCCCAGTTCAGCCAGGAGCCTTCGGTGGCGTACCAGCTCGACCACTCTGCATGTTGTCGCATGGCTGCTTTGTTCGGGCCCGACACGACGAGTGCTTCCCGCCAGAAAGGCGGTTGGGTCGTGCAGACGAGGCTCGTGGCACCGCCGCCCAGGTTCTCCCAGGTGTCTTCTGCGCCGACGGTCGAGCCGGCCGTTGGTGCGCTTGAGAGGACGATCCCGGCCACATGCTCGAAGCCCGCCAGCTCTGCCGATAGGCCTTGGGCGAGGCGTTCGTGAAGGCGTCGCCGAGGGTAGTCGGGCGGTACAGCGAGCGCCCAGAACTGGGAGGTCTCGTCGAACCGGAGCCACAACGGATGGTCGCCGCGGCCCTGCTCGGCCTTGGCCTTGAGCGCGGTCGTGATGCGTCGCCACTCGTCGCCGTGGCGGATGGTGGTGGAGTGCCCGGCGCCGGTCGTCGGCCAGCCAGGCTGGATGACGAGGCGTCCGCCCGAGGGTGGATTCGTCTCGATCACGAGTCCGGATCGCGCTACGTCTGCGGCTAGACCGGCCAGCTCTTCGAGCCACGCGGCGAGCTTGTCGTCCTCGATTCCCGGATCGATCTCGCCGTCGAAGGTGACCTGTTCGCGTGACTCGATGTAGCGGAGGGTCATCGAGACCCGGCGGCTGAAGGCAAGGTCCTCGCTGGACTGCTGGTCGAGGAGAAAGCCCTTTACCTCGACGAGCATGGCGTCGTCATCTTTCGCGAGCAGCAGGTCGGTACGGCTTCCCCCATTGCCGACGCCGGGTTCGAACGTCACCTCCCAGCCGGCCCGCATGACCAACCCACCGACCTCCAGCTGAAGCAGGCTGTGAGCGAACTGCCCGAGGTCCCGGCGCATGTTTCGCCGGAGGTCAGCGATCCCCGAGACACCCTGCAAGAGACGCAGTCGCGACCCCAGCTCCAATAGGCGCGCGTAGACGTGTGGTACGTCGTTGGTGGGCCACCAGCGCCAGGACATCAACGGCAGCTCCGCTTGGGACCTTCGAGCGCTGTTGGGGAGGAATCGAGCGAGCCAGTCCTCACCGAGGTGCTGCGCGATCGTGTCCACCATGTCACGGACAGCTCGCTTGCCGGCAGAGGTCAGAGCGCTTGTGTGGGCGATCACTGATTCTCGCGTTTCGCAATCAGCGAAAGTCGCGGTCAAGTAGAACCTGTTGCTCTCTCCCCGGTAGTTGTAACTGATCGGAATT
>JAJYYG010000068.1 GCA_021801235.1 Actinomycetes bacterium
CGGCGCGACCTGGGAGACGGGGGACGGGGCCGGAGGTTCGGCGTAGTAGACCGGCGGGGGCGGGGCCGGAGGTTCGGCGTAGTAGACCGGCGGGGGCGGGGGCGGGGGTTCGGCGTAGTACACCGGCGGGGGCGCCGGTGGGTCGTATCGGCTGGCGGCGGCGTCGAGTGGGTGGCTGGCCAGGTCGGCCAGCGAGAGAGGACCGTCGTCAAAGGCGTCGTCGATCACCGGCGGGGATCCGGGGGGCGGGGGAGCGAATGGGTCGACGTCCTCGGACGTCCACCTCCCGTCCGTCGACACTTCTTCACCTCCCGAACCGGGGACTGACCACTGCGCCGCGTCGAAGGCGGGAATCGGAGGTAGGGCAGGTCCCTCCACCCGCGCCGACGCTGCACCGTCCGCAACGGGCGGGATGGGCACCCCGGACGGGGACACCCGGCCGGCTTCCCCGGGGACGCTCTCCATCGAGGTGGCGACGAACGTCGGCAGCGAGGCGAACGCGTGGTCCGGCGGCACTGCCGGCCCCGGGAGCGGAGGTTGCACGTCCGCTCCCACCGGGTCCGGTCCGGACGGCGGCTCCGCCCGCAACCAGTAGGCGAACGGCTCCAACGGCATCTCCGGTGGCACCCGCCACGCCTGCCGCTCAGGGTCCCAGGACGCGCCCAGGCCCCGGACCATCATCTCCTCTGCCGGCGAGACGCTGATGTAGACGGGTTCTGCATGCAAGGCGCACCATCACTTCGCCTTCGATGAACAATGCGAATGGATCCTGCTATGAACGCACTACGTGGTCAACCGACCACTAGGAGGCAGTTTTCCACATCAGCGACGTCCGTGCCCGCGTTCGTCCGGTCGTGACGGCCAACCCGCAGGATCGCCGGTCGGCGCCGTAGGGTGCGGAACGTCCGGGAAGGTGGTGACGCAGGGAGCCGTCCGGGGCGGACCGGTCAGCGGGCGCCGGCGTGGACCGCGAGATCTTGGTCGGCGGGGACCGCTTCCTGGTCCCACCAGCCGTCGTCGTCACCGACGAAGGCGGTGGCCCCGCTCCGGCGATCGTGCCGAGCCGCCGTCGACAGATAGCGGAGGGTGCGCTCGTTCTCCTCCGCCACCGCCCGGAGGTGGACGAGAAGGGCCACATAGGCCCCCGACGCCAGTGCGGCCACGACGGTCACGATCCACGCCGGCCCGGCTCCCGGGATGAAGCCGATCACGAAGGTCAGGAGGAAGAGGGCCACCAGGACCGTGAGGGTGCTCCGGCGCCGACGTCGGGCCGACCGTCGGGCCTCGGCGGTCATCGGCCGCAGCGGCACCCCGTGGGGATGGTCCAAGGCCCGGCCCTCCCGCGTCGGTTGCTCAGAAGGGGCCGCCCCACGTCCGCCGGTGCGGTCGCCCTCGCCGATGCGGTCGCCCTCGCCGGTGCGGTCGTCCGCCAGGAAGGCCAACGCCGGACGCGGCAGCTTGTCGGCACCGACGACGGTCAGTACCGGCACCGACGCCACGTCGGGGTAGGGCTTGGCGCGGGCAGCCGGCTGCTCCCCCTGCAAGCGGTAGGCCGGGCGCACGATCGGGGGGGTGCCCGAGTGCTCGAGCACGCGGAGCTGCCGGTGGAAGTGGGAGACCGAGCTGATGCCGTCACCGTGCCCGGCCCATCGCCGGAGGAGACCGGGTCCGAGGATCACCAGCCACGCCATCACCAGCACCAGCAAGAGGATCATGAGCGTCAACTCCTCGACCTACCTTCTTTCCGAAAACCCTAACGAGGGCCAATTCAGGAGTGGTGGATGGTCGGAGAACGACGATGCCGACACGGGGCGCACCCGCGCCCCCAACGGCCTCCCCCGGCAGTTGTGTGCTGTCGTTCTACACGAGTGCTCCGGCCGCCTCAAGCGGTTGCCAACTGCCCAGGTTGCGGCAGCGAGCATCCGACCGGTGGCCTCGCCCGAGCGACCCGGCACCCGCTGCCTTGTCGCTACCGGACGGCGGGACCGCCGGACGCCCCGTCGTGGCACGCCGCTACCCTGACGGGGCGAGCCAGGGGGCTCCGGGGGGATTGTGCACATGGCCCAGGACAACGGATCGGAGCTCGGGATCGTGACCGCGGTGCGGGTGCTGTCGGCGCGGGCCGACCGCACCGGACGGTTGGGGAGCCAGCCGCGGCGGCCCGGTGGATCGCGAGCGGGCGCACGGCCCGGTGATCCGGTGATGGGCTGATCCCGGGTGCCGTTCCGCCCGCCCACCGGGAGGCCGGGTGACACCGACGCTCCGCCTGCATCACCGGACGCCGCGAGAGGTCCGGAACCGGGCAGTCCTACCGACGGCGGCCAGGTCCGTGTCGGGACGGGGGGACCCCGATCCGAAGACCGCGACCGCGTCGGCAGCCATCTGGTCGTCGCCGACGTCGAGGACGCCGTCGTCGACGGCGACCGCACCCTCCGGGTGGGAACGGCCGGAGCGGCGCTCCGGTACCGGGTGTTCCGCCGCGTCTTCCTCGGCGCGCTGCTCTCCAACATCGGGTCGTGGATGCAGACGGTCATCCTCGGGGCGTTCGTGTTCTCACAGACCCGCTCGTCGACCGACGTGGGACTGGTGTCCCTGGCCCAGCTCGGTCCTGCGCTGCTGCTGTCCCTCCCGGGTGGGGCGATCGCCGACCGCTTCGACCGGCGTCGGGTGCTCATCGTCGTCAGCATCGAGCAGGCGCTCGGGGCCATGGCCATCGCCTGGATCGTGGTCTCCCCCCACCCCTCGCTGGTGCTGCTGCTCTCCGCGGTGGTGGCGATGGGCATCGGTCAGGCCGTCTACGCCCCGACCTTCTCCGCGGTGGTCCCCAACCTCGTGGAACCGCACGACCTGGCCGGTGCCATCTCCCTGAACTCGGTGAACATGAACCTCTCGCGGGTGATCGGTCCCGCGATCGGCGGGCTCCTCTACGCCCACGTCGGGGTGGCCTGGGTCTTCGTCGGCAACGCGGTCTCCTACCTCTTCATCATCGCCGCGCTCTGGAGCGTCCGGCTCCCCCGGGTGGCCGTCTCGCTGACGATCGGCCGGATCCGCGCCATGGTCGAGGGGATCCGGTTCGCCCGGCACGACCGCCCGGTCGGGCGGTGCCTGACCACCATGGTGCTGTTCTCGTTCTTCTGCCTCCCGGTCGCCATCCTCATGCCGGTGCTGGCCCAGTCGAACCTGCGCTTGAGCGACCACTCGTCCGCCTACGGGTTCCTGTACGCGTCGTTCGGTGCCGGCGCGGTCGCCGGTGCCCTGTCGATCGGCACCTTCCTCGCCGGCCGGGACCTGGCCAAGGTGGTCCGGTTCGCGCTGGGAGGCTACGCCGTCGCGCTGGCGGCCTTCTCGCTCCTGCGCATCCCGGCGCCCGCCTTCCCGGTCGTGTTCCTGGTGGGGTACTTCTACTTCGCCACCGTGACGTCGCTCTCGACCGTCCTCCAGCAACGGCTCACCGACGACGTGCGGGGACGGGTGATGGGACTCTGGGTCATGGCGTTCGGGGGCACCGTCCCCCTGGGCGCCCTCGCCGCCGGGTGGGCGAGCGATGCCGTCGGCATCACGGCGGTGCTGCTCGCCGGAGCGGTCGCCGCCGCCGGTCTGGTGCTCTTCGCCAACCTGGCGGACCCCCACGCCGCCGACTGACTCCGTCGCACCGACGCCGTCGCCCGGTCGTCACTCGAAGATCGGGCTCCGGGTCCGGCTGCGCTTGAGCTCGAAGAACCCGTCCGTCCCGGCCACCGCCAGCACGCCGTCCCACAGGACCCCGGCGGCCTCCCCCTTGGGAGCCGGGGACACCACCGGTCCGAAGAACGCGACGCCGCCGACGCTGATCACCGGCGTTCCCACCTCGTAGCCGACCTGGTCCATCCCGGCGTGGTGCGATGCCTTCAACGCCTCGTCGAACGCATCCGTCGCCGCCGCCTCGGCCAGGGTCGCCTCGAGCCCCGCCTCCTCGAGGGCCTCGACGATCGTCGCCTGGTCCTTCGGCCGGTCCTCGAGGTGGAACCGGTTCCCCAACGCGGTGTACAGCGGGAGGAGCACTTCCCCGCCGTGCTTCTGCTCGGCGGCGATGCACACCCGCACCGGACCCCAGGCCTGGCTGAGGAGCTCGCGGTACCGGTCGGGCAGGTCGTCCTTGTCCGCATTGAGATAGGCCAGCGACATCACGTGCCACCGCACGTCGAAGTCACGCACCGCCGACGCCTCGAGGATCCAGCGCGACGCCATCCAGGCCCAGGGGCACACGGGATCGAACCAGAAGTCGGCAGTGGGGCGGGACTCGTTCATCGGATGGCTCCTCGGGATTCGGACGCCCTTCCCTGTTCGGGTCGGCCGGTCGGCCGGGCGGTCGGTCGGTCACTGCGGTCAGGCGGTCACTGCGGTCGGTCGAGCCATCGGGCTCGACTGCCACCACGCTATTGGTCCCGTCCCGCCGACCGGACAGCGTCTGCGACCCGGGCGCCGAGCGGGGGAGGTGGTCAGCCCGAGGCGCGCGCCGACCACCTCCCGCCGGCGTGCCCCACCACCACGGTCAGCCCGAACGCCTCGGAGACCGCCGGACCGGTGAGCACCCCGCCGATCGGTCCGGCGGTCACCACCGTGCCGGCGCGCACGAGGGCCGCGTGGGTGGTCCCCGGGGGGATCTCCTCCACGTGGTGGGTGACCAGGACGAGCGGTGGCACGGCCGGGTCGTCCGCCAGCGCCGCGAGCCGGGCGAGCAGGCGCTCCCGGGCGCCGAGGTCGAGCCCCGCCGCCGGCTCGTCCATCAAGAGCAGCTCCGGCCGGCCCATCAAGACCCGCGCCAGCAGGACCTGCTGGCGCTCCCCCTCCGAGAGGATCCCGAACGGTCGGGCGGCGAACGCCTCCCCACCGAACCCCGCCTCGGCGAGCAGGCGCCGGGCCTCGTCGCGATCACCGTCGTCGTAGCGGTCCCACCAGGTCTCGAGGGCGGCGTACCGACCGGAAAGCACGACGTCGAACGCCGACTGCTGCGGTCGCAGGACCCGGCTGACCGAGGCGCTCACCACCGCGATCCGCCTCCGCAGGGCCCGCATGTCCACCCGCCCCAGACGTTCTCCCAGGATGTCGACGGTGCCGCGCGTGGGCCACAGCGCCGATCCGGCGACCCGCAGGAGGGTCGTCTTGCCGGACCCGTTCGGACCGAGGACGGCCCACCGCTCGCCGGAGCGCACCTCCCAGGTGACGTCGTCGAGCAGGGCGTTGCCGTCCCGCACCACGGACACCCCGTCGAGCCGGACGGCGACGGCCGGCGACACGGGCTCCCCCCGCCCGGTCCCACCGGGACCGGGGCCGGGGCGGGGGTGGGGCGGGCTCATACGTTGAACCGGAACTCGACGACGTCCCCGTCCTGCATCACGTACTCCTTGCCTTCCACCCGGGCTCGCCCGGCGGATCGCACCGCGGCCAGGGACCCGGCCGCGACCAGATCCTCATAGCTCACGATCTCCGCCTTGATGAACCCGCGTTCGAAGTCGGTGTGGATGGCGCCGGCCGCCTGGGGGGCGGTCGCTCCCCGGCGGATCGTCCATGCCCGCGCCTCTTTGGGCCCGGCGGTGAGGAACGTCTGCAGGCCGAGGGCCGCGAACCCGACGCGGACCAGCTGCTCGAGCCCCGACTCCCGTTGGCCGTAGCCGGCGAGGAGCTCGGCGGCGTCGTCCGGCTCGAGGGACGCCACCTCGGACTCGATCTGCGCGCAGAGGACCACCGCCTCCGCCGGGGCGACCGTCGCCCGGAGCCGGTCGGCCAGGTCCCGGTCGTCGAGGACGCCCTCGTCGACATTGAAGACGTAGACGAAGGGCTTGGCGCTCAGCAGGTGGAGGTCGGCCAGCAGGGAGGCGTCGATCCGGCCGGCGGCGGCGGCCGACGCGATGGTCTCCCCCGAGTCGAGGATGGACCGTGCCTCCTCCGCCGCCCGCAAGGAGGGGGCCAGGTCGGGTTGCTTCCGGACCTCCTTGGCCAGCTTCCCGAGACGGTTGTCGACCGTCTGCAGGTCGGCGAGCACCAGCTCGGTGTTGACCGTGGCGATGTCCTCGCCCGGGTCGATCCGGCCATCCACGTGGATCACGTCCGGATCGGTGAACACCCGGACCACCTGGCAGATGGCGTCGCTCTCGCGGATGGCGGCCAGGAACTTGTTCCCGAGCCCCTCCCCCTCGGACGCGCCCTTGACGATGCCGGCGATGTCGACGAAGGTCACCGTGGCCGGTACCCGCTCCTTGCTCTCGAACAGCTCGGCCAGGCGGTCGAGCCGGGGGTCCGGGACGGCCACCACGCCGACGTTGGGCTCGATGGTGGCGAACGGGTAGTTCGCCGCCAGGACCTCGTTCCGGGTCAGGGCGTTGAACAGGGTGGACTTCCCCACGTTGGGGAGGCCGACGATACCGATGGACAGTCCCACGGGATTCCTCCGATGCGCTGGCGGGCGGGCACGGTGCGCCCGCCGAGCGTAGGGGACGGCGAGGGGTCACCGTCCCACGGCGGGCCCGGGTCACCCGGGCGGCCCACGGCGGGACCGGTCCAGGCGCCCCGTGCCGGGTCACTCCCTCACCCGGGGCTCCCACCGGGACGGCCTGCCCGACCCGTCGGCGAGGTCAGGTAGCGGCCGTAGGCCTCGAGCACCGCCCGCAGGTACCGCTCGACCACCGCCCGTTCGTCCTCCCCGAATCCTTCGAGGACGTCGTCGACCTCTTCGATGAGCGGCAGGATGGCCTCGCGGATGCGTGCGGCCGCCGACGCGGTCGGGGCGACCGTCCGGCGGCGACGGTCGCCGGGGACGTCCCTCCGCTCGACGTGGCCGGCGGACTCCAACCGGTCGACCAGGACGGTGGCGGAGGCGGAGGTGATGTGGATGCGCCGGGCGATCTCGGCCGGACCCATGGGCCCCGCCAGCAACAGGTGCTGCATGGCGGCGAGATCGGTCGCCCCGACGTCCAGCGCGTCCAGCAGGCGCTGCTCGACGTCGTCCGACCGGAGGAGCACCTCGCGCAGGAGGCGGGTGACCTCCGAGAACCCCGCCTGCACCCCGGCCGGCTGGTCCGGTCCCTGCTCGGGTCGATCGCCACGCTCCAACATTCCGGCTATCGTATCCCCCAGTTCACTAGATTTTCTGGTTACCTGAAGATCGTATTATCTGAGGAGGATGTGCGTGGAGATCCTGCGGCGGGTAGAGCGGTGGGTGTCGGGGCGGCGGACCGCCTGGGTCGTCGTGGGAGTGGCGGTGGTCCTGTCGTTCCTGGTCATCTCCGTCGGGACCGGACCCGGGCCGAGCGGAGCGGCGGTGGACCTGCCCGCATCGGCCCAGGCGCTGCAGGTCAGCCGGCTCCAGTCCGAGCTCCCCGCCGCCCGTACCACGCCCGCCATCGTGGTGTTCCGGAGGCCCGGTGGGCGGCTGAGCGCGGCGGACCGCCACGCCATCTCGGCCCGGTCCGGCGCGCTGGGGGCCCACGCGCTCGGCGGCCACGCCTCGCCGGCGGTCGTGGCACCCGACGGGACGCTGGCCCTGGTCACCGTGCCGCTCGCCACCACGTCGGATGCGGCCGTGCTCGGACGCGAGGTCGACGCGGTGCGCGCCACGGCCCGCGCCGGCCTGCCCTCCGGCCTCCAGGTGGAGGTGACCGGTCCGGCCGGGTTCCAGAACGACCTGGCCAACGTCTTCAAGGGGGCGGACACCAAGCTGCTGCTCATCACCACGTTGGTCGTCGCCGTCCTGTTGATCCTCACCTACCGGAGCCCGTGGCTCTGGCTCGTGCCGCTCGCCACCATCGGCATGGCGGAGCAGGTGGCGTCCGTCGCCGCCAGCCGTCTCGCTCCCCACGTCGGGGTCACGGTCAACGCGGAGGCGACCGGCATCCTCTCCGTGCTCGTCTTCGGCGCCGGCACCGACTACGCGCTGCTGCTCATCGCCCGCTACCGCGACGAGCTCCGGCGGGTGGAGGACCGCCACGAGGCCATGGCCGGGGCGCTCCGCCGGGTGGCACCGGCCGTCCTGGCCAGCGGTTCGACGGTCACCCTCAGCCTGCTGACCTTGCTCCTCGCCTCGATCCCCTCCACCCGGGGACTGGGGATGGCCTGCGCCATCGGCATCGTGGTCGCCGCTCTGTTCGCCCTGGTGGTGCTCCCCGCTGCCCTGGTCGTCTTCGGGCGCCGCCTGTTCTGGCCGGCGGTTCCCCGGACCGGCGAGCCCAACCGGCAGCTCGACGGCCCCTGGGGCCGGCTGGGACGGGCGGTTGCCCGACGGCCCACCGTCGTGATCGCCGGGAGCCTGGTGCTCCTCGGGCTGTTGGCGACCGGGGTGGGCGGCGTGACCCTCGGGCTCACCCAGACGCAACAGTTCCGAAACACCCCCGAGTCGGTGGTCGGCCAGCTGGCGATCCAGCGCGCCTTCCCCGCCGGGGAGTCGGAGCCGGCCGCCATCGTCGCGTCCAGTGGCCAGGCCCAGCAGGTGGCGGAGGTGGCGAGGTCGGTCCCCGGGGTGGCGTCGGTGACCGAGTCGGGCAGCAACGGATCGATCACCCAGCTCGACGCGGTGCTCTCCGGTGCACCCGACACCCGGGCGGCGTTCGGCACCGTCGAAGCCCTCCGCACGGCGGTCGCCACCGTCCCCGGAGCCCACGCGCTGGTCGGGGGTCCCGACGCCATCACCCTGGACACCAACACCGCGTGGTCACGGGACCGGTCGGTGATCATCCCGATCATCCTGGCGATCATCCTGGCCGTCCTCGTCGTGCTGCTGCGCGCCCTGGTGGGCCCGCTGCTGATCATCGCCACCGTCGGTGCCAGCTACCTGGCGAGCCTCGGGCTCAGCCAGGTGCTGTTCACCGCCGTGTACAAGTTCCCCGCCCTGGACGTGAGCGTGCCGCTCCTGTCGTTCCTCTTCCTCGCCGCTCTCGGGGTGGACTACAACATCTTCCTCGTCACGCGCGCCCGGGAGGAGGCGGCCCGGCACGGCACCAGGGAAGGGATGGTCCGGGCGCTGGCGGTGACCGGCGGGGTCATCACCAGCGCCGGCATCCTGTTGGCCGCCGTGTTCGCGGTCCTCGGGGTGCTCCCGCTGATCCCCCTCACCCAGGTGGGGGTCATCGTCGGTGTCGGCGTGCTGCTCGACACGCTGCTGGTCCGCACGGTGCTGGTCCCCGCACTCGCCTTCATCGCCGGCGACCGGTTCTGGTGGCCGGGACGGGTGACGACCGACCGGACCGTCCCACGCTCCGAGCCGGCGCCGCCCGGTCCTCCGGCTCCGGACGTCCCACGTTCCTAGCCGGCGCCGCCCGATCCTCCGGCTCCGGGCGTCCGCACCAGGTACTCGCTCATGGTGGTGCTGCGCAGGCGGGCGAGGTCGAGGCAGGCGTTGACGCTGTCGACCATCCGGCCGACGTGGACCCCCAGCTCCTCGTTGGTGGTGGCGTTGAAGAAGAGCATCGGGTCGGCGACGTGCCCGACAGAGGGCCACCCCTCCTCGACGATCCCGTGGATCTCCGGTGCCCCGTCGGTGAGCGGGCGGACCACCTCGTTGCGGACGTAGCGGGTCCGGGGCTGCAGCTCGGCGGAGACCGGCGACTGGGTGCCGTGCCAGCGCCGGATCCACTCGGTGTAGCCGAGGCCCTCGGGGCGGTGGATGAGGGCCACCGTCAGCACGCCGGGGGACCGTTCCCCGTCCGGCCAGTCACGCGGAGGCGCGTGCGGGGTCGTCCCGTAGTCGTCGTAGAGGGACTCGACCACGAGGTAGCCGGCCCGGTCCGGCGACGCCGCCGCCAGCGCGTCCTCGACGCCGGCCCGGCGCTCGTAGCAGTCCAGCCACACCGACACCTCCGCCACATGGGGAGCCTCCCCCTCGGGCGGGGGAGCGGGGGACGGCGCCGGATGGGCGGCGGCGTCGTGGACGTTGACGGAGAGCCCACGTGCGCCCGCTTCCAGGATCCGCGGAACCGTCTCGGACAGCAGCCGGGAGCGGAGGTGGTCGCCCGTCGCGGGCGTCCCGTCCCCCCACAGCAGGTAGATCAGCTTCTCCACGGATCTCTCACCTCCCCGGCTCCGGGCCGGCCCGAACGGCCGGATCAGCCGGCGGCCGGGGCGGGCTCCGTCCCGGGATCCGGCAGCCTACGCGAGATCCGGCCCGCCAGCCCGGACGCGTAGTGGGTCCAGGTACGCTCCCCCGCCAGCCAGAGCCGGAGCTCCCAGCGGCAGCCGGCCACCTGCGCCACCACCCCCTCCCGGCCCATGCCCGCCGGCTCCAGGCAGGGCGACCAGCGCTCCCACAGCCAGCGCCCCAGCCGGGCCTCGCCGGCGGACGCCGGGGCCGCGCTCCCGCATCCGTAGAGGGCGTCGCGGAGGGCGTCGCGGAGGCCGGTCGGCTCCTCCGGGATCGGGAGGTCGGATCCACCCGCCGGCGGCGGGACGCGGAGGTCGCCGGCGCCGGGCGCGCGCCGGTCGGCGGGCACGGTCACGCCGGCGCCCGCGTGCCGGCGGTCCACGCCGCTCACCGGTCGGCCACCACCGGGGACCGGTCGGTGGACCCGTAGCAACGGACGTGCTCCTCGTAGTCGATGAACAAGGGGGCGCCGGTGTCGAAGGGCCGGCGCAGGCTGGCAAAGGCCACCTTCTTGTCCAACGCGTCGAGCCTGGCCAGCGCGCCCGGATCGTCGAGGTCGCGCAGATCGAGCCGGCCTCGGGCGGCGGACAGGGCGGAGCGGCCGCGTGCCGTCCTCACCAGCACGCTGCTCCACCCGTCCATCGAGCCCACGCTGCCCACCGACAGGTCGGCACCCCGGCCCAGGAAGTCGGCGCACTCGTCGCAACCTTTCAGCGCCGCACCGTGGAAGTGCTTGACCGGCTCGTCCACCGCCACCTCCCCGTCGCGGTACTCGGCGATCAACCGGCCCCGGATCACGTCGACCTTGGCCACCCGTTCGATGTCCACCCCTCGCTCGTCGCGCAGGAGCCGAAGCATCAGCCCGCGGTAGTCGAAGCTCTTGGTGCACAGGAGGGCGACGGTCAGCACCACCGCGTCCACCCGGTGCGCCCCGGTCGGCCAGCCCCGGGACTGCATGGCCCGGACCGCCTGGATCTCACAGGGCGTGCCCACCACCGCGATCCGCGGTCTGGGCGGCAGCCGGTACCGGGAGAGGTCGAGCTCGGCCAGTGCCATGGTCTGGTTGTAGAAGCTTCCGGACGAGGCGGCGATCTCCTCACCGGTGGTGGCCAGATGGGCCACCCCCTTCCACGGCTCGGCGGGGTCGTCGCTCGGCCGTGTGACCAGCGCGCCGTCGATGTCGCCAGCCGCCAGCGCCGCCATCAGGAGGGCGGACACGACCCCCCCGTCCTGCGCGCCCTCCGGGCGGACCGACGCCCGTGCCGCGTAGGACTCGAGAACCGCGCCCAGCCCGTCCTCGGGAGGGGCGCCGGTGATCCGCCAGTACGGATCGGCCGGGTCGGTCCGCTCGACCGTTCCTGCGTCGCTCCCCGTCGACGGCGTGGCCGGGGGCCAGGCCGCCTCGTACCGGAAGCCGCCCCGGGGGCAGAAGTCCCAGCACAGCGAGCACCCGGTGCACATCTTGACCAGCTCAGGCAGCATGGTGCCCTCGGCGATCCCGATGGAATTGGACGGGCAGACGGCGACGCACGTGCCGCATTGGACGCACCGGTCGGCGTTGATGACCCCGGCCTCCAGCTCCCAGAACCAGGTCTTGCCCGGCGGCTCGGTGATGCCGTTGATCTCGTCCCGAATGCGGTAGGCCTTCATGGCCGGTCCTCCTCTGGTGTCCTCTGGTGTGGGGCGGATCGGGGGGCGTCCGGCGAACCCGGTGGGGTGGGCGCGCCCTGGAGGGTGCCGAGGAGCTCGGTGTCCGGCGTCCGGCGGGCCCAGAGGGCGAACGGCTCGTCGTGACGGCGTTCCCCCTGATAGCGCCTCACGATCCGCAGCAGCGCCTCGGGAACCTGGCTCACCGGCCGGGCGTGCTCGATCCAGTCGATGAACCCGGGGGTCGGACCCAGCGAGCCGCCGAGCCCGATGTCGACCGCCTCCTCCAGGCGGTCCCCGACGTGGGCCACCTCGCCGCGGAACCCGATGTCGGCGATCTGGGGTTGGGCACAGCTGGCGGAGCAGCCGGAGAAGTGCATCCGGATGACGCCGGCGTCCCCCTGGCCGCCCGGGGGGAGCCGGGCGGCGGATCCGCCGCCCGGCAGCTCCCCGGCCAACTGCTCGTCGAGGAACCGGGCCCACTTCACCGCCCGCTCCTTGGTCTCGACGATGGCGAACCGGCAGAACTCGCTGCCGGTGCAGGCGACCACCCCGCGGCTGAACGGGCCGGGGAACGGCGAGTAGGTCTGCAACAGGTCCTCGGCCACCAACGCGTCCACCCGATCACCCGGCACCCCGGTGAAGGTGATGTTCTGGTCGGTGCCGACCCGCACCGTCCCGTCCCCGTAGGTCTCGGCCAGGCGGGCCGCCTCCACCAGCTCGATCCCGTGCATGCGGCCGACCGGGACCGAGCAGCCCACCGCGAAGAGTCCGTCCTGCTTCTGGGGATGTACGCCCACGTGGTCACCCCGGGCGCGCCGGGTCAGGTCCTCGCCGGCGACCTCGAGCGGGAACGCGGCCCGGGAGGCGAGCTCGGCGCGGAACCCCTCGGGGCCGAGCTCCTGGACGAGGTACCGCATGCGCGCCAGGCCCCGGTTCTCCCGGTTGCCCAGCTCGCCGAAGAGCTGTGCGACGGCACGGGTGATCTCGACGGCCTGCTCCCGACGGACGAACACATCGATGTCGGATGCCATCCGCTCACCGTCCGACAGTCCCCCTCCGACCAGCAGGTTGAAGCCGAGGGTGCCGTCGTCCGCACGGGCGGGCCGCATGCCGATGTCGTTGATCCCGGCCTTGGCGCAGTCCTCGATGCAGCCGGTGATCGAGATCTTGAACTTGCGCGGCAGGTTGGCGTACTCGCGGTTGCCGGTGAAGAAGTCCGAGACCGCCCGAGCCACCGGAAAGGCGTCGAACGCCTCCCCGGCGTCCACCCCCGAGAGCGGGCAGCACGCGACGTTGCGGGCGGAGTCGCCGCAGGCCTGCACCGTGGTGAGGCCGACCGCTGCGAACCTGCGCCAGATGCGCGGGATGTCGCCGATCCGCAGCCAGTGGACCTGGACGGTCTGGCGGGTGGTGAGGTCCGCGTAGCGCGAGCCGAACGTGGAGCTCTCGGAACCGTCGGGACCCTCGCCGAAGACATCGGCGACCAGCCCGATCTCACGGATCTGCGCGGAGGTGAGCAGCCCACCGGGGACCTTGACGCGCATCATGAACGCGTCGCCGCCCTGCTTCTGCGGATAGATGCCGGCCCACTTCAGTCGCTCGACCTCCCCGGGGACGGCGGCGATCGCGGCCGGGCCCTCCCGGGCGTAGGTGTCGATGATCGCCTCGGCAACGGCCAGCGGGTGGCGGGCCAGCTTGAACTGCTCGATCTCGTTGAGGGCCCCGACCGTCCGGTACGGGTTGACGAAGGGCATCGGGCGCTCGCGGCCCCGGAACGTCAGCCCGTACCGCTCGTGGTCGTCCCGCTCCATCAGCGGTGCAACCCGCACTCGACCTTGCCCGTCCCGGCCCAACGGCCCGCCCGCGGGTCCTCGCCGTCGGCCGTCGGCCGGGTGGTCGGCGCGCAGCCGATCGACCGGTACCCCCGGGACGCCAGGGGGTGGCGGGGGAGGTCGTGGTCGGCCTCGTAGCCGGCGATGTCCTGGTCGGACCACGTGGCGAGCGGGTTCACCTTGACCATGCCCCACCGGTCGTCGTAGGCGACGACCGGCGCCGCCGCCCTGGTGGGAGCGTCGACGCGCTTGAGGCCGGTCAACCAGGCGGCCCGACCGGTGAGCGCGTCCCGCAGCGGCCGGACCTTGCGCTCCTCGCAGCACCGGGCGGACCCGCACGGCCAGGCCTCTGCGCCTGTTCCCGGCCGGGTGACGGTGAGCCGCAGGCCGTACCGTTCCCGGACGGCTTCCACATAGGCGAGCGTCTCGGGAAAGTGCGCACCGGTGTCGAGGAACACCACCTCGATGGTCGGATCGACCGCCACGACCAGGTCGACCAGGACCGCGTCCTGGAAGGAGCAGGCGTAGGCCAGCCCGGTGCCGAAGCGTTCGACCGCCCAGGCGACGACCGCCCCTGCCGGGGCGGTCTCGAGAGCGGCCGAGCGCTCGGCCAGCTCGGCGCGGAGGTCGGACACTTCGGGTGCGGT
>JAJYYG010000123.1:0-9120 GCA_021801235.1 Actinomycetes bacterium
GTGCCGCCTGGACCACGGGCGGTGGCGGGGGCGCAGGTGCCGCCTGGACCACGGGCGGTGGCGGGGGCGCAGGTGCCGCCTGGACCACGGGCGGTGGCGGGGGCGCAGGTGCCGCCTGGACCGGAGGAGCGGCTGCCGCCTGGACCGGGGGCGGCAGATCGTCCATCAGCGGCGGGACGTAGAAAAGGGGCTCCGGCACGTCGTGCAGCTCGTGAGCGCGACCACTGGGAGTTGGCATGATCGTTTGCGGGACGATGCCTTCGGGCGTCGATGCCGACTGGGCGTCAAGTGGCGGCGTCGGTCGAGAGAACTCCTCCCCGAGCATCGCGTCCAGTGGATTGACTGGACTTGCGTCCTGCCCGGCCGGAGCTCCCGACGGCGGGGGCTGCTGCACCCCGGCGTCGCCACCCACCTGGGTCGAGTAGCCAGGTGGGGGTGGTGGTGGGGACTGCAGCGATCCGATGGCCGCGCTCAGCCGTTCGACGGTGGCAGCCAGCTCGGCCTGAGCCCGGAGGGCGGCCTCCAGTTGCGCCTGTAGGCCGGCAGCGTCCACCTGCGCCTGGCCGGCAACTCCGCCACCGGGTGTGGTCGCTCCTCCGATTGTCATGAACGTCTCCCCCGTTGCAATTGGCGCCGACCGCCCGTCAACAGAATCCGGTGAAACCGCTGTCCGTGATCTCGAGCGAAGTGTACCCGACGTCCCGCTGCGTGACAGGCTCCACGACGCCGTCGACCCGGGACGTCCCCTTCAGGCGATCCGGGCTACCGGCGACCGTCCGGTCCGGCCAGTCGTCAGCGGATCGCCACGGCCCGGAGCTCGTCGGCAGTGAGCTCAGAGGTGGCTTCCCCTCCGCATTGGGCGCAGTGGTCGACGTGCCGCCAGCTCCGCAGAAGACGGGTCCCCTCCGGATTGAGCAGTACTACGAACGACTCGGAGTTCGGATCGATCTCGACCCCGAAGCACGGCTTCCACGAGGTCGCCGCCGGCCGGTCCCCGATGGCACTGCCCTTGAGGACCCGCTGATAGCGGGAGTGCTCGAGGTCGATCACCCACGTGCTGTGGCACGACTCGATCACGAGGGGGTCCATGAGGGAAGTCTGCCACCCGTAGATGGAACGGGAACGGCGGATCGATTGCGGTTCGGTGACACTTTGCAGCTCGAGCGGGCCCCGTCGGCGGTCCCGTGCAGGCGCTGATCGCGTAAGCGGTGGACGGCCGTCCCTTCGGGTGGGCGCTCAGACGTTCGGGATGGAGAGGTCGACGGTCGTTCCCGTCGTTTCTCCCGAGTGGATCCGGAGCTTGCCTCCGGCAAGGTGGGCTCGTTCGGTCATGCCGGGAAGCCCCAAGGATCCTCGACGCAGGTGGTCGCCACCCGAGGGATCGAAACCTACGCCGTCGTCCCGGATGAGGAGTCGGACCCCTCCCCCCTCGAAGTCGAGTCCCACGGCGATGCGGGTCGCCTGCGCATGACGCTCGATGTTGGAGAGCGCCTCCTGCGAGATCCTGAACACGGCGAGCTCGATGTGTGTCGGAAGTCGTCGTGCCTGGCCGGCGACACCGATCGAGGTCTCGATGCCGATCCGGTGCCCGGCGTCGTTGAGCAGCTGGCCGATCGACGCCACCAGTCCGAGATCGTCGAGGATGGGCGGGCGGAGACCCTTGGCGATCGTGCGGAGCTCGGTGACCGCCCCCTCGGCGATGTCCCGGAGATCCGAGAGCGCTGCGGACCTCGTGGCATCGAGACCGAGGTCCGACGGGAGGGCATCGATCTGTCGGCAGAGATGGATCAGGACCTGCACTGGTCCGTCGTGCAGGTCCTGAGCGATGTGCCGACGTTCCTCCTCTTGCCCCAGGAGGACCTGTCCCGCGTAGGCCTCCATGCGATCGTGGCGCTGGGTCTCCGCGGTCACATCCTGGAAGACGATCTGGAGTCCGCGTTGGCCGCTCGTTCCGTGCAGCGCGGTGACGGTCGGCCGGAAGAGGACGAGCGACCCGTCGATCTGGAAGGCAATCGGCTCCGAGCGGACCCCAGGATCGTCGGCGAACTCGACGGCCGGCGAGGCAACCAGGTCGGGGAGGACCTGGCCCGCAGCGACCGGGCCGATGACGTCCACGAGCCGTGCACGGTCGGCCGTCCCGTCGGCCGTCCCGTGGTCAGCTGCCGGGAACGCCTGTCGAGCGCTCGCGTTCGCCTCGACGACAATCCCCCCGGAATCCACGATGAGGATCGGAGAGGTGTTGGAGTCGAACAGGTCACGGTACAGCGCCTCGGCACTCCGCTGAGCGAGGTCCGCCTCTTCGGCCACCTTCCGGGAGAGACGGTCGGCGGAGACGCGGTGGCCGATCAGGAGGGCGGTGCACAGGAGCGCCATCACCTGGAGGAGCTCCACCGACGTTCCGGTGGGGCTGTGGGCGTCGAGGTAGCCGACGAACCTCGGGATCTCGAGCACGGCGACCCAGAGCCCGGTGAAGATGCCTCCGGAGAACCCGTAGTTCAACGAAGCGTAGATGACCGGTACGAGGAAGATCACCACGGTGGTCAGCTCGACGGCAGGGTTGGTGACCGCCACGTGGGAGCCGACGACGACGGCCAGGCGAACGAGGGAGATGGCGAGGACGGTGAGCTGGAGGAGCCAGAATCGCGAATCCGTCCACGGACGTTCGGGATCGGATGCCGCTCCATGCCGCGCACCAGGTCGTCCCCCTCCGCCCCGCCGGTCGGCCGGTGATGCGGCGGGGTCCAGCTCGGTCCGCGAGGGAGGACGCTCCCCGACGACGGGAGCCGGTCCGATCATCGCTCCGTTCCTTGTGCTCCCTGTGGCCCTTGTGCTCCCTGTGGCCCTTGTGCTCCCTGTGGCCCTTGTGCTCCCTGTGGCCCTTGTGCTCCCTGTGGCCCTTGTGCTCCCTGTGGTTGTGTCCGATCCACAGGCTCGGGACGGGTGGGGGTCAGCAGGCCGTGGGTGAACGCGAAATGGACGAGCTCGGTGCGCGATGACGTGCCGAGCTTCTCGAACGCGTGGTTCAGGTGTCCCTCGACTGTCCGGGGGCTGATCCCGAGCCGGCTCCCGATCACCCGGTTGGTCAATCCCTGCGCGGCCAGGCGGACGACATCCTGCTCGCGGGTGGTGAGCGGGGGGACCGCTCCGGGTGTGGTCCTCGCATCCCGCGCCACGGGTCGCCGCTGGCCGGCCGGTCGGACGGGTCCTCGGTCGCAGGCGTTCAGGATCCCGGATACGAGCTCGGGGCCGCGGGTCGTCTTGAGGAGGTAACCGGAGACACCTGCCTCGAACGCCGCCCGCACGTAGTCCTCGTCGTCGTACGCGCTGAGGATGAGCACGGTGACCGCCGGGTGGGCCATGGCGATCCGTTCAGCGAGCTCGATGCCGTTCATCGAGGGCAGGCGAATGTCGACCAGCGCGATGTCCGGGTTCGAAGCGGCGATCACCTCAAGCGCATGTTCACCGTCGTCGGCTTCGCCGACGACGGTGAAGCCCCCCGCCTCCTCGAGAAGGCGGCGCGTCCCGGCGCGAAGAAGTTCGTGGTCGTCCACGACCACCACGCGGCGCAGTTCGGAGGTGGCGCCCGCGGACTCCTGGACCTTCGGCTCGGGGAGAACCGGATGGGCGACCATGGGGATATCGTAGAGTCGTCAACGGGCGGCGAGGAGGCTGACCGCGGCCGCGGCCGCGGCGGCGGCGAGGAGGGGCCGTCGCCCCAGGGGTGCGTTCAGCAGTGCGGTGGGAAGTGTGAAGAGGCGCCCTCTCTCCGGTTGCTCCGTCGCTCCGGGCCGCGTGGACCGGGTGTTCACGGCCCAGATGACGTAGAGCGCGATCCCGGTGCCTCCACCCCAAAGCGCAGGCGCCGTGCCCAGGCCCCCCAGCCAGCAGCCGAGCGGGATGAGCGCAGTCCGCCCGATGCCCGAGGCGTGTACACACTCCGGGTCCCGGATCCGCAGGAAGGCGAAGCAGCTGGCACCGACGAGCAGCCCGGCTTGCGCGCCGAGAAGAACGGACCATTCGCCGCGCCACCAGGTCAGCCCGACGAGGACAGCGTCGGCGACCGCGGTCCCGGAGGCGGCGAGACCGAGCGGGGAGCGCAGCTCGCCGGCGTCGATCATCAGGATCGCCCCCAGCGTGGCGGCCAGTCCGCAGTAGGGAACGACCAGTAGCGAACCCCCGAGCCCGGCGGCGACTGCACCGAATGCCACCGCGGTGCCTGCCTCCACCAGTGGGTAGCGGGGCGAGATCGGGGTGCCACAGCTCCTGCACCTTCCCCGAAGCGCCAGCCAGGCGACGACGGGGACGTTCTCCCACCAGGTCAGTTGGCGTCGGCACGAGGGGCAGAAGGAGCGGGGCGTCGAGATCGAGATGCCGCGTGGCACGCGGTAGACGACGACGTTCAGGAACGATCCGACCATCAGACCGGCGACGGCGGCGAGTCCGATCCGGGCCCAGCGGGGCACGGTGTCGGTGGCGGCTGAAAGGAGCGGGTGCATACCGAAGACCAGACCAGTGGACCGGTGCGGTCCATGGTGCAAAGAACCCTTGAGTGTGAAAGACGCAGGTGGCAGAGTATCGGTGGCCGGGCGTTCGCGATGGGCGCCCATGGAGGCTGCGCGTACGGTAGCACCGGGAGGGCCGGCGTCCGTTGTGGACCGGGGCTCCGTCCCCGGCAGAGGGGCCGGGGACCCGGCATCGCCCCCGCGGGCGCCACAAGGACCGCCGGCCTACGCCGGCAGGGGGGATTGAGGTTCAATGTCGAGGACGAGTATGCCGATGGAGACGAGATGACCGACGTCGACGCGATCCGCTATCTCGCCAGCGAGCACGACCTGGAGTTCGTCGATCTCGACACGTACAAGGTGGACCCGTCTGCGGCGGAGATCCTGCCCGAGGCGGTCGCCCGGTTGCACCACGCCGTGGCGGTGCGTCGTAAGTTCGGGACCCCGGTGATCGCCATCGCCAACCCGGACGACGTCTTCGCCCTCGACACCCTCCGAGCCTCCGTCGGACGCGACTTCATCTCGGTCGTGGCGTCCCGCGAGCAGATCGGCGAGGTGCTCGACCGTTTCTACGGGGCGAGCGAGGAGCCTGCCGCCGACGAAGAAGCGCTCGAGCTGGAGGTCGACGAGGACGGGTTGGGTTTGTCTCTGTTCGGCTCCGCGTTCCTCAGCGCCGACGCGTCCCCCGACCAACCGGAGGTGTCCGGGGAGGCGGCCCTTCCCGAGCACCGACCCGAGGAACGAGTGGCGGGCGACCTGGCTCCGGAAGGACCGGCGGACGCCGCATCGCCGCCAGGCGACGGCGACGGTCAATGGCAGGACCTGATGGAGGTTCCCTCGGTCGCCGAGGCAGACGACGTCCCCGCACCGGCCGAATTCGGCGCATCATCCCCGGCCGGGGTCGACGAGGGATCTGCCGCCGAGGACGGGATCGGAGAACCGGTCGGTCCGGGTCGGAGCACGACCGGCGGGGGATCCGGCGGGCCCGGTGACCGCTCGGTTCCGGGAGATGGGGCACCCTCGCAGGTTCGCGACATCCTCGATCTCAGCGTCCCCGTCCCCGACTTGGCCGAGCTGGACGTCTCGTCCGACGCCCTCGCCGCCAGCGCCGACGACCTGGCCCAGTTTGCCAGCACCACCCCGTTGCCCGAGCTGGGGGACGCGGTCGACTCGGCCGCCGCCACCGCCGACCTCGTCGACGAGGCGGTCGCCTCTTTCGAGGAGCAGCAGGGGGACCTCGGTGAGGTGGCGGGAGCACCCTCGAACTTCCCGCCGCTTGCCAAGGCGCTCCTCGACGGAGGGCGGGTGTCGATGGCCGACATGGAGTCGGTCATGGAGGAGCATGAGCGGACCGGGCTCAGCGTGGCCCGGATCCTCACGGCGAGGAACCTGGTCACCGAAGCCGACCTGATGTGGGGGATGGCGCAGGAGATGGGCCTCGAGTTCATCGACCTCGACACCGTCGGGGTCAGCTATGTGGCCAGCGCCATGATCCCGGAGGCGACGGCGAGGCACCACAACGTGCTGGTCATCTCGAACGACGGCGGGGTACCGGTGATCGCGGCCTCGAATCCCACCGACGTGTTCGCCCTTGACGACCTCAGGACGATCATCGGGCGGAACTTCGAGATCGTCGTGGCGACACGCAGTCAGATCAGCACGTATGTCGGGCGGGCGTACCACTCTGGTGGGGACGCGGCCGACATGGCGAAGACCGCCTCTCTCGATTTCGACGGGGACGGCTCGCGGGCGGACATCGACGACATCCAGGCGGTCACCGAAGAGGCTCCCATCGTCCGCTACGTCAACCTGCTGGTGTTGCAGGCACTGAACGAGCGAGCGTCCGACATCCACGTGGAGCCGACCGCATCGGACCTCCGCATCCGCTATCGGATCGACGGGGTGCTCCACGACGTCTCGACGGCACCTCGTTCCATCGCCGCCGCGGTGACCACGCGTTTGAAGGTCATGGCGGACATGAACATCGCCGAGCACCGGATTCCCCAGGATGGCCGGATCTCCCTCAATGTGGGGAACAAGGGCGTCGACCTCCGGATGGCGACGCTCCCCACCATCCATGGGGAGAAGGTCGTCATGCGGGTGCTGGACAAGTCCAGCGTGGTGCTGGGCTTTCCCCAGCTCGGGTTCGACGACGACCTCCTCACGACCTACGAGGGGATCTTCACCAAGCCCTATGGGACGATCCTCGTCACCGGGCCCACGGGTTCAGGGAAGTCGACCACGCTCTACACGACGCTGACCGCGCTGAACTCGCCGGAGAAGAACATCATCACCGTCGAGGACCCCGTCGAGCTTCAGCTCCAGGGGATCAACCAGGTGCAGTTGAACCTCAAGGCCGGGCTCACGTTCGCCTCTGCGCTCAAGTCGATCCTGCGTTCCGACCCGGACATCGTGCTCGTCGGCGAGATCCGCGACAAGGAGACGGCGGTGATCGCGGTGGAGGCGGCCCTGACGGGACACCTGGTGCTGGCGACCCTGCACACCAACAGCGCAGCGTCGACTCCGATGCGGCTGGTCGAGATGGGCCTGGAGTCCTTCCTCGTGACGTCGGCGATCTCCGCGGTCCTGGCGCAGAGGCTCGCGAGGCGCCTCTGCCCGCACTGCAAGGAGCCCTATGAGGTGAGCGAGGCGGACATCGTGGCCGCCGGCTGGAAGCTCGACGAGATCGAGGACACCAGTGCGATCTCCACGTTCTACCGGGCCGTCGGGTGCTCCGCCTGCTCCAACACGGGCTACCGTGGGCGCAAGGCGTTGGCCGAGCTCATGCCGATGACCGAAGAGATCGAGCGGCTCATCATCGAAGGGGGATCGGTGGACGACATCCATCGCATGGCGGTGTCTCAGGGGATGGTGACGCTCCGTCAGAGCGGGCTCCGCAAGGCCATCGAGGGGGAGACCACGCTCGAGGAAGTGCTCCGGGTGGTCGCATGAGCCCGGTGTCCACCAGCGTGCGTTCGGAGTGGTCGTTGCGCCTGGCCCGGGCGCTCGTGGCCGGCGGGTACGCGACGGAGACCAATCTGGCCCCGTTGCTGACCGAGGCACAGGCCACCGGACAGTCGCTCGGGGCGCTGTTGATCGAACGGCAGATCGCCCTTCCCGGCGTGGTGGTCGGAGCGCTCGCCCAGCTGGCCGACCTGCCGGCGATCGATCTGGCCGCGGTGGTGCCCGACCCCCAGGCGATGGCCGTGCTCCCCGAGTGGGCTGCCCGTGAGCACGGCGCTGTCGCCCTGCGGCTCGACGGTAATCAAGTGGCGGTGGCGTTCGGCGAGCCTCCGTCGGACGAGGACGTCCAGGCGCTGTCCGGGCTGGTCGGGCTGCGTGTCGCCCCCATGTTGGCCGACCCCACCCTCATCGCACGGGTGTCGTCGACGGAGGACACCGGCACTTCCGAAGGTCCCGGGTCCGGTCGAGCCATGGGGCCCGGCACACGGGTGCCGTCGGGTTCTGGCGATACGATGCCGCTGCACATCGACGACCTCCTCCGTTACGCGGTGTCGGTCGGTGCATCGGATCTCCACCTGACCGCCCAGATGCCCGCCAGCATCCGGCTGCACGGAGCGATCCGCGCCATCGAGGGGTGCCCGAAGCTCGGGAACGAGATGATCCGAGAGATGGTGTTCGGGATCCTTCCGGCCTCCCAGCGGGAGCGGTTCGAGGCCGAGCTCGAGCTCGACACCTCCCACTCGATCGCCGGCGTGGGCCGGTTCCGGTTGAACGTCTCACTCCAGCGCGGCACCGTTGCGGCCGCGCTCCGGCCGATTCCGCACGAGATGCCGGCCTTCGACACCCTGGGCATCCCCGAGACGATCAAGTCGTTCACCGAGCTCCGTCGAGGACTGGTCCTGGTCACCGGCCCCACCGGTTCGGGGAAGTCGACGACGCTCGCATCGCTGATCGACATCATCAACCGGACCAAGCCGTTGCACATCGTCACCGTGGAGGACCCGATCGAGTTCCTCCACGACCACAAGCGATCGATCATCAACCAGCGGGAGATCGGTGAGGACACCTTCTCGTTCGCGGAGTCCCTCCGCCGCGTCCTCCGCCAAGACCCAGACGTCATCCTCGTGGGCGAGCTGCGTGACCTCGAGACGATCTCCACCGCGCTGACTGCGGCGGAGACGGGTCATCTGGTCTTCGCCACCCTCCACACCCAGGACGCTCCCCAGACGGTGGACCGGATCATCGACGTCTTCCCGACCTCGCAACAGGAGCAGATCCGGGTGATGCTGGCGGCGACGCTCGAAGGCGTGGTCACCCAGCAGCTCATCATGAACGCGGAGGGTACCGGTCGGGTGGCCTGCTGCGAGGTGCTGGTCTGCACTTCGGCGGTCCGCAACCTGATCCGCTCCTCGAAGACCCACCAGATCTACTCCCTCATGCAGACCGGGGGCTCCTACGGCATGCAGACGATGGACCAGGGTCTGGCCCGCCTCGTCCATGCGGGGCTGATCTCCGAGAGCGTGGCCTACGACCGCAGTCGCAACGAGGACGACCTCCGGAACCATCTCAACTCCTGACCGGCCGCAGGCCGCAGAGAGCAATGAACAGCGAAGAGGGGCAACGCCGTGGCAATGACATTCGAGTACAAGGTTCG
>JAJYYG010000123.1:9130-12233 GCA_021801235.1 Actinomycetes bacterium
ATGGGGTACATGCCCATCTCCGTCACGCCCAAGGCGTCCATCAACATGAAGACCGAGATCAACATCCCGGGAATCTCGAACCGCGTGAAGCTGAAGGAAGTGGCGGTCGTCACGCGGCAGCTCTCCACCATGGTCGACTCCGGCCTGTCGGTGGTGCGCTCCCTCGGCATCCTCATCGGGCAGGTCGAGAACGCAGAGCTCGCACGCGTCCTCACCGCGGTCCGCCTCGACGTGGAGCACGGGTCGTCCCTCTCCGCCGCGTGCGCCAAGCACCCGAAGGTGTTCTCGAACCTGTTCTGCACGCTCGTCCAGGCCGGCGAGGTCGGCGGTAACCTCGACCAGGTCCTCGGCAGCCTGGCTACCACCATCGAGAAGCAGGCCAACCTGAACCGGACGATCCGCTCGGCGATGACCTACCCGGCCGTGGTCCTCTCGGTGATGGTGATCATCTTCACCGCCATGATCGTTTTCATCGTGCCCGTGTTCCAGAACCTCTTCAAATCGCTGGGCGGCACACTGCCCCTCCCGACCCGGATCCTGATCCGGATCTCCCAGATCATCACCAGTCCCTGGGTGCTACTGGTGATCGCGGTGATCATCGCGGTGATCATCGGCGTGCGCCGGTGGATCACCACGGAGGCGGGCCGTCACCAGTGGGACCGGTTGAAGCTCCGTCCTCCGGTCTTCGGTCCCCTCTTCCACAAGGTGTCGCTGGCCCGGGTGTCGTCCACGCTCGCCTCGCTGGTCACCTCCGGCGTGCCGATCCTCGAGTCCCTGGACATCTGCGCCGACACGTCCGGCAACGTCATCGTGGGGGACGTCCTGCGCCAGGCGAAGGAGGGGGTGCGGGAGGGTCGGCCGCTGGCGGATCCCCTCCGCGAGCACGAGGACGTGATTCCCGCGCTCATGGTGCAGATGATCGAGGTGGGCGAGCAGACGGGTGCCCTGGACGGCATGCTCACCAAGGTGGGGGAGTTCTACGACCAGGAGGTCGAGTCGACGGTCTCCAACCTGACCTCGCTGCTCGAACCGATGCTGACGCTGGTGATGGGCGCCGGTGTCGGAGCGATGGTGATCTCCCTCTACCTGCCGATGTTCACCTACATCACCCTGATCCACTGACCACTCCCGATCGTTGGCGGTCGGGACCGGGGATTCGTCCAGAAGTAGCTAAAGTTGCCCGGACCCGGTGACGATGAGTCGGGGAGGGGCGTAGGAAACGTCACGAGCAAGCGGGGGGTGCCTTCTGGCGGTCCCTGGGGAACATTGACCGGTACAACTCACAGGAGGCAGTTATGATGCGATCACTCATGCAGCGTCTGAACGACAGGCGCACGTCCGATCTCGAGGGCGAGGAAGTCGATGCGGGCTTCACGCTCATCGAGTTGATGGTCGTGCTCCTGATCATGGCCATTCTGCTGGCCATCGCCATCCCGACCTTCCTCGGCGTCAAGGGCGGTGCCCAGGACCGCGCGGCCCAGTCCGATCTCAACACCGCCCTCACCAACGCCAAGGCGCTGTACGGCAACGACCAGAGCTACGGGAGCCTCGCTTCCGCGGTGTCCAGTATGACCGCGAGCGAAGCCAGCCTGACCTTCACGGCTACCGGAATCGGGACGCTGAATGGGGTGTCGGGGGCACCGGGCACCATCGGCCTCGACGTGGCGAGCGACGGGAACGGCATCATCATGTACGACCAGTCGCAGAGTGGCGTGTGCTGGGCGATCCTCACCAACGAGATCGACTACTCAGCGCCCGGAGTCACTGCTCCGACCGGGTCGGCGTGGACCACCTGGCCGGTGCTGACCGCGGGAACGTACTACGCGAGCTGGACGTCCAATTCGAACGGGAAGTGCGCGCCCGATACGGCGGGGAACGTGAAGTGGCAGCAGAACTCATTCCCGAACGCGGCGTAGCGAGCTTCACCGGTCCGCATGGGCCGTAAGCGACGATGCCCCCGCCTGTGGCGGGGGCATCGTCGCGTCCACCTCTTCGCCCGCTTCCGGACCGGATCGGACCGCCTCGCAGGGTCGACTCGAACCTGACCATGCGGGGGGACCGCTTCAGAGTGGCCCGACGGTGTGCTTGCGACCGGGGAGCCGCTCCCGGAGCGTCCCCAGCGTCCCGAGGGCATCGGACAGCGCCCGCCGGGTGGCGGCGGGGTCGATCACCGCGTCGACGAAGCCGCGCTCGGACGCCTGCCAGGGGGTGAGGAACCGCTCGGCGTAGGCGTCCTGGAGGGCGATCCGCTGTTCCGGGGTCGAGCCGCGGTTGAGGATCTGCACCGCCCCCTCCGCCCCCATCACCGCGATCTCCGCACCGGGCCAGGCGAAGCAGAGGTCGTTGCCCAGCCCCTTGGAGTCCATCACGATGTAGGCCCCGCCGAACGCCTTACGCAGGATGACACAGACCCGGGGTACGGTCGCCTCCGCGTAGGCGAAGGCGAGCTCGGCGCCGTGGCGGATCATGCCCCGCCACTCGAGGTCCTTGCCGGGGAGGAAGCCGGGGGTGTCGACCAGGGTGACGAGCGGGAGGTTGAACCCGTCGCAGAGCCGGACGAAGCGCGCCCCCTTCTGGGAGGCGGCGATGTCGAGCGTGCCGGCCAGGGCCTGGGGCTGGTTGGCCACGATGCCTACCGGCCGGCCCCCGATCCGGGCGAAAGCGGTGACCAGCTGGGGGGACCAGCGCGCCCAGAGCTCGGTGACGACGCCTTCGTCGGCCACCGCCGCCGCCACGTGCCGCACGTCGTAGGAGCTGGTCGCCCGGGCCGGGATCACCTCCCGAAGCCGGGGGACATCCTCGGCGACCGGATAGGCCACCGGGAGCGTCGGGGCCATGGTGTCCGTGCTGGCCGGGAGGTAGCCGAGCAGGTTGTCCACGTGGGCCATGGCGTCCGCGTCGGTGGCCGCCTCGACGGTGCACAGCCCGCTGGAGCGCGCGTGCATGGCCACCCCGCCGAGCTGGTGGAGCCCGATCCGCACCCCGGTGAACTCCTCGACCATGGCCGGTCCCGAGACGAACGCGAACGACTCGGAGGTCATCACCACCAGGTCGGCGATGCCCAGGAGAAGCGCCGGGCCGGAGATGGCCGGGCCGGTCGCCA
>JAJYYG010000123.1:12243-14039 GCA_021801235.1 Actinomycetes bacterium
GCCGCTCGAGGCGAGCACGACCACCAGGGGGATGCGGTGGGCGAGCGCAGCGGCCGCCCCGTCCCGGAGGGTGATGCCGTCCTCCAGCGAGAGCGCCCCCCGGCGCCGGGTGGAGACGGAACGGACCACCATGGCCGGACGCCCGCCGAGCTCCTCGATGCCGGCGCGGACCGTGCCGGGCACGCCGCGGCGGATGGTGGTGGCGACGGGGCCGGTGGCGGTCACCGGGCCATGCTACGGAGCCGGCTCAGGCTTGTCACAGTCGACATCCCCTCCGGAGTCCCCTTCGGTGGTGCCCGGGCGGGCGCCGGCGCTCCCACCCGCCCCGGGCTTTGTCTCCGGCACGGTGCCGACCGGCCGCTGCGCTCCGCCGGTCTCCCCTCCCCCCGTGCCGTCGGGGGAGTTCCAGCCGCTCCGACCGCTCCGCCGGTCTGCCCGCTCGAACTGGCGCTCCACGTCCCCCCACAGCAGGGGGTCCTCCGCCGCCTCGGCTTCGGCCGACCGCTCGTCGAGACGCTGGGCCCGGGTGAGCACCACCGCTCCCACGGTGAGCAGCACGAAGAGCATTCCGAGCTTGGAGACGAACCCGGCGATCTGCTGGTCGTTCAGGGGTCGCATCCCCACCGCCCGGTGGGAGCCGGCGAAGGTGGTGTAGAGCGGGCGCCGGGCGAAGATGTACACGAACGACAGGAAGGCCGGGAGCACCGACTGGATGACCAGGTAGGAGAACCTGCCGACCGGTCGGAGGCGGGCGATGCCCGGTACCCGGCCGATCACCGGGATCCACAGGACGAAGCCGGCGGCCAGCACCGCCAGGTCGACCAGGGCCCGGACGACGGCCGACGAGGCCTGCGCCTCCACCACCGGCGTGAGCATCGAGCCGACTGCGACCACCATGAACACCGGAACCGCCACTGCCGGCCGCCGGCACCGCTCGATGACCGCGTCGACCGGGCCGGGCCGGGTGAGCCGCTGCAGCCGGTCGTAGGGGAGCCCGAGGAGCACCAGGGGCGGGACCGCCAGAACGAGCAGCAGGCGTTGGGCCACCAGCATCGTGAGCGACCAGTGGGCCGCCAGATCGGCCAGGGGCCAGGTGAGGGCCACCGCGGCGGCCAGAACCGCCCCGGTGAAGGTCACGATCTGGCGCTGCGGCCAGGGAGCGGTTCCCGGGGTGCTCCGGCGGGCCCGGCGGTGTCCGACCACGACGACCACGACAGCCGCCACCAACACGATCCATGCTCCCGGGTGGGGCTCCCATGCATAGGGGCCCTCCGCTGCCGTCATGGGAGCAACCGGCCCCCGACCGGTGTGTGGGCCCTAGATTGACGGGCATGGCACGCCTGGACCGCCTGGAGCGGGTCACCGATCTGCTGCTCGTCCTGCTCGACGCGCCGCGCCCGCTGAGCCTCCGGGAGATCGCCGACCGGGTCCCGGGCTACCCGGAGTCCCACGAGGCGCGCCGTCAGGCGTTCGAGCGTGACAAGCGCCTGCTCCGGGAGGAGGGCGTCCCCGTCCAGGTGGAGCCGGTCGACGGGGTGGACCAGTTGGGGTACCGGGTCGACCCCGATACGTACTACCTGCCCGATCTCGGGCTCGGACCCGCCGAGGAGGCGGCGCTCGCCCTGGCCGTCGCCGGCGTGCATCTTGGCGAGCCTAGCGGTGCCGAGGCGCTGTCCAAGCTGGGGGCATCGGGCGAACCGGCGGGCCCCGACGGGCTGTCGTCCCCGATGGTGGACCTCCCCTCGTCGGCCGCGGTCCCGGCCCAGCCGGTGGTGTTCGCCGCCGCCCGCCAGTCG
>JAJYYG010000004.1 GCA_021801235.1 Actinomycetes bacterium
TGACCGCTGCGGCCGTCACCGCCATGCACTCCGACGGCGCGTCCCGCTGGGCGGACGTGGACCGTGCCGTCGGCCACGAGGCCACCGCGGTGGCCGACGGGTCCCGACGGGCGCAGACCCTCCTCGGATAGCCGTCGTCACCGGCGTCTCCCCGGCCCGGCGCCGGCCCGGCCTGCCTGGACGGTGACCACCACCAGGCTGACGGCGGCCAGACCGGCCAGACCGGCCAGCAGCATCGGGTAACCGACGGTTGCGGCCAGTTCGGCCAGGACGATGGGCACGGCGAACCCCACGTAGGTGAGCGCGTAGAACACGGCGGTGAGCCCGGCCAGGTCGTCCGGTCCGGCCAGGCGCTGGACCTCGAGCAGCCCGGCCACCAGGCAGAACCCGTAGCCGGCTCCGAGGACCACGGCCGCGGCCAGCACCAGCGCCGGACTGCGCTGCTCCGCCGCCAGCGCCGCTACGCCCATGCCGAGGACCGTCGCTCCGAGACCGACCGCGGAGCCCCGGGCGCTGTCGCGCCGGTCGAGTCGCCTGGCCACGGGTTGGACCAGCACGCCCACACCGAGCGTGAGGCCCGCCACGATCCCTGCGAAGGCGATGCCGAACCCGGTGGTGTTGTCGGCGACCACGGTAGGCAGCACCGCGAAGGAGACCGCCGCCGCGGCGAAGACCCAGGGTGCCAGGGGGGCGACCACGGTGAGGAAGCGCGGGTGGGCCGCCGTCGGCACCCGGAGGCGGGCGGCGAGGCCCGGGCCGGAGCCCCCGCCGGGAGCAACCGTCTCGGGGGCGCGCCACAGCCCGGGCAGCACCGCCGCCATCACCGCCAGGTGGGCGAGGTAGGGAACCACCAAGGGGGACGGACCCCACTGGGCGATGACGCCGGCCACCACCGGTCCCAGGCCGAACCCGGCGGAGAGGGCGATCGCCGCTCGCCGGGCACCGGCCTGCTCGTCGGCGCCGGGGTCGAACGGAGCGACCGACAGCTCCTTCACCCAGGCGGTGCCGGCGGCGAACACGGCACCGCTGACCGCCCCGGCCACGAAGCGGCCGGCATAGAGCATCGGGGTGGAGGAGGCTCCGGCCATCAGCACCACGGTGGCCGCCACCGAGACCACTGCCATCGGCCGTACCACCCGTCGCCGTCCCCAGCGGTCGGACGCGGGACCGCCGATCAGCAGCGCGGGGACCAGCCCGAGGGCGTAGACGCCGAACAGCGCCTCCTCGGTCGGGACGGAGAGGCCCCGGTGGAGGTGGTAGGCGAGGAGCAGGGAGGCGAACTGGTTCGCCCCCCACCCGACCCCGAACATCGCCGCCGCCACCGCCAGCCACGGGCGGGCGGTACGGGTGCGCGCGCTCACCGGCACCACGAACAGCAGCCGGGGAGGCCGGTCCTGATCATCGCTTCCCTGGCATCGGCACGGCGACCGAGGGTAGCGGGCACCAGCACCCTGCAGGCGCGAGAACAGGACTTTCTCCCCTGCCGGGTGCGTCGACGGCCGGTCACAGTGGACACAGGCGACCGGCGTGCAGCCGTGGGCCGGGGAACCGGTGGACGGCAAAGCGGGCGGGTCGTCAGCGATGGACCAACGGGAACCACGATCAAGGAGACGGATCATGCGACGGAAGACGTTCGACCTCATTCTCACCGCGGTCGGAGGAATGCTTCTGGTGGTGCTACTGGTGGCAGGGGTGTTCCTCACCATCAGCGCCAACTTCGCCAACAGTCAGGTGAAGAGCCAGCTGGCGGAGCAGCAGATCACGTTCCCGTCGGCCGAAGCGTTCGCCCACGCCAAGCCCGGTACCGAGATCACCCCGAGCATGATCCCCTCGGTGTCCCAGTACGCCGGCCAGCAGCTGCTCACCGGTCCCCAGGCCAAGGCCTACGCGGACAACTTCATCGCCGTCCACCTGAGCGAGATGCCCTACGGAGGTGTCTACTCCAAGGCCAGTGCGGCGCTGCAGAAGGATCCCACCAACGCCAAGCTGGCCGCCGAGGTCAACACCATCTTCACCGGCACGACCCTGCGCGGGTTGCTGCTGGAGGCGTACGCCTTCTCGGTGTTCGGCGAGATCGCCTCGGCTGCCGCCATCGTCGCCTGGGTTCTCGCCGGCGTGATGCTGCTCCTCACCATCCTCGGGTTCTGGCACTACCGCAAGGTGTCCGCCGACGAGGAGTTCCCGGCGTTCCTGAAGGAGGCCTCGCGGAAGGAGGCGACGGTCTGACCGGGGGTGTTCGGACGGCCCGGGCAGCAGGCTTCCGCCCCGCTCGACCGACCCGTCCCGTCGTGGACGGTCCGGTGACGGACGGTCCAGTGACACAGGGATCAGTTGCAGACTGTCCCCGCAGGGGGTGGGCCGCTACCCAGGAGGTAGCGGCCCACCCAATTCTGCATGCAGCGGTCGCCCGATCCGCTGAGGATCCAGGTGTGGCCGAAGCCCTGCCAGGTGAGAAGCCGGGCGTCCGAGAAGGCGGCGGCGAGATGGACGGCCCCGACCAGAGGCGTGTTCGGGTCGCCGGTGTTGCCGATCACCAGGATCGGCGGGGTGCCCGACGGGCGGAGGTCCTCGACCGGTTGGCGGGCCGCAGGCCACGAGACGCATCCTCCGAGTGCGTAGGTGGCACCGAAGCCACCGACCAGGGGGTAGCGGGCGGCGAGCGAGCGGGCCAGGGCGCCGGCGGCGACGGGGCCGGGGTGGGTTGCGGCATCGTTGCAGGTGATCGCCCACTGGGCATCGACCAACGGGGCGCCGTCGATGTCGGTCACCAGTTCGAGGGCGAGCTGGCGTAGCGGGGCGCCGTCCCCCGCCCGGGCGGCCTCCAGCGCCTGCAGGTAGGAGGGGACGAAGGCGGGCACGCTGAGTGCGAACAGGGTGGCGGTGTCGAGGTCGCCGACGGTGACCGGATGGTCGTCGCCGTTTCCCGGTGCCGGGAGCGGGTGGCGGGCGAGCGCGGCGGCGAGTGCCGTGAAGGACGAGCGGGGGTCGTGGCCGAGTGGGCAGGGGGCTTCACCGCCGCACGTGGCGAGGAGGTGGTCCATCGACCGTTCGGCGGCGGGCGCCTGCTCCTCGGCCTGGACGGTGAGGGACGCGTTGACGTCGACGGCACCGTCGAGGACCATGGTGGCCACGCGGTGCGGGAAGAGGTCGGCGTAGACGGCGCCGAGCACGGTCCCGTAGGAGATTCCGTAGTAGCTGATGCGTTGGAGGCCGAGCGCCTCGCGGATGCGGTCCATGTCCCGGGCCGTGTTGACGGTGTCGATGAACGGCTCGAGGCTTCCGGCGCGAGCCTGGCAGGCGGCGGCCATCGGGGTGAAGACCGTGCTGGCCGGCAGGGGGAGCCCGGCGGCCGCCGGCACCGGCAGGGCACTGGTCACCGCCGAGGGGGAGGTGCCGCAGTCGAGCGGATCACTGGCTCCGGTTCCGCGCGGGTCGAACGAGACGATGCTGAAGTGGGCCCGCACCGCTGGCGGGACGAGGGAGAGGAACACGGGGAGGATCTGGTTTCCGCTCTCGCCCGGTCCGCCGGGGTTGAAGACGAGGGTCGGGTCGTCCGGGGCGGGGTGGGCCGCCGGTGCCCGGGTCACCGCGATGGCGATCGACGTCCCCGTGGGGTGGGCGTAGTCGAGCGGGACACGCACCGAACCGCACTGGAGGGTCGGGGACTTCGGGCACGGGACCCAGGCGATCGGGGCGGGAGTCGGTGCCGGGGGAAGGGCCGCATCGGTGGGCGGACCGGACGGTGCGACCGCAGCGGGTGGTGTGCCGCCACAGGCGGTGACGAAAAGGGAGACCGCCACAAAGGCGACAGCTGCCGGCCACCGGCATTGGCCGCGAGGGAGGTCCCGGTGCGCGCCCTGCGGCAGCGGTTCTCTCGATGCCAGGTGGTACCGCGCCGCCTGAGCGCCTGACATGGCTGGCCCCCGCCGGGGTACCTGCGGCTCGCCCTGGTCCTGCCCGTGCGTCGCGAGGAACCATGGGTCGAGGCCTGTTGGCTGGTGTGCCCATGCGTGATGCGCTCGTTGACCCGAGCGTCTCATCGTTGCCGAGCTGCTCGGCGCTTCAGTGGCGTCGCCCCCTCATGCCTCGGACAGGGTCGGTGGCCCTCCGTCGGTGAGCCTCCCCGAGGCCCAGGCGTCCACGAGGCGGTCGACCGCCCAATCGAGGGCGTCCACGGCCGAGGCGGTGTCGCGGTCAGCGGCGACAGCGTTGCGGTAGGCGCCGTCGGCCACCATCCAGGCATCGGCAGCCGAGCGTGCTGACCGGTGGCTCGCCAGGTGGGCATCGAGCAGGGCCATGGGCCAACTGCCGGCAGCCAGGTCGGCAGGTGGTCTCCACTGACGATGAGGTCCGGCGACCGAGGACAGCCATCCGGCCATCCGTGTCGCCGACTCGGCCTCCTCGGGGCCTGGAGGTCGGTCCGCGAGCGGCAACCGTTCCGCCGATGCCTGGAGCGCCAGACCAGCACGGTCCCTGCCGCCGTCCTGGAGGACAAATCCCAGTCCCTCTGCGAACTTCGCGACTGTCCCGACCCAGTTGCCCACATTGGCGACGGCGAGGTCGACATCGACACCGAGGACCGGCATGCCCTCGGTCGCCTGCATGGCGGTGACCAGCTGTGTCTCCCAGAGTGCCAAGGCGTGCAAAGGGCGGATGTCCCGTCCGGTGAGGTCGACGACGGTTGCACCCGGGCTTCTCCAGGTGATGACCGCGGCCCGGAGACCTGGGTGATGGGCTCGCCAAAAGGGCAGCAACGCGACGTGGCTCGGGTCGTACCAGACCCCGGCCGAAGGGGAGAGGCCATCACCCGATGCCGGGGACCGTACGGAGCCGAGGGCAGTCTCAAGGGAGCCAGCGATCTTGGGGGCAACCTCCACGAACTCTGGCCATTCCTCCCAGCCCACGGGCACGAGGGGGGGCGCCCACAACGTCCCTTCCATGAGGTCGAGCAACTCTTCGCCGACGGCGGAAAGCGCTCTCGCAACCTCGGGCTCCCCTGCGGCCGGTCGGATGGGGGAGCCAGGTGGCCGCTCGGGTGCAGGGCGATGGGGTTCGAGCAGGCCGAATCCGAGTGCGCCGATCGAACGTGCGACTGCCTCACCACCCGAACCGGACGGCCCGATCACGGCGATCCATGGGGAGTTCCCCACACTTGATGGCGGAGTGGATTCAGCAGTTGACATGTGATGGATGCTTGGGCAACGTGGCGTGGTCCGCGGATCGTGACGGGGTGTCGATCCGGACCGAAGACAGGGCTAGCGTACCAGCGCGTATCGGCTCCGCTCTCGACTGCCCGATGGGGATGTGGATGCGACGAGGGCACCAGCGTTGGGAGAGTAGCGAGTGTGGCACGGTGAGTGAGCAAGGGCTGGATCCGCGGGGATTCCTCGAGCGTCTCCAGGGGGAGCATCAAACGCTGCGGTGGTCACCCCTGCCGCCGGAATTCCCCGAGCAGTGGCGGCAGGTGCCGCTGGCTGGGAGTGAGTCACTCCGGTACCTCCATGAGCACTGGGTCCTGACGGACGCCCCCGCGGGTTCGGGCGGCGGAGTGCGTGGTCGACTTGCGTCTGTCGCAGGCCGAGTGGTGTTCCGCGCGCTGGCGCGATACCTGCACGAGGAGCGCGAGTTGCTTGGTCATCTGGTCCGGATGAACGACGCCCTGGCCCGGCGTTGCGACGAGTTGGCCCGAACGGTCGCGGACCGACAGGTCGCCGATGCGGAGAACCAGGCACATCTGGCCGCGTGGCTCCAGGCCAAATTGTCGACGGGGGGGAACGGTATTCCCTCTCCGGAGGGTGACGCCCGCTCGTGAGCGTCGGGACGCCGACGGTGCCTTCCGGGCGCACCGTAGCCGCATCGGGTCGCCTCCGGCCGGTGGTGGCACTTCTCGCACCTCGGTGGTCGGGTGACGGGGAGGCTGTCTGGTTCACGCGTCAGGTTGCCAGGGCGCTTCTTCGCTATGGCGACGTCCACGTGATCACGCTGGAGGGTCCGAATCCCGAAGTGACCGAGGACCGGAGGGATGAGGTCAGCGGTGCCCGGTGCATGGTCCACCGCCTGGGCACCCCACCGGCCACCCGGCACGTAGCCAGACGTGAGGTGCTCCTCGCCGCCCTCTCTGCCGTCGAGGCCCAGTCGGGCCAGCCGAACGGACCGTCGGTGGAAAGACTCCTCCGGAGAGGGATGGTGGAACCGTGGGAGCTCGCCGACAAGCAGGTGGCCCAGCTGTGTCCTGATCTGATGGTGTTGGCCGACTACCGTCAAGTGGGAGCGTTGGAAGTACGCAGGCGCAGTGCCCCCGCGGTGCCGTTGGTTCTTCTCCCCTTGGCTGACGGCAATCCTGCGGTGAGCCTCGCCCACTTCGACCAGATGTTCGCCGAGGCAGCCGTCGTGTTGGCGGCTACCCACTCTGAGTTTCGGGCAGTGACACAAGCGAGTCGCGCAGCCCACCGCGACCCTGATCGGGTGCATGTCGTTGGATTGCCCGCCATCGCCGGACCTCTGGCACAGCCTCGGAGCGACCGGTCCGGACGATCCGGTGTCTTGGTCTTCACCGGCCATCGGGCCGGCGACCATGACCTGCCGGCCGCCCTGGCCCGGCTCTTGGCGCTGGCGCTCCCTCGCACCCCGGTTGCAGTGGTGTCCACCGACGCCCTCACCACTTGGCGGGGTGGGGTACCTTCCCATGCACCGGTCCCCGCGCCGGATGCTGTCACCAGTGAGTGGATGGCCAAAGCCGCAGTGACCGTTGACCTGCGGCCAGGGGGGTTCCTTGCCCGCCGGTGCGTCGACTCCCTGGCTTGCGGGACTGCAATCGTTGTCGCTGCGGACTCCCGTGGTCGCGAATACGCCGAATCCGGCAGAGGTGGCTTGTGGTTCTCACCGCCAGGAGAGCTCATCTGGTGCGTGGAAGCCATACTCGACCCTGCGGTCCATGGTCGCTTCGGTGCCCAGGGAAGGAACTATGTAGAGTCGGTGCTGGGGACGCCGTCGGACTTCGCGTCCCGCGTGGTCGAGGCCATCGGCCTCGACGTGAGGAACTCCGGCGCTCCGGCCGGATCTCGTGACTGGGCTCCGATGGCCTAGCGGGGAGAGGGGGAGACGGCTCGCCCTTCGAACTGTGGCGAGCTCCAAGGCAGGACTCCCTGCCGACCTGGTGCGCCCCCCGGGATTCGAACCCGGAACCTGCGGATTAAGAGTCCGTTGCTCTGCCGTTGAGCTAGAGGCGCCTGTCACGGCCGTGACCACCCACCGACCGCTCCGACAGTCCGGCCGCAATGGGCAGACCCCCGAAGGGCGATGAGGGTGACCGACGGGGTTCGAACCCGCGACCTCCGGGGCCACATCCCGGCGCTCTGACCAACTGAGCTACGGCCACCAAGGCGTGCCCATTGTGGCATACGGACCGGTACCCCATCGCGCTACGCTCCTGCGGGCCCCTGTAGCTCAACTGGATAGAGCGGGTGGCTTCTACCCACCAGGTTGCGGGTTCGACTCCTGCCGGGGGCGCCGCAGCTCGCCAGTGCCGACGCCCGTGTCAGCGCCTACGCTCTGGCCCTCATGAGGCTCGATCGGGTTCGCGGCGGTGCACACCGCATGGACCGGCCGCGTCCCGGCCGCGTCCCGGCCACTCTCTTCTTCCTGGGCCTCGGGGTCGCCGCTGCCTCGCTCCCGGCGTCGCCGCTGCTGACGGGCGGACCGGCAGAGGCGAGCACCGTCCCGTCCGCTGCGCAACCCACGGTGCAGTCCGGCGGCACTCCACTGGTCTTCGACGAGACGTGGTCCACCACCCTCCCTGACGCAGGGCAGCCGATCGCGCTCTCGTCTCCCACGGTCGCCGACCTGGGCGGGTCCCCCTCAGTGGTGGTGGCGGACCGGCGGGGCTACGTGTACGCATACCACCTGGGTGGGAATGCTGCGGTCGCGGTGCCGGGTTGGCCGGCGACGGACGGCAGCGGACCCGTCGACTCGGCCCCCTCTGTGGCGCCGGGGCCTCTGCCCGCAGGCGCTCCGGCGGTGTTCGTCGGCTCCGGGAACGATGCCGACCCCGATGTCGGTGGCTACCAGGCCTTCACCGCGTCGGGCACCCTGGCCTGGTTCACCCCCGTCACCGATCCCGCCTCGGATACGCAGCCGGCCACCGGGGTGGAGGCGGGGATGAGCGTCGGTGTCCTCCAGGGGGGCGCCACCGACGTGATGGCCGGTTCGCTGGGACAGCAGGCGTTCGCCCTGGCTGCCGCGAACGGCTCCGTGCTCACCGGTTGGCCGTTCTTCGACTCCGACAGTACCCACTCGACCGCCGCGCTGGCCGACCTCTTCGGCAACGGGGTCACCGAGGCGATCGTGGGTGGCGACCAGACCGCCGGGGCGGGCCGTGGCCAGCAGTACACCCAGGGGGGTCACCTCCGGATCCTGAGTCCCCAGGGCAACCTGATCTGCCGGGCGGACACCGACCAGGTGGTGGACTCCTCGCCGGCCGTCGGCGGCTTCCTCGCCGGAGGGCAGACCGGGATCGTGACCGGGACGGGTAGCTACTTCGCCGGCGCGCCCGACAGCGACAAGGTCATCGCCTACGACACCCACTGTGATCCGGTCTGGTCAACGACGCTCGACGGAGACACCTACTCGTCCCCGGCACTCGCCGACATCGCCGGGAACGGGTCCTTTGAGGTGGCCGAGACCACTGATCAGGTGACCGCTACCGGCCCGAGCGGGTCGATCTGGGTGCTCGCCGCCGCCACCGGCCGTCCCCTCTGGCACCAAAGCGGCCTTCCCGAGATCATCGGTTCGCCGGTGACCGCCGACCTCACCGGGCTCGGCTACCAGGATGTGCTGGTGCCGACCATCAACGGGACGTTCGTCTACGACGGGAGGACCGGGGGACTGGTGGCGACCCTCGATCCGGTGCTCGGGCTGCAGAGCTCACCCTTGGTCACTGCCGACCCGAACGGGACGATCGGGATCACCCTGGCCGGGTACGCCGAGATCGCCCCCGGGAAGCTCGTCGGAAAGATCGAGCACTACGAGATACCGGGTTCGGACGGTGCCCTCGCCGTCGGCGCCGGATCGTGGCCCGAGTTCCACCACGATCCTCAGCTGACCGGGGACGCCGGGGGCACTCCCGCGCCCAGTTCCGTACCTCCCTGTGCCGTTCCCGCTGCCGCCACGCCGCTCGGCTACGACCTCTTCGCCGGGGACGGGGGGGTGTTCTCGTTCGGTGGATCCCCCTTCTGCGGATCCACGGGAGCCCTGCGCCTCGACGCGCCGGTGGTCGGGGTGGCGATGGCCCCCGCCACCGGGGGCTACTGGGAAGTGGCCTCCGACGGGGGGGTCTTCGCCTTCGGGGGCGCCGGCTTCTATGGGTCCATGGGTGGCCACCACCTCGACGCGCCGATCGTCGGGATGGCCGCCACCCCCGACGGGAAGGGGTACTGGCTGGTCGCAGCCGACGGAGGGGTCTTCGCCTTCGGTGACGCTTCCTTCGACGGGTCGATGGGTGGGACCCGCCTCGATGCTCCAATCGTCGGGATGTCTGCCACGGCGGACGGGAAGGGGTACCGCCTCGTCGCCTCCGACGGGGGAATCTTCGCCTTCGGCGACGCCCCCTTCCTCGGTTCGATGGGCGGGATGCCTCTGAACCGGCCGATCGTGGCGACCGCGACCGACCCGGGCACCGGCGGCTACTGGGAGGTCGCCTCCGACGGCGGGATCTTCGCCTTCGGCGCCCCCTTTCTCGGCTCGATGGGTGGGCGCTCTCTGGTCGCGCCGATCGTGGGCATGACCGGAACCGCCAACGGGAGCGGGTACCGCCTCGTCGCCTCCGACGGCGGCATCTTCTCCTTCGGGGCCCCGTTCTACGGCTCGATGAGTGGTCGCCCACTCCACCGACCGATCGTCGCCGCCGCCGGCTTCTGACCCGCCGGAGAGGGACGGCGCGCATAGACTCCTCGGGTGACCGAGGTGCTCGCGGTGGCCAACCAGAAGGGTGGTGTGGCCAAGACGACCACCGTCCACTCGTTGGGGGCTGCGGCAGCGGAGGCCGGGCAGCGGACCCTGGTGGTCGACCTCGACCCGCAGGCGTGCCTGACCTTCTCCCTGGGCTTCGATCCCGACCGGCTCGAACGGTCCCTGCACGACGTGTTCGTGCGACGGGCGCCGGTGGCCGAGGTCCGTCGGCAGGTCCCGGGAGTGCCCGGTCTGGACCTCCTCCCGGCCACGATCGATCTGGCCGGCTCCGAGGTGCACCTGCTCACGCGCACCGGCCGTGAGCACGTCCTGGCGCGAGCACTCCAGCCCGTCGCTGCCGACTACGACCTGGTGCTGATCGACTGCCCGCCCTCCCTCGGCGTGCTCACCATCAACGGGCTGACCGCCGCGGATGCCGTGCTCATCCCGTTGCAGTGCGAGGCGCTTTCCCACCGCGGGGTGGGACAGCTTCTCGAGACCATCGAGGACGTGCGGGCGTTCGCCAACGCCGGGTTGGCCATCCGCGGCGTGATCGCCACCATGTACGACGACCGCACCAAGCATGCCCGGCACGTGCTGGCCGAGGTGGAAGAGCGCTATGGCATCCCCGTCCTGCAGCCACCGGTGCGCAAGTCGATCCGGTTCGCCGAGGCGCCGGCCCGGGGCAAGTCCATCCTCCAGCACGCACCCGGGTCCCCCGGGGCGGCCGCCTACCGGGCGCTGGCGCGCCACCTGATCGACACCCGGGTCGCCAGTGGAACGGGCTCCTGATGGCCGAGCACCTCGATCCGCTGGGCCGGCGGGCGCTCTTCTGGCTCCCGGTGGACGCCCAGGTGACGGTGGACCACGGCGAGGAGCCCGCGGCGTCCGCGGCGGAGCGGCCACCGACCGGCCCCCGGCGGGCCCGCCCGGCGGGCAAACATGCCCTCTACTCCGCGGCCACTCCGGCGGGGGACCGTTCCGGGGGAAACCCGGCGGCGACCGCCTCCGATCCGCTCCCCCGCCGGGGAGCGCTGCGCGTGGAGTGCTCGTCGTGCGGATCGGTCACCCGGATGGGGCTGTTCGACTTCGCGCTCCTGCAGCTGCCGATCGGCTGGTGGATCCCCGGCAAGGTCTTCGACCATCGGATGACCTGCCCGGTGTGCCGACGCCGGGTGTGGACGAGCGTGACGGTGGCACCGTGAGCGGCGGGGGGGTCCCCGGACCGTCCCCGCTGGTGGGCGCGTTGATGGCTGCGGCGTCGACTGCGGGGCAGAACCTCCCGGGAGGCTGGGTGGGGTCGCTCCTCCATTTCCACGGCCCGGCCGCCTACGCCCTGGTCGGCTTCCTGGCCTTCGCCGAGGCGGCCCTGCTGGTCGGCTTCTTCATCCCCGGGGAGACGGCGGTGGTTGTCGGCGGCGTCCTGGCCGGGCTCGGGCAGGTCAACCTCGGGTTGATGATGGTGGTCGTGGTGGTGAGCGCCGTCGTCGGGGACTCGGTCGGGTTCGAGGTGGGGAAGCGGGCTGGCCCCTGGCTGCTCGACCACCGGCCGATGAAGGGCAATCCTGGCGTGGCGAAGACGATGGCGCTCCTCGAGCGCTACGGCGGCCCTGCCGTCTTCCTCGGGCGGTTCGTGGCCTTCGCCCGGGCGGTGATCCCCGGGCTGGCCGGGTTCAGCGGCCTGCGGTACCGCACGTTCCTGCTCTACAACGCGGCGGGGGGCCTGCTCTGGGGTGTCGGCTACACGTTGCTCGGCTACGTCGTCGGGCTGTCCTTCGAGCGCATCCTGAAGCAGGTCGGCCTCTGGTCGGCCGTCGTCGTGGCCGGGCTGGTGGTGGTGGCCGTGGGTGTCCACCTGCTGCTCAAGCGCCGGCGGGGCCGACGTTCCCACCCTGGGGTGGAGCTCCCGGGAGGCGAAGCGGCGGGTGGGGCCGTTCAGGCGTTGGCAGGGCCGGTGGAGGAGCTACCGTCCCCCGATGCTGCCGCTCCCTTCGGCTCGGACCTCCCCTTCGGGGGGAGCGGCTGACGTCACCCCGTCGTGGGCCGCCTTCGCCGTCACGAAGAACCGCGCCGGGGAGGAGCCGGTCCGGTGGATGCGATGGTCGAGCTCAAGGACCACACAGTGGGCGAGGGTCTCGCCGTTGGCCTGACGTTGCATGAACGGCTCGATCTCGTCCCACGGCCGCGACCAGTGGAGCCGGAGGGTGATCTCCCAGGCGGTCGATCCGGGGTGCTTCCGCACCACCTCCTCGATCTCGGCGAGGCGGTCGGCATGGTGGGCAGCGATCTCCTCCACGCGCCCGGCCAACCCGGAGAACCGGTACTCGTGCGCCGGGAGGACCTCTCCGGTGTCGAGCCGGCCCACCTTCTCCAGGGAGGCGAGGTAGTCGCCCAGCGGGTCGGGGAACTGCTGGGCGTGGACGGAGATGTTGGGGGTGATGCGGGGGAGGATGTGGTCCCCGGAGAGGAGCAGACGCCTCTGCTCGCTGTAGAAGCAGACGTGACCGGGGGAGTGGCCCGGGGTCCACACGGTCCGGAGGTCCCACCCGGGGAGCGCCACGGTCGCTCCGTCCTCGAAGAGGACGTCGGGTTCGGCCATGGTGACCAGGGAGGTGAGCACCATCGAGGCGAACGCCAGGTCGGGGAGCCGGTCGTCGGGAACGCCGGAGTCCGTGAGGAGGCCGGTCATGTCGGCGAGGAGCTGTCCGGTGTCCCGATAGCGGGCGTCGAGCATCACCGCATCGGCCGGATGCAGGCCGATCCATGCGCCGGAGGCCTCCCGCACCCTGCCGGCCAGCCCGTAGTGGTCGGGATGGATGTGGGTGACCAGGACGCCACGGACGTCGGCGATGCTGCCGCCCGCCTCGGCGAGGCCCGCGTTGAGGCTCGTCCAGGCCTCCTCGGTGTTCCAGCCGGCATCGACCAGGGCGACGCCGCCACCGGCGAGCTCGAGTGCGTAGACCAGCACGTAGCGGAGCGGGTTGTCGGGGATCGGCACCGGGATCGACCACAGACCCGGGCGGACCTGCTCCACCGGGGGCAGGACGTGATGATCCCATGCCTCCTTCTGACGTGTCCCGGTGATCGTCACCATCCCGGCACGGTACACGGAGCGCTGCAGCGTCTGCGGTGGCCGGCGGGCCCCGAGGAATGCTTGACCCTTGCGAGCGCCTTGCCTACGCTGCCGGTCCGACGAGCTGCGTCGCGAGCCCCCCGGTCCCCGGTCCGCGTGGGACGGGTCCGGTCGGCGTTCTGACGGGGGTGCATGGTGGCCGACAAAACTGAGCGGGGCCCGGTCCCCATCCCGTCGCTCCCGCCCGCGTTGTCGGGGCCGTCGCCCGCGGGCGCCCCGGCCGGCGACGACGTCCCTGCCGCCCCCGTGCGCAGCCCCCGGTCGGTGCCTGCGCTCGGATCCGAGGCCAGCACCGGCGATCGGCCCGACGGGCCGATACCCTCGCCGACGCTCGGAGAGGACGGGTGGCGTCACCGGTTCGAGCAGGTGGTGGAGCTCGCCAGGGACGCGTTCGTCGAAGTCGACGGCGAAGGTGTCGTCACCGTCTGGAACCGCCGGGCCGAGGAGATCCTGGGTTGGGGACGGGACGAGGTGATCGGCCATCGGATCACCGAGCGGGTCCTCGACCTCGACTACGCCCGCGCCACCTTCGGGGACATCG
>JAJYYG010000114.1 GCA_021801235.1 Actinomycetes bacterium
GAGGGTCCCGATCGTCACCCGCGTACCATAGGGCACGCGGGACGCCAGGCACGCGGCGGCGGGCTTGTCCCAGGTGCGCAGCCCGAGCCGCCGGGACCACCGGCGCACGTCGGCCTTGGTGAACCCCGCGTCGACCAGCGGGAACGAGGCGCCGCGCTCGGCGGCCGCCCGCTGTCCCGGTCGATGCTCTCCCAGGTCGTCGAGATTGACCCCGAGCACGACGGTCGGGCTCCCGGTGGATCCCCCGGTGGTCTCCCGACCGGTGGACACCGACCCGGCGGGGACCGACCCGGCGGGGACCGACCCGGCGGGGACCGACCCGACCGACACCGACCCGACCGCCGCCAGGGCATCGAGCAGCGACGTCTTGCAGTGGTAGCAGCGGGAGCCGTCGTTGGCGGCGTAGGCGGGGTCCGCCAGCTCGGAGGTCTCCACCTCGAGATGGTGCAAGCCCCACTCCCGGGCCAGGGCCCGGCAGTCGTCGAGCTCCTCGGGGGCCAGCGAGGGTGACACGGCGGTCACGCAGGTGACCGCGTCCGGCCCCAGGGTGTCGTTCGCCACCCAGGCGACGAAGGCCGAGTCGGCGCCCCCGCTGAACGCGACCAGCACCCGCCGCATCGCGAGGAAGGCGAGACGGAGGGCACCGAGGTCCCCACCGGGCGCCGACCGGACAGGTCGCAGCTCCGCCTCCTCCGGCTCGGCGGCCGCGAGCTCCACCACGGGATCAGCCGTCGTGCTCGCCTGGCACGACCGTGGCCAGGAGCTCGTCGACCGGAGCGATCATCCCGGTCACGAAGGGACCGAACTCGGCGAAGCGGGCCGACCCCTCGTCGAAGCGCATGGTGTAGACGCACTCCTTCAGGTCGTCGGGGCGGACGGCGAAGAGGGTCACCCCCCACTCCCAGTCGTCGATGCCGGTCGAACCGGTGATCACCTGGAGCACCCGTCCGGCGAAGGCACGGCCGGCGGCGCCGTGCCCGTACATCATCGCCTTGCGCTCCTCGTAGGGCATGGTGAACCAGTTGGACCCCTCGACATCGCCCCGCCGCTTCGACATCGGGTAGAAGCAGAACGCACGCATGCCCTCCGGCGGGAGGCGGGGGTAGAGACGCTTCTCGCGCATCTCCTCGGGGATACCGGCCGCGTACTCGGACACCTCGGTCAGCGAGACGAACGAGTCGGCGACGACAAGCCCGGCTCCCTGGAGATCGGCCTGGAAGGCCCGGAGCCGCCAGAGGTCCGGGCCGAGCACCATGAACCCGAGGTCCGCCTTGTGCCCGAGCACCGCCAGGCTCACCACCTGAACCTCGTCCGCCTCCGCCTGCTTGACCGCCCGGACCACCGCCTCGCGGTCGAGCGCGGCGGCAGGGCGGGGCAGCGTGCAGAACAGGTGGAGCACGCCCCAGCCGACGGACGGAGAGAGTGGATCGGTCACACGGGAGAGTCTAGGGACTGACGACACCCGGGACCGCAGCGGCCACGGCCCTGCCCAGGGGCCCGACGACGGGCCCGACGGGGCCCTCTTCTGCGGGGCCGCCGGACCCACCAGGGCCCTCCCCCTGCCGGGCTGCCGGGCTGCCGGGCTGCCGGACGCACCAGGGGCGCCTCCTGGGACTGCCGGACTGCCGGGCTGCCGGACGCACCAGGGCCCTCCCCCTGCCGGGCTGCCGGACTACCGGGCTGCCGGACGCACCAGGGGCGCCCCGGAGGGCGCCCCTGGTGTTGCATCCTGTCTGCGGGATGCGACCGACTGCGCCACTCCCCGCCCGCCGCCGGAGGGCGGCCGGTGATCAGAAGTCGTCCATGCCTCCACCGGGCATGGCCGGGCCGGACTCCTCCGGCTTGTCGACGATGACCGCCTCGGTGGTGAGGAACAGCGCCGCGATCGACGCTGCGTTCTGCAGGGCGGAGCGGGTCACCTTCACCGCGTCGATCACGCCGGCGTCGAAGAGGTCGACGTACTCGCCGGTGGCCGCGTTGAGCCCTTCGGTCGCCTTCTTCAGGTTGCGGACCCGGTCGACGATGACCCCGCCCTCCATGCCGGCGTTCACCGCGATCTGCTTCAGTGGCTCCTCCACGGCACGGGCGACGATGCGGGCCCCGGTGGCCTCGTCACCTTCGAGCTTGTCGGCAGTCTCGAGCACGGACGTCTGGGCACGCAGCAGGGCGACCCCGCCGCCGGGGACGACCCCTTCCTCGATGGCGGCCTTGGTGGTCGACACCGCGTCCTCGATGCGGTGCTTCTTCTCCTTCAGCTCGACCTCCGTCGCCGCCCCGACCTTGATGACGGCCACGCCGCCCGACAGCTTGGCCAGGCGCTCCTGGAGCTTCTCGCGGTCGTAGTCGGAGTCGGTGTTCTCGATCTCGGCCTTGATCTGGTTGATCCGGCCCTTGATCTCGTCGTCGGAACCCGAGCCCTCGACGATGGTGGTCTCGTCCTTGGTCACCACGATCTTGCGGGCCTGGCCGAGGAGGTCGAGGCCGACCGTCTCGAGCTTGAGCCCCACCTCTTCCGTGATCACCTGACCGCCGGTGAGGATGGCGATGTCCTGCAACATCGCCTTGCGACGTTCGCCGAAGCCGGGGGCCTTGACCGCCACGCTCTTGAACGTGCCGCGGATCTTGTTGACCACCAGGGTGGCGAGCGCCTCGCCCTCGAGGTCCTCGGCGATGATGGCGAGCGGCTTGCCGCTCTGCATCACCTTCTCGAGCAGCGGGAGCAGGTCGCGCACCGCGGTGATCTTCGAGCTGACGAGGAGCACGTAGCAGTCCTCGAGGACGGCCTCCATGCGCTCGGGATCCGAGACGAAGTAGGGCGAGATGTAGCCCTTGTCGAACCGCATCCCCTCGACCAGGTCCATGTCCATCCCGAAGGTCTGGGACTCCTCGACGGTGATCACGCCGTCCTTGCCCACCTTGTCGATGGCCTCCGAGATCATGCCTCCGATCTCGGTGTCGGCGGCGGAGATCGAAGCCACCTGGGCGATCTGCCCCTTGGAGTCCGTCTCACGGGCGATGCCCCGGAGTGCGGCGACCGCGGACTCGACGCCGGCCTCGATCCCCTTCTTGAGGCTCATCGGGTTGGCGCCGGCGGCGACGTTGCGCAGGCCCTCGTGGACCATGGCCCAGGCCAGCACCGTGGCGGTCGTCGTCCCGTCACCGGCGACATCGTCGGTCTTCTTCGCCACCTCCTTGACGAGCTCGGCCCCGATCCGTTCGAACGGATCCTCGAGCTCGATGTCCTTGGCGATGGACACGCCGTCGTTGGTGATCGTCGGGGCGCCCCACTTCTTGTCGAGGACGACGTTGCGCCCCTTGGGGCCGAGCGTGACGCGTACCGCGTCTGCGAGCTTGTTCATGCCGCTCTCGAGGGACCGGCGGGCCTCCTCGTCGAACGTGATCAACTTGGCCATCTGGTGTTCCTCCGTGATAGTTAGCACTCTTGACTGTCGAGTGCTAACAGCAAACCACGTCCGGGGCCGGGTTGCAACCGCACCCCCGAAAGGCCAGGCCAGTGGGTCCCCGGCCTCGATCCCGACATTCCTGCAAACCTGCGGACCACCATCCCGCCACAGCCGGAGGCGCCCCGCACCACCCAGGTCGCCGGTACCCGGGGCCGAAGGTCAATCGGCACCGAAGAACGGGGCCGAGAACGCGAAGACTCCACCGTCGGCCGCGACCATCCAGTAGCCCCCTGTTGCGCCATCGGTCGCCATGCCGACCACCGGGGCGACCAGAGGGATCCCACCCATGGACCCGTAGAAGGGAGCACCGCCGAAGGCGAAGATACCGCCGTCGGAGGCGACCAGTCGGTAACCCTGGCCCGTTGTCGCGGCAGCCATGCCGTCGACCGGCTCGTTGAGGACGAGCGATCCGGTGGAGCCGTAGAAAGGGGCCCCGAAGGCGAAGATGCCGCCGTCGGAGGCGACCAGCCAGTACCCCCCGCTCGCTCGGTCGGCTTCGATCCCGACGACCGGTCGGTTCAGGTGCCGCCCACCCATCGACCCGCGGAACGCGGCATCGCCGAAGGCGAAGACGCCCCCGTCGGCGGCGACCAGCCAGTAGCCCTTCCCGTCCGGCGTGGGAGCGATGTCGACCACGGGTGCGTTCAGACGACGGTCCCCCATGGAACCGTAGAAGGGAGCATCGCCGAAGGCGAAGACTCCTCCGTCAGCGGCGACCATCCAGTAACCCTTGCCGTCGGGGGTGGCCACGATGTGGGTGATGGGCGCGTCGAGAGGACCCGAGGGCGAGCCGTAGTCGAGGGCGTTCCCGTGCGGGGAGACTGCGCCTTCTGCATTGGTCAGCCAGTAACCCTGGCCGTCGGGCATCGCGGCCATCCCGACCACCGGCGCGGCCAGAGCGCCTTCGCTGGCTTGCGGGGGAGTGACCTGGAGGTCCCAGGTGGACCCACCATCGGCTGTCGCCACGATGACACCGTTGGTCCCCGGTTCATTCGTGTTCTGGCCGACCGCGACACAGTCAGCGACCGTAGGACAATCGACACCGGAGAGCGGACCTACCGGCGTCGGGAGCCCTGGGCTGGACCATCGGGCACCACCGTCGACAGTCACCAGGACGACGCCGGGCGTTCCGGTCGGGGGGCCGTACGTGCTCGCGGGGTACCCCGCGAACGACTCACCGACGACGACACAGTCGAGACTCGTGGGGCAGGCAATGGCGGGCAGCGGGCCGACCGTGGCGGGGAGCACTTCGGTCGTCCAGGTCGCGCCGCCGTCCGTGGTCGTCAGGACCATCCCGGTCGGAGCGACGAGGACGTTGGCGTTCACGCCGGTTGCCGAGCAGTCGGACACCGACGTGCAGCTGATGGAGCCCAGCTGGCTCGCGCCCGTAGGAGAGGGCAGTACGGCCCAGTCAGCTCCCCCGTCGGTGGAGACGAGCACCATGGCCGTCGGCGAGTTGAGCGTTCCGTCGGTGAAGTCGCTCCCTACCGCGTAGCAGGTCGACGACGAGACGCAGTCGACACCCGAAAGTGGCCCAACCTGGCGAGGAAGGCTCTCCGATGTCCAGACGGTCCCGCCGTCGACCGTCGTGAACACGACGGGACCGTACTCCGAGGTGTCGGCACCCACCGCGACGCACGCGGTCGTCGACATGCACGAGAGAGAGAGCACGCCACCGTAACCCCCGGAGACGCTCTGGCCCTGGGGGGTCCACGTTGCGCCTCCATCCGTCGTCGCCAAGATCACAAAGCCGCTGAACGTCCCCGCGCTGGTGAAGTTCGATCCCGCCGCGAAGCATGTCGTCGTGCTCGGGCAGGCGATTGCAGCCAATGCGCCCGTCCCACCAGGGAGTGTCAGCTGAGTCCAGCTCCTCCCCCCGTTGGCCGTCGACAGGGCCACTCCGGCGAAATGGGTGGTGATCGAGCCGATGCCACCCGGTGTCACCGTCTTGGCCCCTACCGCGTAGCACTGCTGCGCCGTCGGACAAGAGACGCTGGTGAACTGGCCGTAGTCCGAGCCGACGATCCGAGGGGCGGAAGGAGTCGGTGGGGAAACGGCGGTCGCGGCAACCGGTGCCGGACTCCCCAGTGCTCCAGATCCAATGAGAGCGGCGAGCAGCAGCGAGCACGCTGTCGTGACGGGGACTGCTCGTCGGATCATGAGCGAACGCTAGCTCTCCCCCCGGTCAGCCTCCGGCTCTCCCCCCGGTCAGCCTCCGGCGACGGCCGGCACGACGGACAAAGTCTGGCCGTCGGCCACCGGGGCGTCGAGGCCGCCCAGGAACCGGACGTCCTCGTCGGCGAGGAACACGTTCACGAACCTCCGCAGGTTGCCGCCCTCGTCGAACAGCCGCTCGCCGAACCCCGGGTGGGCCGCGTCGAGCGCCTTGAGCGCCTCGCCCACCGTCGACCCTTCGACGGACACCTCGCCGGCACCGCCGGTGAGGGTGCGGAGCTGGGCGGGGACACGGATCGAGATGCTCATCGGACACTCCTTGTGGATGGATCGGTACCCGGCGTGCCGTCAGGGACGCCGGCCGGGTCGGAGGGGTCGGTTCCACCGGCCGGCGATTCGAACGTTTCGAACGCTTCGTCGAATGCCTCGAGGGTGGGGGCGATGGTGGCGGTGGGTCCCTCGGTCGCTGCCAGCGCTTCGACCGTCTTGAGCCCGTGGCCGGTCACCAGGGCCACCACCCGCTCGTCGGGCCGGACCGCGCCGGACGCGGCCAGCTTGGCCAACGTGGCGATCGTCACCCCTCCGGCCGTCTCGGCGAAGATCCCTTCGGTGCGGGCGAGGAGCCGGATCCCGTCCAGGATCTCCTCGTCGGTGACCGACGCGCACGCGCCCCCTGTCCTGCGGATGACGTCGAGCGCGTACCAGCCGTCGGCCGGGTTGCCGATTGCCAGGGACTTGGCGATCGTGGACGGCTTCACCGGCCGGATGGCGTCGGTCCCCTCGGCGAACGCAGTGGCCACCGGCGAGCAACCGTCGGCCTGGGCCCCGGAGATGCGCACCGTGGGCACCTCGTCGAGCAGACCCACCCGACCGAGCTCCTCGAACCCCTTGGCGACCTTGGTCAGCTGGCTCCCGGAGCCGATGGGCACCACCACGTGGTCGGGAGCCTGCCATCCGAGCTGCTCGGCCACCTCGAAGGCGAGCGTCTTCGAGCCCTCGGCGTAGTAGGTCCGCACGTTGACGTTCACGAACGCCCACGAGGGCCGCTCGCTGGTGAGCTCGGCGCACAGACGGTTCACGTCGTCGTAGGTCCCCTGCACGGCGACCACGCGCCCGCCGTAGACCGTCGTCATCGTCACTTTCGCCCGCTCGAGGTCGGCGGGGATCAGGACGACCGATTCCATGCCGGCCCGGGCGGCGTGCGCTGCGACCGAGTTGGCCAGGTTGCCGGTCGAAGCACAGGCCGCCACCTTGAAGCCCAGCTGCCGGGCCTTGGTCAGCGCCACCGACACGACCCTGTCCTTGAACGAACCGGTCGGGTTGGCCGTGTCGTCCTTGATCCACAGCTCCCCGAGCCCGAGCTCGGCGGCCAGCCGGTCCGCCCGCACCAGCGGCGTGAACCCGGCGCCCAGATCGACCGGGCTGGGGTCGCTCACCGGGAGCAGGTCGGCATAGCGCCAGATGGTGCGGGGGCCGGCCTCCACGCGTTCCCGGGTCACCGTGGCGGCGATCCGTTCGTAGTCGTAGGTCACCTCGAGCGGCCCGAAGCAGAAATCGCACACGTGCAGCGCCTCGGCCGGATAGGCGCGTCCACACTCACGACAGCGCAGCCCAGAAACAAAGTCCACAGCAGTCTCCTCATCGCTCGGGCATTGGCACCTGGCACGAGAGGCCCCACTGCGGTGGGTCGTTCTCCGTTCTGGTTGCCGCGGCGTCGCTGGGCCCGGTCCCTCAGCCGCTCTGGATGATCCTTCTATGTTGGACGATACCGGGCGTCCCGTCAATGCGGGTCCGGACCTGCCCGTCAATGCGGGTCCGGACCGCCGGTCACCGTGAAGCCGGACCTCCCGTCGAACCGGGTCCGGACCGCCGGTACGGGGCCGCCAATTACAGTGGGGGCCACCATGGACCTTCCGGCCAGCGACGGGGACGGCGATCCGGCGGGCCCCTCCCGGCACCGCACCTTCTCCCATCTCGGCTTCACCGCCGCCGCCCTGGCTGAGGCCAAGTCCGGCCGCCGGGTGTCGGTGTGCATTCCCGCCCGCAACGAGGCGACGACCGTGGGCGCCATCGTCCGGACGATCGTCAGCGAGCTCACCGGACGGGGCGGGGGGGTGCCCCTCCTCGACGAGGTGATCGTGGTCGACGACGGGTCGACCGACGGGACGCGGGCGGAGGCGGAGCGGGCAGGTGCCCGAGTGGTGGTGGCCGGCCCGCGCGACCCCGGGGACCCGGGCGGCAAGGGCCAGGCCATGCGGGTCGCGGTCGAGGCCGCCTCGGGCGACCTGCTGGCCTTCGTGGATGCCGACGTGACCAACTTCGGCGCCCACTTCGTCACGGGCCTCCTCGGGCCCCTGCTCCTCGACAGTTCGACCTCGCTGGTCAAGGGCTTCTATGAGCGTCCGTTGCACGGGGCCCCGGACGGGGGTGGTCGGGTCACCGAGCTCATGGCGAAGCCGCTGATCGACCTCCTCTTCCCCACCCTGGCCGGCGTGATCCAACCCCTGGCGGGCGAGACGGCGGCCCCGCGCACGGTGATCGACAAGTGCGGGCTGGCCGACGGGTACGCCGTCGAGCTCGCCCTGCTGATCGACGTGGCCGACGCGTTCGGCGCCGACACGGTCGCCCAGGTCGACCTCGGGGTCCGCGTCCACCGCAACCGTCCTCTCTCCGAGCTCCGGCCGCAGGCCACGGACATCCTCCGCAGCGCCCTGGAACGGGCCGGGGTCACCGGGGGCCGCTGACCGGTCCCGGCGGTCCCGCCCCACAGGGTGGGCCCGGGACGGCGCAGGGTAGCGTGGCGGGATGGCTGACACGCAACCGGTCGGTCGCGGACCCGGCTCGCTGGCGGACACCGTGGTCGTCTCCAATCGGGGGCCGCTCGCGTTCCACTTCGAGGACGGTCGTCCGGTGGCGGGCGAGGCGGCAGGAGGCCTGGCCGGCTCCCTCCAACCCCTGCTCCAGGGAACCGGGGCCACCTGGGTGGCGGCCACCCTCGGGGACGCCGACCGCACGGCGCGGGACGAGGGGCTGATCACCGGAGACGGGATGCACCTCGAGCTGTTGGACGTCGACCCCGAGACGTACCGACTCGCCTACGACGTGATCTCCAACGCGTCGCTGTGGTTCTGCCACCATCACCTGTTCGACGCCGCCCGCCGGCCCCGGTCGGACGGCCACTGGTCCGACGCGTGGGACGCCTATCGCGAGTACAACCGGGTGTTCGCCCGCCAGGTGGCCAAGGTGGCACCCCCCAACGGCCGGGTCCTCGTCCACGACTACCACCTGGCCCTGGTCGGGCCGGTGCTGAAGGCGGACCGCCCGGACCTCAGGACGGTGCACTTCACCCACACCCCCTTTGCCGATCCCTCCATCTTGAGGATGCTCCCGACCTCGGCGGGCCGGGAGCTCCTCGACGGGATGGCCGGCTTCGACACCTGCGGGTTCCACACCCGCCGCTGGGCCAAGGGGTACGTCGCCTGCCAGGAGGAGCTCGCCGACCGGCACGGCGACGACGTCCAGACGTTCGCCTCCGCGCTCACCGCCGACCCCGAGCGGTTGGCCGCCTCGGCGGCCCGGCCCGAGGTGCGGGCGGCCCGCGCCCGGCTCGACGAGGCGATCGGCGGGGAGGACCGCATGGTGATCGCCCGGGTCGACCGCATGGAGCCCTCGAAGAACCTGCTGCGCGGCTTCTGGGCCTTCGACGAGCTGCTGGCCCGGGAGCCCGCGCTCCGGGGCCGCACCGTGTTCGTGGCAGCCACCTACCCGTCGCGCCAGGGGCTCGCCGAGTACATCGCCTACCAGAACGAGGTCGAGTCGACCGTCGCCCGGATCAACGAGCGGTGGGGGACACCCGGCTGGACCCCGGTGATCCTCACCGTCGAGGACGACCGGCCCCGCGCACTCGCCGCCTTCGGGCGCTACGACGTGCTGCTCGTCAATCCGGTCCGGGACGGGCTCAACCTCGTGGCCAAGGAGGGTCCGCTGGTGAACTCCCGCGGGGTGCTGGCGCTCTCCCGGGAGGCGGGCGCGTTCGACGAGCTGCATCCGTACGTTCACCCCGTCAACCCGTTCGACGTGGCGGACACCGCGTCCGTCCTCGCCCGCGCGCTCGCCCTCGAGCCGGCGGAGCGGGCCGCCCAGGGGGCCGCGCTCCGCCGCCTGATCCTCGAGCGCTCGCCCGGCCACTGGTTGGACGACCAGCTCGCCGCGGCCGGCTGAAAGGATCAGTCGGGCGACCCGTCGGCCTGGTCGGCCCGGTCGGCCCGGTCGGCCCGGTCGGCCAGCCAGGCCAGCACGTCGAGCGCTCCGGCGGGACCCGGGACGACCAGGTCGGCGGCGGCGAGCACTTCGGGCGCGCTCTCGCGGTCGCGGGCGGCCACGGTGACCGTGTCCATCGCACCCGAAGCCGACAGCGCGTCGAGCACGTCGAATGCCGGGAGGTCGCCGAGGTCGTCGCCCAGGAAGCACGCCGCGGTGCAGCCCCGAACCAGGTCGGTCACGGTCGAGCCCTTGTCGACCCCGAGCGGTGGCCGTAGCTCGACGCTCATCCTCCCGTCGTGGGCGACCAGACCGGTCCGGGCCGCTTCCTCCGCCACGGCCGCCCGGGCCAGCTCCGCCAGATCGGGTCGGCGCCGCCAGTGGACCGCGGTGGTCATTCCCTTGTCCTCGACGCCCACCTCGGCGGGGAGCACTGCTCGCAGCCGGTCGACGACCCCGACCACCACCGGTCGCCAGCGCCGACTGGCGCGGCCGGGGACCAGAGCGTCCGGGCCGTCCACCGTGCCCGAGCGCTCGAGGCCGTAGAGGCCGACCAGCGCCACTCCGTCGGCCGCGGGCAGCCGGTCGGTGAGGAACGCCAGCGGGCGGCCCGAGACGACGGCAACCACCTTGAACCGTCGGGCCAGCTCGCGGAGGACGGTCTCGGCCTCCGGGAGCGGCCGCGCCGACGCCGGGTCCTCCACGATCGGGGCCAGCGTGCCGTCGAAGTCGGTGAGGATCGCTGTCGAGGACGGTGAGCGGAGCAGGGGAGCGAGCCGTGCGGCGGCGGCATCGTCGAGTACGTGCCCCCCGCCGGGGTCCGTCAACGGGTGCGCCCGGCGCCGGAGCGGCGAGGAGAGCGGCGCGGCCGGCGGCACGCGCCGGCGCACCACCTCACGGTTCAACCGGCCTTCGCGGTGGTCGCGGTCGAGTCGTGCGCGGCCAGGTCGGGCCCGGCCACCACCACCACGACGGCGGTGCCGATCGCGCTGACCGGAACCGAGGATGCGTACGGGCGCACCGCAGACGACGCCAGCCCGAGACTGGCGGCGACCCCGTCCGCCGAGGCCTGGTGGCCGCTGACGTAGTACACGGTGGAGGTCCCGACGTTGGAGGATGCGTTCACCGGGGGGAGCACCTCCCATCCGGCGGTCTGCAGTCGGGTGGAGATGAGCCCGGCGGCACCCGTCACTCCTGATCCGTTCGCCACCAGGACGGGCACCTTGCCCGGCGGGGTGGTGGTGGCGGTGCCGTTGCCGGCCGGCGTGGAGGTCGTCGACGGGGACCCGGGCGGGGCGGTGGTCGCCGGCGCTCCCGCGGCCGGCACGACGGTCGTGGTGGGGTGGACCTGACCGAGGAGGACGACGGTCACCACCACGAACAGCGCCAACACCACCAGTGTGCGACCGACCGGGAGCGCGGCACCAGAGCCGGTCGCCGACGACTGCCCCGGGCGGTGACCGCCGGGGTGGGAGGCTTCGGTCATTCCCGGCCAGCCTGCCAACCGCAGGAGGTGGATGCAAGCATCCCCGCCGAAGCTCCACCGCCCGCGACGGGGACGACGGGGACGACGCGGCGCGCAGGGCCGGCGCGGTCGGCGCGGCACGCAGGGCCCGGACCGGCGGAGCGGCCCGGTTAGGATGCGCGAGGCGCAGTGCTCGGGCTGCGATCCGTCTCCGGCCGGTGTGGCGCAGTTGGTAGCGCAGACGACTTGTAATCGTCAGGTCGTGGGTTCGATTCCCACCGCCGGCTCGCATGAAATCCCAGTTCAAGCTGGGTATCTGCTTCCTTGGGGGCACCTCCTGCTAGCGTCATCCCAACAGCTATCCCAACAATTGGTCGAGCAACGGGAGCGGGAACGACGATGCGAGGGAGCATGCGCGAGAAGCGGCCCGGCGTGTGGGAGCTGCGGATCTTCGTCGGCCGGGACGACCACGGACGGGTCCGGCACCGTAGCGTCACCTTCCACGGCACCAAGCGACCGGCCGCCGCGAGCTCGCCCGCCTGGTGGCCGAGCAGGAGCGCTCGCTCAGGGCCCAGCCGACGCCAGCCGTCCCATCGCCCTCGAATCGGCCGTGGGCGGAGCAGACGACGATCAACGACGCCATCGAGGGCTGGAAGCACAACGGCTGGCAGGATCTGAGCCCCAATACCGTGCGCGGCTACGAGGGTGTGTGGGCACGCCATGTCCGCACCTCGATCGGAACCCGCCGCATCACGGAGCTGACGCCGTACGAGGTGGAGCAATACTTCCGCGCCCTGAAGGAAGCCGGCGCCGGGCAGACGACCGTGCGCCTGGTGCGGGCCCTGCTCCACCGGTCGTGTCGACTGGCGCGGAAGTGGAGCGGTAACACGTTGCCGAACCCGATCACCGACACCGAGCTGCCGACGTGGTCGGCGGCCGAGCGGCCCCGACCCGTGCGGGCCCCGGAGCCCGGCGAAGTGCTTGGCCTGCTGCAGGCGGCCGCGGATGAGGACCCCCGACTCGCCACGTTTATCCGCCTGGTCGCCGCTACCGGTATGCGGCGAGGAGAAGCGTGCGCCCTTCGCTGGGACGACATCGACACCATTAGGGCCGTGGTGCGGATCGACGAGGGAGTCGTCTCCTCCGGCGGTAGCAGCTCGGCGCGGGAACCGAAGACGCATGCCAGCGTCCGACGGCTCGCCATCGACGCCGACACGCTGTGCGCTCTCGGCGCCCTACGCCGGGAGCAGGAGCGGCTGGCCGCGAGCTGCGAGACCGACGTTTGCGACCGGGCGTTCGTGTTCTCGTTCGAACCGGGTGGCCGCCGGCCGCCGAACCCCGACTGGATGAGCCACTCGTTCGCCACGGTCCGCCAACGGGCCGGGGTCGCCGACGACGTGCACCTCCACTCGCTGCGCCACTTCCACGCCACCACCGTCGACTCGGTGATCTCCGAAGCACAGAAGCAGGCCCGGCTTGGCTGGTCGACCGTCCGGATGGCCCGGCACTACACCGACGCCGTCCCCGCCGAAGACCGCCGGGCGGCCGACCACGTGATGGAGGTCCTCGCCGGGCGCAGCGTCAACCTGCCGCCCGCGACGGCGACGAGCTCTCGCCCGTAGGCGCCTCATCACCCGCAAGGTTCGGAGACGACGGCGCCAGCGCCAGCGCCAGCGCCGGCGTCCCGATGAGCACCTCGCCGTCGAGGAGCCGCTCGACCGCCCGGCGGGGAACCCGCAACCGGCCGTTGAGCCGGAACGCGGGCAGCGGTAGATCGCCGCGCTGGATGGAGCGGTATACGGAGGACCGACTCTGCCCAAGGAGGATGCTCACCTCCTCGACACTCAACAACGGCTTGCCGGCCACGCTGGTAGTGATGCTCACTGGTGCTGTCCTTCCTGTCGGGCGACGAGCCGACCTATTTCGTCTCGCCTCTACCCACACCGGATCGGGCCGTCCACGCTGTCGATGAGGACGACCAGCGGGGCTGCCGGCGCAGCGGTCGGCAACCCCCGCAACGCTTCGGAGCCCTGCTGGTGGCCTAGCGGGAGTTTCCGGGCTAGCTCCTGACCGGCTGACGTTCTTCCAGGTGAACGGCTGTATCTGAGCTGGCGGGCTGTATTACCTAACTCAGTGTTTGGGAGCGTAGGCGCCGAG
>JAJYYG010000075.1 GCA_021801235.1 Actinomycetes bacterium
CGGACGCCGGACGCCGGACGCCGGACGCCGGACGGTAATGTCGTCGCCAATGGACCGTCCCCGCATCGCCATCGGACCCCGCCCGGCTTCGTTCGCACGGACAGCGGTCGAGGAGGGCGGCGGGGACGTCGTGGGCATCGGGGACGATCCCGACGGGCTGGTCTGGCTGGATGCCGCGGACGTGGGCGGACTGGGCGACGCACTCGCAGAGGCGGGGGCGGTCCGATGGGTCCAGCTCCCCTTCGCCGGGGTGGAGGCGGTGGTCGAGGCCGGCATCCTCGACGACCGTCGACTGTGGTCGTGTGCCAAGGGCGCCTATGCGGACCCGGTCGCCGAGCACGCGCTGGCGCTGGCCTTGGCCGGCCTGCGCCGGCTCCGTACCCGGGTCGAGGCGCGGTCGTGGGGCGAACCTGCCGGGACGAGCCTCTACGACCAACGGGTGACCATCCTCGGGGGCGGGGGCATCGCCACCTCGTTGCTCGAGCTCCTGCGGCCGTTCCGGGTGCAGGCGACCGTGGTCCGCCGCTCGACCGACCCGGCGCCCGGCGCGGTCCGCACCGTCTCCCTCTCAGACCTCGGGGCCGTCCTCCCCGGTGCCGCAGTCGTGTTCGTCGCCCTGGCACTCAGCCCTGCCACCGAGCGGGTCATCGGGGCCGGGGAGCTGGCGGCCATGGATACGGGGAGCTGGTTGGTCAACGTGGCCCGGGGGCGCCACGTGGACACGGACGCCCTCGTGGAGGCGTTGCGCGCGGGGTCGATCGGCGGAGCCGCGCTGGACGTCACCGACCCGGAGCCGCTGCCCGTCGGCCATCCGCTGTGGACCCTCCCGAACTGCATCGTCACCCCCCACACCGCAGACACCATGGAGATGGTCCGACCGCTCCTGGCCGAGCGGATCCGGGTGAACGTCGGGCGGTTCGCCCGGGGCGAACGGCTGGTCGGCATGGTCGACCCCGTCGCCGGGTACTGAGCGCCCCGGCGGGCACCGACGCCGCCGGGCACCGACGCCGCCGGGCACCGAGCGCCCCGCCGACGTCACACCCTTCCGCGAGAGTGACGCCTGCAGGCAGACCGTTCCCCCCGCCCACCTGAGGAGGCCGCATCGTGACCGGACCAACCCCGCCGCACACCGCCGATCGCGAAGATCGAGTCCGCGTTCCCAGCCCACGGGCGCTGGACGAGGCGTCGGCGCTTGCGATCGCCGGTCGACCCGACGCACCCGGCACGGATCTCACCATCGACTGCGCCGACTGCGGCCATCGGGGCACCCCCGTATGCGGCGACTGCGTCGTGACCTTCATCCTCGGCCGCCACCCCGACGACGCGGTGGTGGTCGACGCCGACGAGGCGAGGGCGGTCCGGCTCCTCGAACGGGCCGGCCTCGTCCCGGGGGTCCGCCACACCCGCCGGGCCGGATGACCGGCCACACCCCGATCGGGGGTGCTCCCGGACCTTCGGACCTGCGGCCGTCCGGTGGCTCCGAGGTCTGAACCGGGCCTGATCGGCGTGGAGTGGACTCGTCGACGGACGTGCCAGCATGGGGGCATGCTCGACACTGCGGCGGCGCCGACGCGGTCTTCGGACACCGGGGGCCGGCTGGCGTCGGTGGTGGTCGGGCAGGGAATGGCGGAGGGCCTGGCCGCGGTCGGCATTGCGCCCGCCGAGGAGCTCTCCGAGGCGCGCCGGCATCTGGTCGAGCGCAGGCGGCGGGGGCTGCACGCCGGCATGCAGTTCACCTACCGGAACCCGGATCGTTCCACCGATCCGCAACGCATCCTCCCCGGAGCCCGTTCCCTGGTGGTCGGCGCCTGGGGGTACGAGCGCGAGCGACCCGGCCCGGCGGAACCGGCACCGGCGCCGGGGCACGCTTCCAGCGCCCGGCCCACTGGTTCCGTCGCCCGGTACTCCCACCGGGACCACTACGGACCCCTCCGGCGAACTCTCCACTCCATGGCGGAGACGCTGGTGGCGCACGGGTGGCGGGCCACCGTCGTCTGCGACGACAACGCCCTGGTCGACCGGGCCGCCGCCCACCGGGCCGGGCTGGGATGGTTCGGGAAGAACACCCTGCTGTTGCTGCCCGGGCTGGGGTCGTGGTTCCTCCTGGGCAGCGTCGTGACCGACGCGCCCCTGTGGGAGGTCGACAAGCCGACCGCCGCACCCATGGAGCACGGGTCGGGGTGCGGCCGGTGCACCCGTTGCCGGGACGCCTGCCCCACCGGCGCCCTGGACGAGCCGGGGGTGCTCGACGCCCGCCGCTGCCTCGCCTGGCTGCTGCAGGCGCCGGGACCGATCCCCCCCGAGTTCCGGGAGGCGTTGGGCCGGAGGGTCTACGGATGCGACGCGTGCCAGCAGGCCTGTCCGATCAACCAGGTCGCCGGACGCCGCCATCCGCCCCCGCCGGCGGAGGCCGATGGGGACGGAGAGGTGGACCTCCTGGCCCTGCTGGAGATGGACGACGGGGAGATCGTCGCCCGCTTCGGGCGGTTCTACATCCCCGGCCGAGAGGCCCGCTACCTGCGGCGTAACGCCCTGGTCGCCCTCGGGAACGTGGGGGACGGCTCCGATCCCGCCACCGTGACCGCCCTGCGCCGCGCGCTCGGCCACCCGGACCCCCTGATCGTCGAGCACGCCTCCTGGGCCGCCCGCCGGCTCGGGAGGGACGACCTCGCGAGGCGGGGCACGTGACCCACCTGCTGGTCACCAACGACTTCCCCCCCAAGGTCGGCGGGATCCAGGCCTACCTCTGGGAGCTGTGGCGCCGGATGGACCCGGACACGTTCGCGGTGCTGACCGCCTCGTCCGACCCCGGAGCGGCTGCGTTCGACCGGGCGCAGGCCGCGGCCGGCATCCGTATCGAGCGGGTCGGGCGACGGGTGCTGCTGCCGACTCCGGCGTTGGTACGACGCATCCGCGAGACCGCGGAGCGGGTCGGGGCCCGCCTGGTGGTGATCGACCCGGCCTTCCCGCTCGGCGCCCTCGGCTCCAGCCTGGGCCTCCCCTACGCGGTGCTGCTCCACGGGGCCGAGGTGGCCGTTCCCGGGCGGCTGCCGGTGAGCCGGGCCGTGCTGGCCCGGACGCTCCGCGGGAGCGTCGTCGCGGTCTCGGCCGGGGGCTACCCGGCCGCGGAGGCCACCCGGGCGGTGCGCGGACGCGGGATGCCTCCCGTCGTGGAGATCCCACCCGGGGTCGACGTCGACCGCTTCCGCCCGCTGTCGGACGCGCAGCGGCGCCGGGCGAGGGAGGACCTGGGGCTGCCGGGCGAGGGCAGGCTGGTGGTCAGCGTCTCCCGGCTGGTCCCGCGCAAGGGGATGGACACGTTGATCGACGCGGCGGCGCTCCTCGCCGGATCGCATCCCGACCTGACGGTGGCCATCGCCGGGCGGGGGCGCGACCGGGAGCGGCTCGCCCGGCGCGTCGTCGGCCACCGGGCACCGGTGCAGTTGCTCGGCGGGGTGTCGGACGCAGACCTCCCGCGACTGGTCGGGGCGGCCGACGTGTTCGCCATGGTGTGTCGCAACCGCTGGTTCGGCCTGGAACAGGAGGGCTTCGGGATCGTCTTCCTCGAGGCCGCTGCCGCCGGGGTGCCCCAGGTGGCCGGCGACTCCGGGGGAGCGGGGGAGGCGGTGGTCGACGGGCAGACCGGCCTCGTCGTCGGGGACCCCGGAGACGCACGGGCGGTGGCGGCCTCGATCGGCCGGCTCCTCGGGGACGACGGGCGCCGGGCGCGCATGGGCCGCGCCGCCCGGGTCCGGGCCGAATCGTCCTTCGGTTACGACCATCTCGCATCTAGGCTGGCTGGGGCGCTTGCAGACGTGCAAGGCTGACGGCTCCGGTGGGTCGACGGGCGCATCAACTCGAACAGGAGGGCTGAACGTGGCGGATCTGGCCACCGAGCGCATGGTGGTGGCGGCGTCGCCGGAGCGGTGCTTCGCCGTCAGCAGTGACATCGACGCGTACCCGCAGTGGGCGGGGGACATCAAAGAGGTCACCGTCCATGACCGGGACGACCAGGGCCGGCCCCTCCTGGTGACCTTCCGGGCTGCGGCGTTCGGCCGCAGCACCAGCTACACCCTCGCCTACGACTTCAGCGAGGCGCCGCGCTCCCTCTCGTGGGTGCAGACCCGCGGGGACATCACCGCCAAGCTCGACGGCTCGTACCTGTTCGAACCGGCGGACGGCGGCACCGAGGTCACCTACCGGCTCGAGGTCGAGATGAAGGTCCCCCTCCCCGGGTTCATCAAGATGCGCGCTCAGAGCCGGATCATGACGATCGCGCTCCGGGACCTCAAGACCCGGGTCGAATCCTCCGGGTGAACGCCGGACCGCCCGATCCGCCGCAACCGTTGCGGGCCCCGGAACCTCCGTGCCATGGCGGCCGGGTGCGGTGAGGATCGGGACCACCCTCCCGCAGTTCCGCGACGGGGCCGACGCAGCCCTGGCCGCCGCGCGCCGGGCCGAGGAGCTGGGCCTCGACGGGGTGTTCTGCTTCGACCACCTGTGGCCGATGGGCCAGCCGGCGCGCCCGGCGATCGCGTCCGGGCCGCTGCTCGGAGCGCTCGCCGCCTCCACGAGGACGATCGGCATCGGCACGCTGGTGGCGAGGATCGGGCTCCTTCCCGACGAGGTCCTGGTGGCCGAGCTGGCCGGGGTCTCCTCCCTGTCCGGCGGTCGCCTCGTCGCCGGCCTCGGAACGGGGGACCACCTCAGCCGGGCGGAGAACGAGGCGTTCGGCATCGCCTTCGAGCCCCCCGAGGTCCGCCGGGTGCGTCTCGCCGCGGTGGCCGTGGCACTCGTCGCCCGGGGGATCCCGGTGTGGGTCGGCGGTCGCCACCGGGCATCGGTGGAGCTGGCGAGGACGGTGGGAGGAGCGGTGAACCTCTGGGGCGCTCCGGTGGAACAGGTGAGGTCCCTGGTCGACGAGGGCGTGGAGGTGACCTGGGGCGGCCCCCTCGAAGGTGGGGTGGGCAGCATCGCCCGCCAGCTGGCCGCCCTGGCCGACGCGGGTGCGACCTGGGCGGTGTGCGGCTGGTCCGGCTCGCTCGAGGAGGTGGCGGCGGCAGCCGATCGGGTCCCGCGCCCGTGACCTGTCGTGCGCGAGGAGCGGTAGCCTCCTTCCATGGAGTTCCGCCGCATCAACGGTCTGCCGCCCTACGTGTTCGCCACGATGAACGATCTCAAGGCAGCCGCCCGCCACGACGGACGCGACGTGATCGACCTGGGGTTCGGCAACCCTGACCTCCCCTCGCCGGACGTCGCGGTGGAGAAGCTGGCCGAGGCGGCGCGCAACCCCCGGAACCACCGCTACTCGGCCAGCCGGGGCATCCCGAAGATCCGCCAGGCCATCGCTGACCTCTACCTGCGGAAGTTCGGCGTCGCGATCGACCCCGACACCGAGGTGGTCACCACCATCGGTGCCAAGGAGGGGCTCTCCCATCTGATGTGGGTGCTGGTGGGACCGGGCGACACCGCGCTGGTCCCCACGCCGTCCTACCCGATCCACATCTACGCCCCGCTCTTCGCCGGGGCCGACGTCCGCCACGTGCGCCTCGACGGGCCCGGCGACGCCACCGACGCCACCCCCGGCGAGGCGTTCTTCGACAACCTGATGGAGGCGTGGGAGTCGGCGTGGCCCAAGCCCCGGGTGGTGGTCCTCTCCTTCCCACACAACCCGACCACCGAGTGCGTGGACCTGGCGTGGATGACGAGGATCGTGGAGTTCGCGCGCGAGCGCGACATCGTGCTGGTGCACGACTTCGCCTACGCGGACATCGCCTTCGACGGGTACCGTCCGCCCTCGATCCTCGAGGTCCCCGGAGCCAAGGACGTGGCGGTCGAGCTTTACACGATGACCAAGTCGTTCTCCATGGCCGGATGGCGGGTCGGGTTCTTGGTCGGCAACGCCGCCATCGTCCAGGCGTTGACCAAGTTGAAGAGCTATCTCGACTATGGGACGTTCCAGCCGATCCAGATCGCCGCCATCGTGGCGATGAACGAGGCCCCCGACTACCCCAAGGTGATCAACGAGTGCTACCAGGCCCGTAGGGACGCCCTGTGCGACGGCCTGCGTCGCATCGGCTGGGAGGTGAGCCCGCCGCGCGGGACGATGTTCGTGTGGGCCCCGATCCCCGAGCCATACCGGGAGATGGGGTCGTTGGAGTTCGCCAAGCACCTACTCGAGACGGCTGACGTCGCCACCTCGCCGGGCGTCGGGTTCGGGACGGGGGGCGACGGCCACGTGCGCTTCGCGCTCATCGAGAACGAACAGCGCACGGGCCAGGCGATCCGGAACCTCCGCAAAGCGCTCACCCGCCTCCGGTAGCCCCCGGGTGGGGCCCGGTGTTGCGGTAGCCCTCGCGGCAGAAGGCGATGGCGGCTGCGGCTACCCGGTCCGCCTCCTCCCCCTGTTCGAGAACGAGCACGCGGGCCAGGTGGGACGTGACGCCGAGGATGGCCGTCGTCAGGACGACCGGGTCCTCCCGGCGGAGCAGCCCGGCGGTGATGCCGGCGCTGACATGGGGGAGCGCGTCCGCCACCGTCCGGCGCTCGCTCTGGCGGATCATCGGGGCGAACCGCTCCTCGGTGCGGGCGAACTCCATCAGGGCGAACAGGTGACGGTGGTCGCTGAGCCAACGGATGGACGACCGGATCCCCTGTTCGATGCGGCGGCCAGGGTCGTGCTCGCCGGCGATCGCCTCGCGCTGGGCGAGGCGCATCTCGCGCTGGGCGTCGAGGAGGATCTGGCGGAGCAGCTCGTCCTTGGAGTCGAAGTACCAGTAGAAGACGCCCTTGCCGACGCCGAGGCCGGAGACGATGGCGGTGACCGATGTCGAGTGGTAGCCGTCGGTGGCGAAGGCGCGGGCGGCGTAGTCCATCAGCTCGAACCGCCTCCGGGCCCCTTTCGGGGTGAGGCGCCGCGCGGCGTCCGGCGGGACGGGGCCGGGGGGAGGGGTCCCGGGGTCACCGGATGGCATGGGGTGCAGTACAGCACAGACGGCGGTACCGTGGCCTGTGGCCTACTGGATGCTGAAGGTGATCCTCACCCCGATCTTCACCTTGTTCTGGAGGGTCGAGGTCGACGGCATCGAGCACGTTCCCAAGGACGGCCCGGTGGTGGTGGCGGCCAACCACCAGTCCTTCTGTGACTCGTTCTTCCTCCCCCTGGTGCTGCGGCGGCGGCTGACCTACGTCGCCAAGGCCGAGTACTTCGACAACTGGCGGACGGCATGGTTCTTCCGGGCCGCCGGACAGATCCCGATGAACCGGAGTGGGGGGGACGCCTCGCAGCGGGCCCTCGATACCGCCAAGCAGGTGCTGCGGTCAGGGGGCATGCTCGGCATCTACCCCGAGGGGACCCGATCGCCCGACGAACGACTGCACCGGGGCCACACCGGGGCGGCCCGTCTGGCGCTGGGGTGCGACGTGCCGATCATCCCGGTCGGGATCAGCGGCACCCGCCGGGTGCAACCGCCGGGCAGGCGCCTGATGCGACCGTTCCACCCGGTCCGCGTGCGCTTCGGCGCCCCCCTCACCTACGAGTACGGCGGGGTCCGGATCACGACCGGTGAAGGGGCGGCGCGGGCGGCCGGGCTCAACGGATCGGGTGGCGCACCCACGCCGGACGAGCTGCGGGCGGTCACCGATGCCCTGATGGCGGCGATCGCCAGCCTGTCCGGGCAGGTCTACGTCGATCACTATGCCTCCCGGGCGTCGGGGACGGCGCGTCTCGGGGACAACGGGTCGCCTGGCAGCGCGGCGGCGAAGGCCCTGCGGGGCACCCTTGCACGACGCCATCTGGTAACCAGGCGGAAACAGGGTGTTCACACCGACGGCCTAGCCTGAGGCATGGCCAACTTCCTGATCCGGGTGCGCCTCCCGGATCGCCCCGGGGCCCTCGGGGCGGTGGCGAGCCGGATCGGCGCGGTCGGGGCGGACGTCGTGTCCATCGACATCCTCCAACGGACCGAAGGCCAGGTCGTCGACGAGCTCGGCGTCGTGACCGCCACCGAAGACCTGGCCGAACTGCTCGCAGGGGAGATCCTCGAGGTCGACGGGGTCTCCCTCGAGGAGATGCGCAGCGTCGACGGCCCTCTGCCGGATCGTCAGGCCGAGCTGATCGGGGCGGCCGGCGCGCTCGTGCGCCAGACGACGGCCGCCGGCGTGCTCGCCCAGCTTGTCGCCCGGGCCCGCAGCAGCCTCTCCGCCACGTTCGTCCTGCTGGTGGAGGCGGCGTCGGGAGAGGTGGTGGTCTCCGAGGGCGAGCCCCCACCCGGGTCGGGCCGGCCGGCTCCCGACCGCACGTGGGGAGACGGGACGCTCGCTGTCCCCCTGGACGGGCCCGGTCTGGTGCTGGTGGCCGGGCGCCGGACCCCGGTGCTGCGTGGACGCGAGCAGCAACGGATCGCCGCCCTGGCCGAGCTGGCCGACCACCGCTGGCGCGAGCTGCACGACCGCGTGGCGGCGGGGTAGGCGGCGGACCGATCGGGCGGTCAGCCGCCCTCGGCCCAGTGCCGGGACCGGGCCAGCGCCCGGCGCCACTGCAGGGAGGCGGCGTCGATCTCCCCCTGCGGGGCAGCCGCCTCGAACCGGGCGTCCGATGCCCACAGCCCGGTGAGATCTCCGACCGAGCCCCACACGCCCTCGGCCAGGCCCGCCAGCATCGCCGCCCCCCGGGCCGTCGTCTCGACCGACCGGGGCCGCTCGACCGGGATGCCGGTCTGGTCCGCCTGCATCTGCAGGAGCAGGTCCATGACCGAGGCACCGCCGTCGACCCGGAGCACCGACAGGGGTGCCACCAGCGCGCCGGACATCGCCTCGACGACATCCCGGACCTGGAAGGCCATGGCCTCGACGACCGCCCGGGCCAGGTGGGCCCGGCCCGTGCCCCGGGTGATCCCCGTCACGGTGCCGCGGGCCAAGGGGTCCCAGTGGGGGCTTCCCAGTCCGGTGAACGCGGGGACGACGACCACCCCGTTGCTGGACTCCACCGACCGGGCCAGCGGCTCGAGGTCCGAGGCGTGGTCGATCACGCCGATCCCGTCCCGTAGCCACTGGACGGCGGCGCCGGAGGCGAAGACGGAGCCTTCGAGGGCGTAGGCGACGGGCGCCCCGCCCCCGACGTCGCCGAGGTCCCAGGCCAAGGTGGTCAGAAGCCCGTCGACCGGCTCCGGACAGGTGGACCCGGCGTTGGCGACGACGAAGCTCCCGGTGCCGTAGGTGACCTTGGCCATGCCCGGGACGACGCACGCCTGCCCGAACAGTGCCGCGTGCTGGTCGCCCGCTACGCCGCTCACCGGAACGCGTGCCAGGGGTGACCCGGGTGCGAAGACCCCGTCGGCGACGGTGCCGAACCGGCCGGCCGAGGGGAGGACCTGCGCCAGGGCCCGGGCCGGTACGCCGAAGAGGTCGCACAGCTCCCCGGACCAGCGTCGCTCGACGATGTCGAAGAGCATGGTGCGGGAGGCGTTCGTGGCGTCGGTGGCGAACACCCCGGGTCCCTCGGCCCCGCCGGTGAGGTTCCACAGGATCCACGAGTCGACGGTGCCGAGGCAGAGGTGTGCGGTGTCTTCGACGCCCCCCTCACCGAGGAGCCAGTGCATCTTGGTGGCGGAGAAGTACGGGTCGAGGACCAGACCCGTTCGCGCTCGCACGAGCGGTTGGCAGCCGGCGTCGACCAGTGACGCGCACGCGGCCGCGGTGCGCTTGTCCTGCCAGACGATGGCCCGGGAGAGGGGGTGACCGGTGCGCCGGTCCCACGGGACCACCGTCTCGCGCTGGTTGGTGATCCCGATGGCGGCGATCGTCCGCCGACCGTCGAGCCCGGCGACCGCCTCGGCGGCAGTGTTCCGGACCGCCGTCCAGATCTCCCCGGGGTCGTGCTCGACCCACCCCGGGCGGGGGAAGTGCTGGGTGAGTTCGCGGTAGGCGGTGGCGAGCACCGAGCCGTCGGTCCCGACGACCTGGGATCGGATGCCGGTGGTGCCGGCGTCGATGGCGACGACGGCGGGAGGGTGCTGGGACACGGCGCGACGATAGCGACAGGGGGAGCGCCGCCCCGCTCGCGGCCGGCATTTTTCTGCGAACCTTCGCGAATGGCCTGCGAACAGGGGGTTCCGCCGCCCCTTTCCGGGATTGTCGACAAGTTTCCGTTGACAGGGGTGTAACTACTTTGGTGTAATGAACCCACTATCTCGTGCCCCGGGGGAGGGTCGGCCACAAGATGTTGTGTTTGGGTTGTGTTTTACTTGGTGGTGTCGGCCGGTTTCCCCGTCAGCACGGTGTCGGCTGCGCTCTCGTATCAGCCGGTTCCGGGCGGGCGCTCCTTCCGGGCGGGCAACCGGGGTGACATGGGCGGCGGGTGTCGCAGTGCGGTGAGCACCTGATGCGGCCAGCCCTGGGCGTGTCATCGCCGTGAGTGACCCGACCTCCGGGCACTCTGGTGTGCGGGCAGTTGAGCAGTGCGGGCAGTTGAGCAGTACGAGCAGTTGAGCATCCGAGAAGGAGAGAGAACCCATGGCCATCGCCCCCCAGAGGATCGGCATCGGCATCCGGCGGCACTTCACGTCCGAGCACGTCGATCCCTACGACGAGGTGGTCTGGGAGCGGCGCGATGCCCGTATCACCAACTACCGGGACGGCGCCGTGGCGTTCGAGCAGCTCGGCGTCGAGGTGCCGGAGGGGTGGAGCCTCAACGCCACCAACATCCTGGCCCAGAAGTACTTCCGCGGGACGCCCGGCACACCGGGGCGCGAGTGGTCGCTCAAGCAGGTGGCCGATCGGGTGGTCGACACCATCACCGCATGGGGGGTCAAGGACGGCTACTTCGTCGATGACGAGGAGGCCGAGACCTTCCGGGCCGAGCTGAAGCACCTCGTGATCCACCAGAAGGCGGCGTTCAACTCCCCGGTGTGGTTCAACATCGGCGTGTCCGGTGTGCCCCAACAGGGTTCGGCCTGCTTCATCCTCTCGGTGGACGACTCCATGGACTCCATCCTCAACTGGTACACGGAGGAAGGCATCATCTTCAAGGGCGGGTCCGGCGCCGGCGTCAACCTGTCGCGCATCCGCTCGTCCCACGAGCTCCTGAAGGGCGGCGGCACGGCCTCCGGACCGGTGAGCTTCATGCGGGGCGCCGATTCGTCGGCCGGGACCATCAAGTCAGGCGGAAAGACCCGCCGGGCCGCCAAGATGGTGATCCTCGACGTCGACCACCCGGACATCGAGGACTTCATCTGGTGCAAGGCGATCGAGGAGCGCAAGGCCCGCGTCTTGCGCGACGCCGGGTTCGACATGGACCTCGACGGCAAGGACTCGATCAGCCTGCAGTACCAGAACGCCAACAACTCGGTGCGGGTGACCGACGCGTTCATGGAGGCGGTGGTGGACGGGGCCGACTGGCCGCTCACCGCCCGGGGCGGCCATGAGGTGATCCGGTCGGTCCCCGCCCGGGACCTGTTCCGTCAGATCGCCCAGGCGGCCTGGGAGTGCGCCGACCCGGGGATGCAGTTCGACACGACCATCAACCGTTGGCACACCGCACCCAACACGGGCCGGATCAACGGTTCCAACCCGTGCTCGGAGTACATGCACCTCGACAACTCGGCCTGCAACCTCGCCAGCCTGAACCTGATGCACTTCCTGCGGGAGGACTCGTCCTTCGACGTCGCCGGCTACCGGGCGGCGGTCGAGGTGATCTTCACCGCCCAGGAGATCATCGTGGGCAACGCGGACTACCCGACGGAGAAGATCACCGAGAACTCCCGGCGGTTCCGCGAGCTGGGCATCGGGTACGCGAACCTCGGAGCGCTCCTGATGGCGCAGGGCCTCCCGTACGACTCCGACGATGGGAGGGCGTGGGCCGCGGCGATCACCGCGCTGATGACCGGGCACGCCTACGCGACATCCGCCCGGATCGCCGCCCGCATGGGGCCCTTCGCCGGCTTCCACGAGAACACCGACCCGATGCTGGGCGTGCTGCGGATGCACCGCGACGCGGTGGCGGCGATCGACGAGGAACGCGTCCCCACCGAGCTGCTCTCGGCGGCCCAGGAGGCGTGGGACCAGGCGGTGGAGCTCGGCGAGCTGCACGGGGTGCGCAACTCGCAGGCCAGCGTGCTGGCGCCCACCGGCACCATCGGACTGCTGATGGACTGCGACACCACGGGCGTCGAGCCGGATCTCGGGCTGGTCAAGACGAAGAAGCTCGTCGGCGGGGGGACGATGTCGATCGTCAACCAGACGGTGCCCCGCGCCCTCGGACGGCTCGGCTACTCACCGGACGAGGTGGACGGGATCGTCGCGTACATCGACGAGCACAAGACGATCGTCGGCGCGCCGGGGCTCCGGCCGGAGCACCTGCCCGTCTTCGCCTGCTCCATGGGGGACAACACCATCCACTACCTCGGTCACGTCCGCATGATGGGGGCGGTGCAGCCGTTCATCTCGGGGGCCATCTCGAAGACGGTGAACCTCCCCGAGGATGTCACCGTCGAGGACGTCGAGCAGCTGCACATCGACGCGTGGCGGATGGGCGTCAAGGCCGTGGCGGTCTACCGCGACAACTGCAAGGTCGGTCAGCCGCTGTCCACCACCAAGAAGGACGGGAGCTCGGAGGTGGGGGGAGGTGCTGCGGAGCCGGCAGGGTCCGCGGCGGAAGCGCACGCCAGGGAGCTGAACGGCAAGATCGCCCTGCTGGAGCGGGCGCTCGCCCACGAGCAGGCCCGCACCGCCGACACCGTGGTGGTGGGCACGGTCCGCGAGCGTCTGCCCCGGCGCCGGAAGTCGTCCACCTTCTCCTTCCGTGTGGCCGACTGCGAGGGCTACGTCACGGTGGGCGAGTACGAGGACGGCCGCCCGGGCGAGGTCTTCATGAAGGTCTCGAAGCAGGGCTCCACCCTGGCCGGCATCATGGACGCCTTCTCCATCTCGGTCAGCCTAGGCCTGCAGCACGGCGTGCCACTGGCGACCTATGTCCGCAAGTACGGCAACATGCGGTTCGAACCGGCCGGGATCACCGACGATCCCGACCTCCGCATCGCCACCAGCCTGGTCGACTACATCTTCCGTCGCCTCGCCGTCGACTACCTCCCCCTGGAGGAGCGGGCGGAGATGGGTGTCCTCACCTCTGCGGAGCGGATGCAGCCCACGCTTCCGGGCGTGGAGGAGACGGCGACGGAGTCGTCCGGGATCGTCGAGGCGGGTCCGGTGGCAGAGGCACTGTTCTCCGGCGACGGAGGATCAGAGGTGGAGGAAGGGATCTACGAGGTACCTCCCGCCACTTCCGGGGCGGATCGTCCGCTTCCCCGGGCCGAGCAGCGGGACGCCCCGTACTGCTACCAGTGCGGGAACGCCATGCAACGGGCCGGATCGTGCTACGTGTGCAGCAGCTGCGGGACGACCAGCGGCTGTTCGTGA
>JAJYYG010000163.1 GCA_021801235.1 Actinomycetes bacterium
GACCCGTCCGGCCCGCGAGCCGGTCGGCCCGGCCGACGGCCCGGCCGACGAGAAGGCCAGAAGAGGCCAGTGGCCCCAGCCAACGCCCCCGCCATGCCACCACCGCTCCCGCAGCGACCGCCGTCGACGAGACCGTCCGGTAGCCCCCCACGCCCGGTGGCACCGCTTCCCCTCGGGCGGTGCCGATCGCAGCTCCGCACGCAGCGCCGCGCCCTCCTCCGAAGCGGGGCCGGCCACCGGTGACGGCCACGGACGACGATCCCGTCCACGGCGACGCCGCATGCGGTGCCCACAGCCGGTCGGACCACGGCGGCCGGGACGCGCTGGTCACCCTGCTGGTGGCTACGGCGCTCTTCCGCGTCACCCAGAACATGGCGTTGACCACGTTGTCGCTCCTCGGGCGCGAGAAGCTGGGTCTGCATGCCGGCGCCATCGGCGTGGTCGGAGCGGTCGCCGGCCTGGCGATGGCCGCGGTCACCTTCACCGTCTCGGGCCGGGTACCTCCCCGACGGGCGGCGGCGTCGGCCGCATCGGGCATGACCATCCTGGTGGTGGCCCTGGTGACGTTCGCACTGGCGTCGTCGTTCGGGATGCTGGTGGCCGCCGCGCTCCTCCTGGGCACGGCCGGGGGGCTGGCGATGCCGGGGTTGATCAACGCGGTGGCCTTCGTCGCCGGCGGCAGGCGGGAGCGGGCGATCGGCCTCTACACCATCACGCTGAGCCTGAGCCTCGCCCTGGGACCGGTCATGGAGTCGGTGATGTTGAGCATCGGCAACCAGGACGTCCGCACCCCGTTCGTCCTGTTCTCCTTCCTGCCCGCGCTCGGCGTGCTGGCGATCGCAGCGTCACTGCGCTGGTCGCGCCGAGGACGGCCGTCGCCGGCAACGGTGATCCCTCCCCGACCGGCGGGAGCCCACCCGGACACCGGTGGCACCAGGGCACTCGGGGCGGACGCTGGTACTCGGGATCCAGAGACCGGCACTCCGGCGCCCGGGGCCGGGGCCGGCACTCCGCGAGCCCCCGGCTCGACCCCCGACCGGCCGTCCGGCCCGTGGACCGCGCGCTGGCGCAGCGGTCTCCTCGGGAGCCGGGAAGGCCGGGTGGCACTCATCGCCCAGCTCCTCTACGCCATCCCCTTCGCCGGCGTGACCGTGTTCGGCGCGCTGGTGGCCCGCATCGGGTTCGGGGTGAGCCCGGCGGTGGCGCAGGTGGCGTTCACCGTGTTCTTCGTCCTGTCCTTCGCCTCCCGGGGCGCGGTCACCGTGCGCTCCCCCATCGCCCGCAAGCTGCCGCTCTTCTGGGCCGCTGCGTCCCTCACCGCCGCCGGGCTCCTCCTGCTCGGCCTCGGCCACGGCCTGGTGCTGCTGCTGGTCGCCATGGGGGTGCTCGGCATCCCCCACGGCCTGACCTTCCCGCTCGCCCTGGCGATGGCGGCGGACTCCACCGACCTCGCCGGGCTGCCCCGCGCCAACGCGACCCTGCTCGGGAGCACCAACCTCGCCGCCGTGATCGTGCCGCTCGTGCTGGGGGCGATCGTCCCTGCCGTCGGCTACCGGGGGATCGCCTTGGTGCTGCTGGCGCCGGTGGCCGTCTGCGCCGGGCTGCTCTTCACGCAGCGGACCCCGGGGGCCGTGACCGGTTGAGAGCGGCGGGGTTGGGGACCGCAGCCGACCTCGTCGAGCCCGCCGGCAGGTGGCCGATCAGCCCCCGGTCAGGCGGCCGAGCAGGTCCGCGTGCCACGTCGCCCTGCCGGCCCGCTCCTCGGCGCGGTCGGACATCGCCGCCAGAAGCAGCCCGGCGTTGATGCCCAGATAGCGGAGAGGCTCCGGCTCCCAACGTTGCCACGCGTGACCGACCCACGGCAGGGCGGTGAGCTCGCTCGTCCGCTCGAGGATGAGGTCCGCCAGCGTCCGGCCGGCCAGGTTGGTCGTCGACACGCCGTCGCCGACGTAGCCGCCCGCCCACGCCAGCCCCCTGGCCCGGTCGATCCCCACCGACGGGACCCAGTCCCGGGCGATGCCGAGGGGGCCTCCCCACCGGTGGGTCACCGCCACGTCCGCCAGGGCAGGGAAGAGGTCGACGAGGGTGGCCTGCAACGCCCGGTGGACCCGCGCGTCGCGGTCGAACGCCTGCCGGATCGACGAGCCGAAGTGGTACGGGGCGCCGCGCCCGCCGAAGGCCATCCGACCGTCTTCGGTCCGCTGTCCGTAGATGACCTGGTGGCGGTGGTCGGAGAACGTCTCCCGCCGCCGCAGACCGACCTCGTCCCAGAACGCGTCCGGGAGCGGCTCGGTTGCGATCATCAGGGAGTACACCGGCACCAGGGTGCGCCCCTCTCCCTGCAGGGTGGGGGTGTACCCCTCGGTCGCCCGCACGGCCACGCCGGTCCGCACTCTGCCCCGCGCGGTCTCGACCGTGCCGCCACCGACGGAGCGGACCTCCGTCCCCTCGTACACGGTCACGCCGCGTCGCTCCACCGCCTCGGCCAGGCCCCGCACCAGCCTCGCCGGGTCCACCGCCGCGCAGTGGGGGGTGTACGTCCCGCCGTAGATGCCGGTGGCCCTCACCGTCGCGCCGGCCTCGGCCGGGGAGAGCAGCTGCAGGTCCTCCTCGCCGATCCCCTGGCTGCGGGCGTGCGCGACCTCCTGGCGGGCCCGGTCCAGCTGGGCGCGGTTGCGCGCCAGCACCACCGTCCCCCCTTTGGCGAACCTGCACCCGATCGCCTCCGCGTCGACCACCCGACCCACCTCGTCGACGGTCTGCTGCATCGCCAGGCGCATCCGGGTCCCCGATCCCGGTCCCGCCATCGTGTCCAGCCGGTCCCCTGATGTGGGGAAGAGGGCCGAGCACCAACCGCCGTTCCGCCCGGAGGCCCCGAACCCGACCGCGTCGCGCTCGAACACCGCGATCCGCAGAGCCGGGTCGGCCGCTGCCAGGTAGTAGGCGGTCCACAACCCGGTCAGGCCCCCGCCGACCACAGCCACGTCCACCTCGGTGTCCCCGTCGAGCGGAGGCCGCAACCCGATCGGGCCGGGGAGCGAGTCCCACCAGAGCGACAGCCGGCGGTACGCCTCGCCCCCCGACGGGCTCACAGCCGCTTCCACGCCTCGGTCAACACGGTCCGCAGGATGGAGGTCATCTCGTCGAACTCCGCCTCCCCACAGATGAGCGGAGGAGCGAGCTGGACGACGGGGTCACCGCGGTCGTCAGCCCGGCAGATCAACCCGGCGTCGAACAGGGCCCCGGAGAGGAACCCACGCAGCAGACGCTCGGACTCGTCGTCGTCGAACGTCTCCCGGGTGTCCTTGTCCTTGACCAGCTCGATCCCGTAGAAGTACCCGGCACCGCGCACGTCGCCGACGATCGGCAGGTCGGTGAGGGTCTCGAGCGCCGCCCGGAAGGCCGGCTCGTTCTTCTGCACGTGCTCGAGCAGTCCCTCCTTCTCGAACACGTCGAGGTTGGCCAGTGCCACCGCCGCGCTGACCGGGTGCCCGGCGAAGGTGATGCCGTGGAGGAACGAGTGCTCCGCCTCCAGGAAGGGCTCGATCAGCCGGTCACTGACCGCCAGCGCACCCATCGGTGAGTAACCGCTGGTCAGGCCCTTGGCCATGGTGACCATGTCCGGCTCGTACCCGTAGCGGCCGCCGCCGAACCAGTGACCCAGGCGCCCGAACCCGCAGATCACGTCGTCGGAGACGAGGAGCACGCCGTGCCGGTCGCAGATCTCGCGCACCCGTTGGAAGTACCCGGGCGGCGGGGGGAAGCACCCACCCGCGTTCTGGACGGGTTCCAGGAAGACGGCGGCCACCGTGTCGGGTCCCTCGATCAGGATGGCCTGCTCGATGGCGTCGGCAGCCCACATCCCGAAGGCATCGAGGTCGTCCGCGAAGTACTTCGCCCGGTAGAAGTTCGTGTTGGGCACCTTGATCGCCCCGGGGACCAGCGGCTCGAACGGGGTCTTGATCTCGGCCAACCCGGTGATCGACAGGGCGCCCATGGTGGTCCCGTGGTAGGAGATGTCGCGGCTGATCACCTTGTAGCGGTCCGGCTGGCCCACCAGCTTGAAGTACTGGCGTGCCAACTTCCACGCCGACTCCACCGCCTCGGAGCCGCCGGTGGTGAAGAAGATGCGGTTGCAGTCGCCGGGGGTGAGGTCGGCGAGCCGGTCGGCGAGCTCCACCGCCCGGGGATGGGCGTAGCTCCACAGCGGGAAGTACCCGAGCTCCCGGGCCTGACGGCCCGCCGCCTCCGCCAACTCGGTCCGTCCGTGGCCGATCTGGCTGGTGAAGAGTCCGGACAGCCCGTCGAGGTACGAGCGGCCGTTCCGGTCCCACACCCGCACCCCCTCGCCCCTGACGATGACCGGGATCTCGTTGGTCGCGTAGGACGAGAGCCTGGTGAAGTGCATCCACAGGTGGCGGCGGGCGGCGTCTTGGAGTGCTTCGCTGGACAGGTCGGTCATCTGGTCCCCCAGGTATAGGTCTGCTTGGTCAGTTTCAGGTACACGAACGTCTCGGTGTCCCGCACCCCGGGGATGCGGCGGATGACGCCGTTCAGGAGGTCGAGGATCGCGTCCTCGTCCTCGCACACCAGCTCGACGAGGAGATCGAACGAGCCGGCGCACATCACCACGTAGTCGATGCTGTCCACCGCGGCCAGCCGGTCGGCGACCTCGCGCACGTCGCCCTCCACGCGGATCCCGACCATCGCCTGGCTGCGGAACCCGACCTGGAGCGGGTCGGTCACCGCCACGATCTGGATCACGCCCGAGTCGCGGAGCCTCTGGACCCGCTGGCGTACCGCCGCCTCGGAAAGCCCGACGGTCCGGGCGATCGCACCGTAGGACCGGCGTCCGTCCTTCTGGAGCTCCTCGACGATCGCCCGGTTGACGTCGTCGAGCACCGTCGCCGGCAACGGATGGACGGCAGGCTGGCTCACCACGCGGAGACCGGTCGCCTCGTCTTCGTCTGCGGGGAGCACGAGGCTCCGTGCGTTGTCCATGGGTCATCGAGCGTGGCGGTCACGCAACCTCCTGACTAGCAGTTAGCACCGAAGAAAGTCTCAAAGTCAAGTGATTCCGTTGCGAAACATTCATTTAACAACGGAATCCCTTGCAACCGGTTCACCGTTCCGTCACCATGACGGTAGTGAAGCAGGGGGCCCGGTGCGAGTTGGTCGCCGGTGCAGGTCCGACAGGGTTCGACGACGAGTGAGGGCGCAGTGACCGGAGCAGCTCAGACGACGGGCGGCAGCGCACCGGTGCGGCTGTCCAACTTCGTCGGCGGAGGGTACCGGCCGACGACGGACGGCACCATGGCTCCGCTGGTCGACCCGAGCACCGGCGAGGAGTTCGGCGAGGCACCGGTCTCCGGGCAGGCCGACGTCGATGCGGCCTTCTCCTCGGCGGCCGGCGCGTTCCCCGGCTGGAGGGACGCCACGCCGTCGGAGCGGAGCCTGGCGCTCTTGCGCATCGCGGACGCCATCGAGTCCCGCACCGACGACCTGGTCCGCGCCGAGTGCCTCAACACCGGAAAGCCGCCGGCCGTCACCGCCGCCGAAGAGCTCCCCCAGCTCGTGGACCAGATCCGCTTCTTCGCCGGGGCGGCCCGCCTCCTCGAGGGAAGGTCGGCCGGCGAGTACCTGGCCGACCACACGTCCTACGTCCGTCGCGAGCCCATCGGGGTCTGCGCGGCGGTGACCCCGTGGAACTACCCGCTGATGATGGCGGTGTGGAAGTGGGCTCCGGCGCTCGCGGCCGGCAACACCATGGTGCTGAAGCCGGCGGACACCACCCCGGTCTCGTCCCTCCTCATGGCCGAGATCATGAGCGAGCACCTGCCAGCCGGCGTCTTCAACGTCGTGTGCGGGGACCGTGGGACCGGTCGGCTTCTGGTCGAGCACCCGACCCCGGCCATGGTGTCGATCACCGGCAGCGTCCGGGCCGGCATGGAGGTGGCCGCCACCGCCGCCCATGACGTGAAGCGTGTCCACCTCGAGTTGGGGGGCAAGGCGCCCTGCGTGGTGTTCGACGATGCGGACGTCGCCAGGGCGGCCGAGGGCATCGCGGTCGCCGGCTACTTCAACGCCGGTCAGGACTGCACCGCCGCCACCCGGGTGCTGGCGGGAGCCCGCGTCTACGACGACCTGGTGGCCGGGCTGGCGGATCAGGCCCGGGCACAGAAGGTCGGGGGGATCGACGTGCCGGACGCCGACTACGGCCCGCTGAACAGTGCCGCCCAACTCGAACGGTTCTCCGGCTTCTTCGAGCGGCTGCCCGGCCACGCCGAAGTGGTGACCGGGGGTCGCCGCGTGGGCGAACGCGGGTTCTGCTTCGCCCCCACCGTGGTGACCGGGGTCGACCAGGGGGACGAGATGATCCAGGAGGAGATGTTCGGCCCCGCCATCACCGTCCAACGGTTCACCGACGAGGACCAGGCGGTGTCCTGGGCCAACGGGGTGCGGTACGGGCTGGCCTCGAGCGTGTGGACCCGGGACCACGGACGGGCGATGAGGATGGCCAAGGCGCTCGACTTCGGCGCGGTGTGGATCAACACCCACATCCCCATCGTGGCCGAGATGCCGCACGGCGGGTTCGGGCACTCCGGCTACGGCAAGGACCTGTCCGTCTACGGATTCGAGGACTACACCCGCGTCAAGCACGTCATGAGCTACATCGCCGACTGATTCTTCCGACTCATTCCGAGCACCGTCCGACCCGAAACCACGACGAGGGGAAGCGCAATGACCACAGATGTCGCCATCGGAGGGGGATCCCCCTACGAAGTACCGGGCCCCTTCGGAGCCCCCGTCCCGGGCGCCGAAGTACCGGCCTCGCTCCGGGCGGACACGCTCAACCTGTTCGACTCCACGGCGGTGGCGGTGTCCTCGGTGGCCCCCGCCTACAGTCTGGCGGCGACCATGACCCTGCTGTTCGTGGCGGCCGGGGTGGCCTATGCCGGTCCCGCGGTCATCATCGTCAGCTTCCTGCCGGTGCTGTTCATCGCGATCGCCTACTTCCATCTCAACCGACGTGACCCGAGCTGCGGAGCCTCCTACAGCTGGTTGTCCAAGCTGATCCACCCCGGGTTCGGCTGGTTCAACGGGTGGGTCCAGGTGGCGGCGGGTGTCCTGTTCTGCATCTCCGCTCCGGTGCTGGCCGGCACCAACACCCTGGCGTTCTTCCACTCCCTCGGCTGGATCAGCGCCTCGAGCGCCAACGACCTGTGGCTCACCGCCGTGGTCGCCGCGCTCTGGCTGGCCCTGATCACCTTCATCTGCGTGTACGGGATCCGGTGGACCACCAACTTCCAGTGGGTGATGGTCATCATCGAGTACGTGGCCGTGGTCGGATTCTCCGTCGCCGGAATCATCAAGGTCCTCGTGAAGCACCCGGCCGGCTCCACCGGGTTCCACCTCGGCTGGCTCAATCCACTGAACATCCACGGCTACGAGGGGATCGCCGCCGGCGCGGTGCTGGGAGTCTTCTTCTTCTGGGGCTGGGACACCGCCGCCAACCTGAACGAGGAGTCCAAGAACTCGAGCCGGATCCCCGGCCAGGCCGGGATCATCTCGATGTTCCTGCTCCTCGCCATCTTCCTCCTCAACATCATCGCCGCCCAGATGCTCCTCCCCGCCAAGCAGATCTCCAACCAGGGGTCCAACATCCTCTTCTACTTCGGGGAACAGGTCGGCGGCCGCTGGATCGGCTACGTGATGATCATCGCCGTGCTGTCCTCGACCGTGGGCACCACCCAGACCACGTTGCTCCCGTCGGCCCGGATCACCCTGTCCATGGCTCGGGACCAGGTGTTCCCCAAGGTGTTCGGCTCCATCCAGGGCAAGTTCCGCACGCCGGCGATCGGAACCGTGATCCTGGCGTTCCTCTGCCTGTTCGGCATCCTGCTCACGACGGGGTCCTCTTCGGTCAACCACGTGTTCGGCAACCTGATCAACAACATCGGCGTGCTGATCGCCTTCTACTACGGGGTCACCGGAATCACCTGTGCCTGGGCCTACCGCAAGGTCGCCTTCCAGAGGCTCGGCTTCTTCCTCACCGGGGTGCTGCTCCCGTTCCTCGGCGGGGTATTCCTCCTGTGGGTCGGCTACCAGGTGGTCAAGCAGTCGGGATGGTCGGCGTCGGCCCCGGTGATCTACACCATGCTGGCGGGCATCCCGTTGGTGATCATCGCCCGGTACACGACCAAGGGAGACTTCTTCAAGCAGCCGCGGGTCAGCTACGACAGCATCGAGGGGGACGAGTCCGGGGCCCCGGTGCTGTCGGGTGCGAGCCGATGATCGTCGGCGTCCCCCGTGAGGTGAAGGACAGCGAGTTCCGGGTGGCCATCACCCCGGCCGGCGTCCGCGAGCTGACCTCGGCGGGCCACACCGTGCTCATCGAGGCCGCCGCCGGAGAGGGCTCCTCGATCCACGACTCGGAATTCGTGGCCACTGGGGCCACGATCGTCGGGGAGGCAAGGGAGATCTGGGAGACCGCCGACATGGTCCTCAAGGTGAAGGAGCCGGTAGCCGACGAGTACCCCCTGCTCGGCCTGCGCAAGGGCCAGGTGCTGTTCACCTACCTGCACCTCGCCGCGTCCCGGGAGTGCACCGAGGCACTGATGGCGGCGGGCAACACCGCCATCGCCTACGAGACGGTCCGGGCGGCCGACGGCTCGCTGCCCCTGCTCACCCCGATGAGCGAGGTCGCCGGCCGGATGGCGCCGTTCATGGGCGCGCACCACCTCATGCGGCCGGGCGGCGGGCGGGGTGTGCTCGTCTCGGGCGTTCCGGGGGTGCGGAGCGCCCGGATCGTCATCCTCGGTGCGGGGGTGGCCGGCATGGCCGCAGCAACTCTCGCCGTCGGCATGCACGCCGATGTCTTCATCCTCGACCGCAACCTCGACCGCCTCCGTCAGGTGGACCACCACTTCCGGGGTGCGCTGGAGACGGTCGCCTCGAGCGCCCACGCCATCGAGGAGGCCTGCCTCGGCGCCGACATCGTCATCGGGGCGGTCCTGGTCGTCGGGGCGAAGGCGCCGACACTTGTCTCCGACGACCTGGTCGCCCGGATGCGCCCCGGCTCCGTCCTGGTCGACATCTCCGTGGACCAGGGAGGCTGCTTCGAGTCCACCCGCCCCACGACCCACTCCGAGCCGACCTTCGAGGTCGAGGGCTCGCTCTTCTACTGCGTGGCGAACATGCCCGGAGCGGTCCCCCACTCCTCCACCCACGCGCTGGTCAATGCCACCGTGCCCTATGTCCTCTCCATCGCCGAGCAGGGTTGGCGGAACGCGGTGCGGGCCGATCCCACCCTGGCCGAAGGCGTGAACGTGGTCGAGGGTTCCGTCGTCTGCGCCCCGGTGGCCCAGGCGCACGGCCTCGAGGCCTCACCCCTCGCGGCGATCCTCTGATCGGCGCGCGGTGGACCGTCGCGGCTCAGAAGGTGGAGGGGTGATGGACCGATCCGGGCGCCGGGCGTCCGTCGGTCAGATGCTCCGGGCAGGGGATCCCGGGACGCAGCGCGGGATCCGCCCGGGGGTCGAGCCGGATCGTGACCAGGGGGAGCTCGCCCGCCCACACGTCGAGCTCCCCGTCCGGGCCTCCGCCGTCGTCGGGTGGTCCCTCGCTGACCTTGACCGACGCCTCGTCCAACGCCAGCCGCAGCACGGTGGTGGCGGCCAGCTCCTTGGCCGACGGCAGTCGTGCGTAGGCCCACTGGCCCGGGGCGACGTGCTCGGCGATGGCCCGCAGACCGGCCAGCTTCTCCCCGGAGCCGGTCAACCACTCGGGGATGCCGTAGACCATGGCACACCGGTAGTTGACCGAGTGGTTGAACAGAGAACGGGCGATGACCAGGCCGTCCACGTGCGTGACCGTCACGCACACGGGAGCGGGGTCCCGGGACGCGGCCCGCAGGCTCCGACTGGCGGCCGATCCGTGGACGTAGAGGGAGTCACCGTCCCTGGCGTACGTCGTCGGCACCACCATGGGCGCCCCGCCGACGAGCACACCCAGATGGCACACGAAGCCGGCGTCCAGCACGGCGTGGAGGTCGTCCACCCGATGGGAGCCCTGTTCGGCCAGCCGCCGGAGCCGGACCCGGTCGCTCGACGGGGCCGGGACGGCACCGTCCCGGCCATCTCCATCCGCCGGCGCGCCATCGCTGCCCCCCGGGTCGGCGATCGCGTCCGGCACGTCACCACTCTGCCATGCCCCCGAGACCTCGCCGATCGGGCGGCTTCGGGTGCACGCCCCGACGGAGGAGCCCGTGACCTACCGATCGGTGCCCCCCGGTGAAACGGATCGGCACGTCCGACGGGGGCGGTGGCACCCGGACCTCGCCCGTGTTCGATCCGGCGACCGGCGAGCAGACCGGAGAGGTGGTGCTGGCCACCGCCGCCGATGTCGACCACGCGGTGCGCCTCGCCGGGGCGGCGGCGGAGGCGTGGCGGGACACGCCGCTCAGCGCCCGGACCCGGACGCTGTTCGCCTTCCGCGACCTGGTCGACCGGCACCGGCGGGACCTCGCCGCCCTCGTCACCGCCGAGCACGGCAAGATGCCCGGGGACGCGTCGGGCGAGGTGGCCCGGGGCCTGGAGGTGGTCGAATTCGCCTGTGGCATCCCCCACCTGCTCAAGGGGGAGTTCTCCGAGGACGTCTCCACCGGCGTCGACGCCTCGTCCGTCCGCCAACCTCTCGGCGTGGTGGCCGGCATCACCCCGTTCAACTTCCCCGTGATGGTCCCGATGTGGATGTACCCGATCGCCATCGCCGCGGGGAACGCCTTCGTGCTCAAGCCCTCGGAACGGGACCCCTCACCCTCCGTGCTGGTGGCGGAGCTGTGGGAGCAGGCCGGTCTCCCGCCCCAGGTCTTCACCGTGCTCCAGGGCGACGCGGAAGCGGTCGACGCGCTCGTCGACCATCCCGGGGTGGCGGCGGTCTCGTTCGTCGGCTCCACGCCCGTGGCCCGGCACGTCCATCTCCGGGCGACCGCGGCGGGGAAGCGGGTACAGGCGCTCGGCGGCGCCAAGAACCACGCGGTGGTGATGCCGGATGCCGACCTCGCCACCACGGCGGACGCCCTGATCGGCGCCGCCTACGGGTCGGCCGGTGAGCGCTGCATGGCCATCTCGGCCGTCGTCGCGGTGGGGGTCGGGGACGACCTGGTGTCCGAGCTCGGGAAGCGGGCCTCCCGGCTGGTCACGGGACCCGGCTCCGATCCGTCGTCGGACATGGGACCGCTCATCACCGCCGGGCACCGGGACCGGGTCGCAGGGTACCTCCGCTCCGCCGAGCAGGAGGGCGCCGATCTCGTCCTCGACGGCCGGGAGGTCGAGGTCCCAGGTGGTGCGGGCGGATTCTTCCTCGGACCCAGCCTGGTGGACCGGGTGTCCCCCTCCATGGAGGTCTACCGGGAAGAGGTCTTCGGCCCGGTGCTCTGCGTGCTGCGGGCGGACGGGTTGGACGAGGCCATCGACCTGGTGAACGCCAACCCGTACGGGAACGGCTGCGCCATCTTCACCGCCGACGGTCGGGCCGCCCGGCACTTCCGGCGGAACGTGCAGGTCGGCATGGTCGGCATCAACGTGGCCATCCCCGTCCCGATGGCCTACTACTCCTTCGGAGGCTGGAAACAGTCGCTGTTCGGCGACGCCCACGTGCACGGCCTCGAGGGAGTCCGCTTCGTGACCCGGCTCAAGTCGGTGACCACCCGCTGGCCGGAGCCCTCCGCCGGAGCTCCCGTCGCTCCCGGCCGTTCCGAGCTGCACTTCCCCTCCGACGGGAACCTCTGACCGTCCGACCGGGGGGCGCCGTGGGCCGGGCCAGTGGCCGGGGGCCGGGGGCCGTGGGCCGGGCCAGTGGCCGGGGGCCGGGGGCCACAAGACCGCTGGACCGGTGGACCGGGACCGACCGGAGGCCTACGCTGGCCGCAACGGGGCGGCGCGGCCGCAGTGGACCGGGGACCGGCGGATCGCCGGGATGACGACCTGCCGCCCGTGAAGGGAGGTCGTCGTGCCCGTCGCCACGTGGGTCGTCCACCACCGCCTCTGGGCGATGGGGATGGGGGTCGTCGTGATCGTCGTGCTCGTGGCCGCGGGGTTCTGGTACCTCGTCCTCCGGAGCCCGGGCACCCAGGTCGGTCTGCGCCAGGCGCTCCGGCTCTACCGGCAGGGACAGTCCGGCGAGGCCGGCGGCACACTCCTCCCCCCGAGCGGCGTCTACCGGTACCGGACCACCGGGGACGAGCTGTTGAGCGTGGGCGGCATCCACCGCTCCTTCCCCGGAACCACCGAGATGATCGTCACCGACGCCACGTGCTCCACCATGACGTGGGAACCGCTCGTCCAGCACGTGGAATCCCTGGTGGCCTGTCCCACCGGCGGTTCCGCGCTGACCATGCCCACCGCCCGCTCGGACGAGACGATCGCCGGCACCCGGACGGACGAGGTCATCAGCTGCCCGCCCACCACCTACTTCCTGCCCCCGGACCCGATCGCGGGGATGAGGTGGGGGGAGACCTGCCACTCCGGCCCGCAACCCGTGCGGCTCGCCGGTCAGGTGATCGGGCCGTCGACGGTGACGGTCGGTGGGCGTCCCCTCGCCGCGGTGCACACCCGGATCACCTTCACCTTCTCGGGAAGCGAGAGCGGGACGAACCCGACCGACTACTGGCTCGTTCCCGGCGACGGCCTCGTCCTCCGCGAGCGGGAGACGGTCGACCTCGTCCAGAAGGCCGGCCCGCTCGGGCGGGTCCGCTACACCGAGTCGATGGAGATCACGCTCGAGTCCACCACGCCGGCGAGCTGACCGGCCCGCCCACCCGGCTCACGCGGCCCGGACCAGCTTCACCACCGGGATCACCCGGGTCGTCTTCGCCTCGTACTCGGCGAACCCCGGGAAGCGGCGCGCCTGCTCCGCGTAGACCCGGCTCCGCTCCGGCTCGGGAAGGGCGGTCGCCTCGGCCCGGTAGGTCTCCGTTCCGACCTCGACGGTCACCTCCGGGTGGGCCGACAGGTTGTGGAACCAGTCGGGGTGGGTGTCCGCCCCCGCCTTCGACGCGAAGACGTACCGGTCGCCGTCGAGATCGAGGTACATCATCGGGTTGACCCGCTCCAACCCGGATCGTGCCCCCATGGTGTGGAGCAGCAGTACCGGAGCTCCTTCGAACTGTCCCCCGACCCGGCCCTCGTTCGCCCGGAACTCCTCGATGATCTTCCGGTTCCAGTCGTCGACCTCGCTCACAGCCCACCTCCGGGTCTCGTTCCCTGTGTCGCCGGACGTCGCGCACCGGCCGAACCGAGCGTACCGGCCGGACCCGCCGTTCCGGGCGCCGTCGACCGCCCGGCACTTCCGCGGTCACTGCTCCGCCAGGATCGCCTCGAGCTCGGCCAGCGGGT
>JAJYYG010000166.1 GCA_021801235.1 Actinomycetes bacterium
CCCTCCGGGCGCGGCCCGGGCGGCACCCGTCCCGCACGGGCGCGCGGCGCGGGGGGCGGCACCGCCGTCGCCGAGCGCCCCCGCCCGACCCGCCCGGCCCCGTCGGGCCGCGGCAACGCCCGTCGTGTCGTCCCGGTCGGACCGGGGGTGCTGGCCTGGATCGTCACGGTCGGCGCCGTGCTCGTGGGAACGGTCGCCTTCACCAACGAGAAGACCTGGTACTTCGGGCCGCGGGCCACGGTCGTGCTGGTGCTGGCCGCCCTGGGCCTCCCGACGTTGGCGCTCCGTGCCTGGCGGTCGACCCTGGCGTGGCCGGCACGGGCGGCGATCGGGTTCCTGGTGGTCGCCGCGCTCTCTGCCGCCCTGTCCCCCGTCCCGTGGGTCGGGTTCTTCGGCCTCGAGGAGTTCGGGACCGGATGGGTGTTCCTCCTGTGCCTGGCCGCCCTCTGGGCGCTCGGCTCCGACCTCACCGAATCGGGTGCGGCGCTGCTCGGACGCGGTCTGGTCCTCCTCGGCCTGCTCAACGCCGGGGCGGTGGTCCTCGAGGTCGGGGGCAAGGGTTGGTCGCCGTTGAACACGGTGGTGGCCCACATACCGGGCATGCTGTTCGGCCAGGGTCAGCCGACGGGCTTCGCGGACAACCCGGTGTTCGGGGCCCAAGTGATCATGGGAGGCCTCGCCCTCCTGGCCTGGCGGGCCGAGGAGCGCAACCCCTGGACCTGGTGGGCGATGACCGCCCTGACCGGGGCCGGCCTCTACCTGTCCGGCGAGCGGTTCGGCCTGATCGTCCTGGTCGCGCTGGTGGCCTGGGTCTTCGTGGTGCGCAAGAAGCGTCCGGGGATCGCGTTCGCCATCGCCGGCATCGGCGGGACGGTGGTCGGGGTGCTCTTCGAGCAGTTGGTCAAGCTCGCCGGCACGGCCCAGTTCCGCTCGATCGCGGCCGAGGGAGGCAACGGGGCGTTCGGGCCGAGGCTCCGGATCTGGACGGCGAGCCTCCACGCCATCGCCGCGCACCCGATCCTCGGCGGCGGCCCGAGCCAGGCGGCTTCCGCCACCCTCCCGTACCGCTCGACCATCACGGTCATCCAGGACGGCCTCTTCACCGACGTCCACAATTTCGTCATCGAGATCGCCGTCACCACCGGGCTGCTGGGCCTCGCCCTCTTCCTGGCGTGGCTGCTGCCGGCCCTCCGGGCGTCCCGGGGGCCACTCCTCCTCTATACCGTCGTACTGTTGGCCGGGGGGCTCATCGAACCCTTCGACATCACCTCCACCAGCCTGGCCTTCCTGGCGCTGGGGGCGGCGACGGTGGGGGTCGCCGCCGTCGGGTCGGAACCGGCTTCTGCCGCGCCGCGGCTACCCGAGTGGTCCACCATCGCGGGCAACGTCGCCCGTGGCGTCCTCGTGCTCGTGGCCCTCTTCGCCGGGATCAACCTCATGGTCGGCAACACCGAGCTGAAGTCCGGGTTGGACAGCGTCAACCCGGTCACCCTGGCCGCGGCGAGCGGCCACCTGCCCATGTGGTCGGACGCCCCCGGAGCGGTGGCGGATGCCCTGACCTTCATCGGCAACCGGCAGCACAACGCGTCGTACATCAGGTTGGCCATCCACTGGAACGACATCGCCCTGTCCCGCGATCCGCAGGACGCCCAGACGCTGACCCGGCTCGGGATCGACGAGCTCACCCTCGGGCAGCTGTCGGCTGCCGAACAAGCACTGAACCGCTCGCTCGTCTACGGCCCCGACTACGAGCCCACCTACGCCCTCCATATCTCGTTGGCGATGGAGCAGGGCGACACGGCGTCGGCGATCCACTGGGCCAAGGAGACCCACGGGCTCTTCCAGCTCCCGCAGTTGGTCCCGGTCATCTCGTGCCTGCAGCAGCACGACAGCCCGAAGTTCACCAAGGCCCAGGTCGCGGCCGCCTGTAGCCCGTTGATGCAGAAGGTCCCCGAGAGCTGAGGCGCGGCGCCAGGCCTCCGTCGTGGGGGACCGGGAACGGAGGGCCGGCGACGACTACCTGCCCCCCGCCCGGAGCACGGTGCGGACGGTCCGGGCCAGGATGCGGACGTCGAGCATCGGCCCCTGGTGGCGCAGGTAGAAGAACTCGTACTGGAGCTTCTCCAGCGCGTCCTCCACGCTCGCCCCGTAGGGGAACTTGACCTGGGCCCAGCCGGTGACTCCCGGCAGCACCAGGTGGCGGACGTCGTAGAACGGGATCTTCTCCCGGAGCTCGTCGACGTAGCGCGGCTGCTCGGGCCGGGGTCCCACCAGCGACAGCTCGCCGCGCAGGATGTTGACCGACTGGGGGAGCTCGTCGATATGGAACCGCCGCATCCACCTCCCGAGCACGCCGATCCGGGGATCCGACTCGCGGGTCCACTCGGACTCCTCGGTGGTGGGGGGCATGGTGCGGAACTTCACGATCGAGAACGGCTCCCCGCCTTTGCCCACCCGGGTCTGGCGGAAGAACAGCGGCCCCCGGTTGCCGACCTGGTCGAGCAGCCACACCAGGGGGGCCACCACCACCAACGCCACCAGCCCGACCGCGGCCGCGCCCAGGTCGACGATGCGCTTGAGCCGGGCGTAGCCCGGAGCGTGGAGCTCCTGGATGTCGAACATCAGCGACAGCCGCTCGAGATCGGCGATCGGCAGCTTCCCGAACCACCCGTCGTAGAAGAGACCGAGCGTCCGCACCCGCACGCCCCGGCCGTGCAGCAGGGCGGCCTGGGCGACGATGGACTCGTCGACCAGCGCCTCGCGCCCGAGCACCACCACCGTCGCCCTGGTCCGGGCGCCGGTGTCGACGAGCAGCAGCCCCGGTGACCCCGGCCCGGTGCCACTGGCGGTGGCCACCTCAACCGGGTCGAGGATCCCGACGAGGCGGGCCGGCCGCTCGAGCACGCGGGTGAAGTCGGCCTCCAGCGCCATCGCCTCGTCGGGGGTGAGGACCCCCAGGACCCGGTCGCTCCCGACGCCACTGCGCAGGTCCCGCCGGGCGGAGAGACCCACCGCCAGGTAGATCCCGAACAGGAGCAGCGCCGCTCCGAACACCACCGCCCGGGGGAGGAGGAGCGAGCCCAGCAGCAGCTGGAACACGGAGATGACCACGCCGCCTCCGAGGGCCGCCCCGAGCGCCGACCAGGTGGCCGACAGGGCCGACCGCTGGTCGTCGAACATGCCCGCCACGTAGGCGGACAGCTCGAGCAGCACGATGTAGGCGGCCGTCCACAGGAACCGTTGGGTACCGGTGAACTGGTAGTGGCCGATCAGGTGGGCGTGGAGCTCGCCGAGCACCAACACCACCACGATCGGGGCGAGGGCGACGCCAAGGCGCCGGAGGCGCCTCATCGGGGCACGCTGACCGCCGGCGGGACCCGGACCTCGGGGGCCGGCGGGCACGCCGTGGCCCGAACAACCGCACCGCGGAAGCACCGAGCTGTGGGCCGCGTCGCCATGTCCGTCCCCCTCGCCTGTCGTCTTCGCCCCCGAGCGCACAATTGTAGGGCACCACCCCGTGCCGGTCGAGGGGAGCCCGGCCATCCGCCCTGGGGACCACCTCTCAGGGGTGGGAGCTCGATGCGGGGTGGTTCAGGCAGGCGTTCACCACCTGTGTGGGTGTCCCAGCGTCGTGCAGGTGGAGGCAGGTGACCAGGGACGAGAACTGGGCGGTTCGGAACAGCTCCTGCGCACGCTGCGCCCAGTGGAGGGCGCCCTGTGGATCCTTGCGGGCCAGGGCGGTCTCGACCAGGTTCAGGTAGGTGAGCTGGATGGTCGGATCCAGCGTCACTGATCGCTGCAGTGCGGATTGGCCGGCTGCGAAGTCACCGAGGGCCGCCTCGTCGAACCCGAGCCGCCTCCAGGCCGTCGCGTCGACCGGGTCCCGGGCGACCGCCACCTGGTCCCAGTGCACCGCAAGTTGGTAGTACCGGGGGTTGCTCTGGCCTTCGACTGCGAGAAAGTCGGACAGGGCGTTGGGCGCGTCGTCCCACATGGGGAGCCGGTTGCTGGCCGACGCCAACGTCGCCAGGTTCCGGTTGGTCAGGCCGGACTGCAGCTCGGTGTTCCCGACCATGACGGTGATGCCCGCGAAGAGTGCCGCGACGACGAGGACCACCCGGGTGGCTACCAGCGCAGCGGGGCCCCACTCGGTGGCACCGATCGATGACCCGGGGGATGTCGGACCGGCGCGCTCGAACGCGCCGACGGCCGCCGCACCGAGTGCGAGGAAGGCGAGCCCGGTGGCCGTCAGGTTGAGCGGTTCGAGGAGGCCCCCGGCGAACAGCGCGACCGCGTACAGCAGGAGCGCCCCCCGGGCGTGGCGGAACGCGGGGACCAGCCAGGCCACGAACAGCGCCACGCCGAGGACCCCGGTCGTGACGGCGATCTCGACGAGGATGTTGTGGGTGTCGGGGAACACGCCGTCCCGGACGATTGCCGCCGCCGTCCGATAGGGGGTGGTCGCGGACTCGGACTGTCCGGGCCCTGAGCCGAACAGCGGGTGGGCCGCGACCGCGTGCAGGCTGGCGATCCAGATCCTCAGGCGAGGCCCGACAGCCCCGCTGGCTCCTTCGGACGAGTAGAGCCGGAACTGGGTCGACGTTCCCAGGCGCACCAGGCTCTGGATGGCCAGGCCCGCCAGGAGCCCACCTCCCGCTGCGACGGTGAAGGCGACGGCTGCCCTGCCGCGACGCGCCACGAACACCCAGACGACCAGCCCCGCCACGAACAGGAGTCCGTAGCGTTCGCCGGACAGGTAGGTCCCCGCGCCGAGGCCACCCACCATGACCCACCAGGACCACGGGTTCCGGGGCGCGGCCCGCCACGCCAGCAGGGCCATGCCGCCCACGATGAGCTGCGCGGAGTAGACGGGGTTGATGGCGAACCCGGCCGGCTGGCCGATGCCGAACTGCATGCCCGGGAAATGGCTGACAAAGGATCCGAGCAGCGACCAGCCCTGTCCGCCGACCTCAAGCACGGTCGCCGCGGCGTTGAGGAGTGCCAGCAGCACCAGGCCCCGGCCGAGGAGCGCCGCCCCGGTGGTCTCGAGATCGGTGCCGAGGGCCCAGAGTGCGGCGAGGCCCATCAGGAACAACCAGCCCGTACCGACCTGGTTGGCACCGAAGAACCCGATGAGCGGAGCGGTCGACAGGGCGGCGGAGACAGCCGCCACCGCCACGAAGGCGATGGCGGCACGGGCCGGCCAGGACACCGCCGAGCGCCAGGCGCGCATCGCCAGGGTCGGCACGCCGAGGGCCGCCAACACGAGGAAGACGGTGACCCGGGGCCCGAAATCCGCGGTCTGCTCGTTGGTGAGGGCGACGACCCCGAGGAGGACCGCCCCGACGGTGACGATCCACGCCAGCACGCTCGGCGGCAACGAGACGGCCGGCTTGCCCATGGCCTTCCCGCCCTTGGGAGCAGGCCGCGGACGGGCTGGTACTGACGTCTGGCGTCCGGGCCTGGCGGGACCACCGGCGGTCGCACCGGCGGTCTTGGTGCCCGTCCCGCCGGTCGACGTCTTCGCTGAAGCCGCCGACTTCCCCGCTGCGGGTGAGGCCGCCGGAGCCGCCCCGGCCGGGGCGGCCTCTTCGACGGGCTTCCGGGTCCGCTCGACGGCGTCCGATGATGCCGGCTGCGCCGCCCTGTCCGCGCTCTTGCGAGCCGCCGCCTTCTTCGCCTGTTTCCTCCTGCGGTCCTTAGCAGTCGCCATCGGGCAGCCCCCTCTCGAAGCCCGAACGGACCGGAAGGCACACGGTCGCCCAACCTCCGGAACTCGCGCTCACGACCGTGCCCCTCCCTCGTTTCAACCGGTCAACCGGTCGGCTGCACCGTCGGCGCCGGGTCGCTCCCGTCCGTCGCCCGCGAGGGTCCCTGAAGGCGTCCGAAAAGGTGCCCCGACCCCCGACGCACCGCAGCGCGCCAAACGATCGGAGCGTCATGGTAGCCCCGATCTCCGGTGGAAGCGGATGCCGGACGGCGTCGGCCGGTCCGGTGCCCCCGGCTGCGTCCTGGCGGCCAGGCGCTCAGCAGAGGGTCGCCGTCGCTGCGTCCCCGACCCCCGGGGTTGTCCCACCGTGATCCGGTGGCGGTTCGAGCTCGGCTCCCGGCCCCCGCCCTGAAGCTGCCCGGCGTGCCCGGCGGACGTCGACCTCGAGGACGGCCAGCGGCGACAGGCACACGAGCGCGACGATCAGCCACCCCCACCACGGCAGGGCGGCGGTGACATGGATCGGGATCCCGCCGGGACCGGTGCCGTGACGGGGCACACGACCGGCGACGTCCACTGCCTGCCCCGGGGCCGAGTAGACGGGGTGGCCGCCGGTCATCGTGAAGTGGACGGGCAGGATGCCCGAGTCGACGATGTGCGCAGCCGCGAGGGTGCCGTGCTGGGACGTGCCGAGGACGGTGCCGTCGATGAGCGGGTGGTAGCGGAGCAGGGGGACCGCCAGCACCACGACGGGACCAACCAGCAGGATCCACCGGCGCGCCCGGTGGCCGACGAACAGCGACGTAGCCAGGAGCACGGCCGCACTGAGGAACAACCACGTCGCCGAGTGGTAGATCCATCCGATGGCCGGGATCGACGTCTGCACGCTGCCGATCACGTCCGACGGCCGGACCACCCACGGGTCCGGCGACCGCTCGAGGTCGCCCTTCGTCAACAACCGCCCCCCGGGGAGGACGCGGTCGACGCGGTGGACGAAGACGGTGGTGGCCCCCGGCTCGCGGAAGACGATGACCTCGCCGACCCGGAGCGGCTGCCCTGCCGGCACCGGCCGGGACGCCACCAGCGAACCTTCGGGGATGGCCGTGCCCATCGATGGGCTGGCGACCCAGTGGAGGCTCCCCCCCGACACGAGCCAGCCGCCCCACGCCAGGAGTACAGCCAGCAGCAGAGCCCCGATCGCCGCTGTGGGTGCCCACCACCAACCTCCGGACCGGACGACCCCTTGCTCCTCCGTCAAAGCAGGACGTAGCCCTGGGCGTGGTCGAGCTCGGCCGAGAACCCGCCGAAGGTGGCTTGCAACGCCCACGCCACCGAGACGTGGAGGCCCGCTGCCGCGGCGGGGACCGGTGCCACCGTCGCCGAGGTGAACGTCAGCGGCGCCAGCGGCACGGGGACGGCGACGCGCACGGAGATCCCTCCGACCGGCGGCGTCGCCGGGCAGGGGCCCGCACCCGCCGGTACCAGACAGGCGGCTCCGGCGCCGGTGCCCGACTGCACCGTCACCCCGAGGAGCTGGCACGGGAGCGTGGCGCCGGCCTGTTCGTCGAGCGGCCAGTAGGCATTGGACGTGGCTACGCCGCCGGTGACCGCCGTCGCATAGGACGCGGCCGACGCCGCCCCGGCCAGACCGCTGACCTGGTTCGGCGAGAGCGCCGACGGGAACACGGCGATCTGACCCAGCGAGCCGCCCCAGTAGGGGTCCGACGGTCCGTCGGGCCACCCGGCGGCGGCGTTTGACCACCCCAGGTGCCACCACCCGCCGTAGGCCTGGGATGTCTGCCGGTTGGCGATGACCTCGTTCCTCGGTGAGCCGGCGACCAGGGCACCGTCGATGTACATGCGCACGGTCCCCACATTCGCGCTGTCCGGAGTGACGGTGACCACCACGAAGTGCCAGGCGCCGTCGGCGAAGCTCGCCGGAGTGGTGGCCGCGCTGGAGATCTCGAAGGTGTCCCCCGGCGTCGGATAGAGGCCGAAGACGACGTGCCCGGCCGGGTCGACCCACAGCTGGCGGTCCCACGTCGTCTGGCCCGTGTCGCCCTGGGAGTCGGTGAAGCCGATGATCGACCCGGACGTCGTCGTCTTGAACCAGGCGGCGAGGGAGAACCGTTGCGGTCCGGGCGAGGCGTAGAACGCGGCCGGTGGACCGGTGGCCGTCTGGATCCACGCCGACGTCCCGTCGAACAGGGCGGCCGAGTCGCCGATGGGCCCGGCCGGGTCGGACGCCATCGCTCCCTCGGCCGTCCCGGTGTTGGTGCCGGGGTTGCCCGACGCGTCCCGGTACGTGACGCTGTCCGTGATGCCGGGGACGGCGCCGGTGTACAGGTTGGAACCGTTTCCCTGCATGGGCCAGAACGCCTGAGGGCTGTCGGTGGCCACCTGGGCGGCGTAGCCGGACTGGGTGGTCTGCCCCCACAGCGCCGCCGTCTGGGTTTGGGTGAGGGCGGTGGGGAAGACAGCCACGTCGGCCAGGGAACCCGGCCAGTAGGCGCTGGTCGGCGGGTCGGGCCACCTCTGCACCACGTTGGACCATCCGAGGTGCCACCACCCGCCGTAGGCCTGGGCCGGGTTGCCGTCCGCGTTGGGGATCGCCTCATCCCCGACGCCGCCGGCCACCAGCGTGCCGTCCACGAAGAGCAGGACGGTGGCGGTGGTGGCGGTCAGGGGTGAAACGGTCACCACCGCCAGGTGCCAGGCCCCGTTCGCGTAGTCGGTGGCCGTGGTGGACGCGCTGGAGAGCTCGTAGAAGCCGTTCGGGTAGAGGCCGAAGACCACGTGCCCGGCCGGGTCGATCCACAGGTGCCGGTCCCACATCGTCTGGCCGGTGTTGCCCTGGGCGTTGGTGAGGCCGATGATCGACCCGGAGCCGGTGGTCTGGAACCAGGCGGCGATGGTGAACGTCTGGGGGCCGGGCGACGAATAGAAAGGAGTCGGCGGCCCGTCGAGCGTCTCCGCCCACCCGGTGGTGCCGTCGAACCCGACGGCGGTCGGGCCGTCCGTGTAGCGGCTGGGTCCGGGCTCGCCGTAGGTCACGCCGTTGAAGACGAGGCCCGGGTTGCCGCCCCCGCCCGACGTGTCTGCCAGCTGCTGGACGCCACAGGCGTCGGTCGTCGACAGCCGGGCCGGCGCCGGCGCCAGCGTACCCGTGCTGGCCGGTGTGACGACCCGGGACGCCCCGGGGGTCGTCGTCAACGGGTAGGTGGGGCACCCGGTCACGTTGGCGCCGATGCCCCCCGGTGTGCTGGGGCTCGAGGTGCAGGTGGTGCCCCCGATGGTGTCGGCCAACAGCCCGGTGCCGCTCGAGGCACCGCTCGATGGGTTGGTCACCCGGGCCGAGAACCCGGCGTGCGCCGCGGCCCCGGTGCCGGCCGCCAGGGCGCCCAAGGCGACGAGCATCGCCGTCAGCACCGAGGCGAGGACGCGACCGGCCCGGGGCTTCCCCCGGGCCGGTCTGTTCCCACGGACCATGGGACCATCGTCTCTCATCGCGCTCCCGGACCGAACCCGGGCTCCCCTCGCGCTACTGCGCGAGGCTCCACGTGAGCGGCACGGTGGCGGTCAGGCCCTGGTCGGCGTTGGTCGCCGAAGGGTCGAGACCGACGGTGATCTTGAGGGTCTGGGATGCCCCCGCGGCGAAGTGGGTCTTGACCACCTGGGATCCGGCGGTGGCCAGCGAAGCCAGCGTGTACGTGTTCGACATGGTGGTCGGGCAGGCGCTCCCCGAGGTACCGCCGTAGAGGCAGCTGGGTGAGCCGGCCACGGTGTCGTTCTCGATCTGGACGTCCACCTTGCCGCAGAAGCCGGTGGTGTCCGAACCGGTCGACGCGGCGTTGGCACCGGTCCCCCCGGGCGGGTTCCCCGTCACCGAGCACGTGCCGGCCAGGACCGACAGGCCCCCGACCGAGGCGAGGCTGCCGGTGTTGGTGAAGACGACGGTGGTCGACACCGGCGTGCCGCCCGGCTCGGCGCCCGGCGTCGTGCTGCCCGAGAAGTTGTCGTACGTACAGTTCGAGTTGACGTTGGTCGTGATCCCACCGGCCGTGTTCGGGCTCGACAGGCACGGCGTGGTCTGCCCGCTCGGCAGCTCCGAGAGGAGCAGGGTTCCGCTCGAGAACGTGTTGGTGGGATTGGTGATCGAGGCGCTGAATCCGGCCAGGGTGGTGGCCGCGGTCAGGCCGAGGGCGGCGACGCCGATCAGGGCGGCGACGATCCCCCCCTTGCGGTTTCGTTCGCGACGCGCGTCGGGTTCCATAGGAAAGCTCCTTTATGTGGTCGTTCCGTCATGATGGAAGTGACGGTATGGATCCGCCCCGATGCGGGAGCGGAGGCAATGGGGCCCCGCAATCGTCCAGACGCAGCTGAACGCAGCCAGGACGCAGCCAGGACGCAGCCAGGACGCAGCCAGGATGCAGCCAGGACGCAGCCAGGATGCAGCCAGGATGCAGGGATACCCACCGGTCGCAAATTTACACCATACGCGGTCGATTGACAACCCCCCGTTGCTTAGCGAGTGCAAACAGTGAGCGCCCGGCCCGCGTACCCCGCAGCGCGCATCTCGCAGCGCGTGCCCCACAGGAGGCATGTCGCGCCGCCCATCCAGGACCGACGATGCGCGTGAGGTGGTTCCAGGGTTCCTGGAGGATCGCTCGGCACGGCCGGAAAGGGCCGGCTCAGCCCGCCTCGGCCGCCGCCTTGATGGCGGCCAGCGTCGCCGGGATGCCCGCCTCGGCGGCCCGGGTCCGGTCGGCGACTTGGGCCGGCGCGTCTTCGCCGAACCGTTCGTCGAACCCGGCGAGCCCATCGGGGAGGAACTCCCACGACTCGGTCACCTCGGTCCCGCCCTCCACCGGCTCGAAGGTGTAGCCCCAGCGGATCCACGTGCCGCCGACGACGAAGGCGAACTCGCGGCCCCGTTCGGCCGCCACCACCACCGAACGCGTCTCTCAGGTCCTCTCCGGGGTCTCGTTGTGCCCGGTGAACCAGGCGCCCACCCTCGGGCCGTCGCCCTCGTCCCACCAGCCGGCGGTGCACACCGGGCTCCACTCGCCCATCCGGGTGATGTCGGAGACCATGTCGTAGAGGACTTCGGGCGCTCGGGCCACGACGATCGAGGAACGGAAACTGGGGTTGGGCATGCGTCCAGTCTGGCCGGTGGCGGGGAGGCGTGCCGGTCACGCCGGAGGGGTCGGTGGGGCGGCGGGAAGGGAGCCGCGAGGCCGACGGTCCCTCGACAGGCCTTCTCCGGTCGACAACACTGGGCGTGCCGGACCCTGGCGCGTGCGCGGACCCTGCGGGACGCAAGTGACGGGGATGCGACCATCACCGAGATGCGGAGATAGCCACGGTTCGGCCACGACCGAGATGTGGCCATGACCGAGATGCGAAGGAGCCAGAGGCAGTGAAGGCAGAGATCAAGGGGTCGACGATGCCGGTGCTCGAGATGGTGCTCGACCCGGGCGAGTCGGTCATCTCCGACCACGGCGAGCTCTCGTGGATGACCACCAACATGCAGATGACCCAGACCACCTCCGCCGGCGGTGCGGGGGGACACGGCGGTGGCCTGATGGCCGGGCTGAAGCGGGTGGTCGGCGGGGGGAGCCTCTTCCTCACCCACTACGAGCCCACCGGCGGACCGGGCATGGTGGCCTTCGCCGCCAAGCTGCCCGGCCACATCGTCCCGCTCGAGGTCGCCGATGGGCGGGGCTACCTCGTCCACCGTCACGGCTGGCTCTGCGGCACGCCGGGCATCGTCCCGTCGATGGGCTTCCAGCAGAGCCTGAAAGGCATGCTGTTCGGCGGGGAGGGCTTCGTGCTCCAGCGCCTCGAGGGGCAGGGCACCGCCTGGGTCGAGCTGTCCGGGGAGCTCACCACCTACGAGCTCGGCGCCGGCCAGGGCCTCGTGGTCCACCCCGGCCACATCGGGGCCTTCCAGGAGAGCGTGACCTTCCAGGTGTCGCGCCTGAAAGGCATCGCCAACCGCTACGCCGGTGGGGACGGCCACTGGGTCGTCACGCTCACCGGTCCGGGGACCATCCTGCTCCAGTCGATGCCCCTGTCGAACCTGGCCGCCGCCCTGCAGCCGTACTTCGGCGGGGACGGGACGGCCACCGACGCGGTGGCCGGTGGCGTGGCCGGGGGGGCGGTCGGCGGCGTGCTGGGGGACATCCTGCGGAGCTGAGCCGGACGGCCGGGCGGGCCTCGGCCCGGGGCCGTCCACGCCCGGATCGCAGAAGAGCAGTGAGGGCCGGCAGGTGCCGGTCAACCGGAAGGAGACGACCGTGGGTCTGATGGACAAGGTGAAGAGCCAGGCCAGCGCGCTGGCCGACAAGGCGCAGGAGGGGGCCAAGGTCGGCCAGGAGCGCCTGATGCAGATGCAGACCAAGCGGCAGTCGGACGCCCTGCTGCTCGAGCTCGGCGGCCTCACCTACCTGGCCCGGGCCGGCCGCCCGGTGCCCGGTGCCGACGCCCGCATCGAAGAGCTCGTCAACCAGGTGGGAGCGTACGAGACGGCCCACGGCCCGATCACGGTGACCGCGGCGGTGCCGCCGCCCGGGGAAAGCGGGAGCTACGTGCCCGGCGGGGCTGGTCCGGGTGATCTTGCCGGCCAGGGCAGCCCTGCCGGTCCGCCGGCCGGGGGCCCGCCGGCTCCGGCACCGTCGGCGTCTTCCGTGCCGTCGGCCGCGACGCCACCGGCCCAGCCCCCCGCGACGCCACCACCCTCCGCCCCGTCGGCCGGAGGCGGGATCCCGACCGCCTCCTACGCCTCGGACGAGGAGGGTTCCGGGCAAGGAGGGGAGTAGCGCCGCACCCCGGCGACGACGGGGAGCCGCTCGGCACGCCCCCATGAAGACGCCGGTCGCACCGGTCGAACGTGCGGTGGTGCCGAAGCCGCCGCGTGATGTCCCGGTGCCGGTACAGACCCAGGCTGTCCACGACGCGGTGGTCCACTGGAGGGACGGAAGCGAGGTCGTTTCCTCACTGGAAGGTTCCCGCCGAGACGTGCCCGGTGCGGACCCGTCTCCGCGGTGAGCTGCGCCCGGCGCCTCAGGTCTCGGTCATCCCGACGATCGGCTTGTTCAGCACGGCCGAGCCCATCGACCCGTAGAACTGGGCGTCGCCGAAGGAGAACACCCCGCCGTCGGAGGCCACCTCCCAGTAGCCCTTGCCGTCGGGGGTGGCGGCGATGCCCACGATCGGCTTGTTCAGC
>JAJYYG010000090.1 GCA_021801235.1 Actinomycetes bacterium
GCTGTTCGGCATGTCGTCCCCTGCCGCCGGCCCGCACCTCCGCGACACCTACGAGTACCTGCCGCCGATCTCCCACGTCCCGAGCGACGCCTCACCGCTGCTCGGGGGCCGTTCGTGGACGATCACCGTCGAGGCCGACGTGGGTTCCGGCGGGCGCTCCGGCTCGGGCGGGGCTGCCGGGGGTGCCGGGGCCGACGGCTCGGGCGGGGCTGCCGACGGCTCCGGGGGTGCCGGCGGGGCTGCCGGGGTCCTCTATGCCCGGGGGAGCCACAACGTCGGCCACTCGTTCTTCCTCGCCGACGGCTCCCTGGTCTTCGACTACAACGCGCTGGGGGACCACCACCGGGCGGTCGCGCCGGTGACGCTGGCCTCCGGCCGCCACCGGTTCCACGCCCGCTTCGACCGCGAGGGGCCCGGTGGCGTGCTCACCGTGGGGGTCGACGGCCGCGACCTCGCCTCGAGCCCAGTCCCCCGGGTGGTGCGGATGCTGGGTTCCACCGGCATGGACCTCGGTCGCGACGCCCTGTCCACCGTGGTCGACGACTACGAGGGGCCGAACCCGTTCACCGGGACGATCGAACGGGTGGTGGTGGAAGTGCGCGGCCGCCGGAGCCCGGCGGACATCGACGCCACCGCGCAGACCGAGATGGCAAGGGAGTGACCGTGACGACAGACCTGGTGCTCGACTCGTTGCAGCGCCGCATGCGCGCCCTGCACTCGCTGTACACCGACGCCCTGGCCACCATGGACCTCGACCAGGTCAACCACTTCGAACGGGAGGGGGTGGTCCCCATCGCCTTCAGCCTGTTCCACATCGTCAACATGATCGACGCGTCCTTTTTGCTGATGACCGGTGCCGCGCCGATCTGGGACGACTCCTGGGAGGCTCGGGTGCGCCCGGCCATCACCGACCACGGCAAGCACCGCACCGTGGCCGAGATGGTCCACCAGCGCATCGGCGACTACGAGGCATTCGGGGAGTACCTGCACGCGGTGTTCGACCGGACCGAGGCGTGGCTCGACGACCTCGACCCGGCGGAGCTGACCCGGGTGGTCATCACCCGACCGTTCCCCGACCAGATCGCCAGCACCTACAGCGCCCGGGTCGCCGGCCCCGACGGGATCACGTTGCTGGACGCCGCCGAGTGCTGGATCTACCAGCACGGCCTCCGCCACATGGGCGAGATCGAGCTGGCACGGGGCCTGGTCGGCCTCGGGGGCATGACGTCGTGAGAGGTCGTGGGTGGCGGTGAGCGGCATCCGCCTGTGGCACCGCCAGCTCGACCGGTACCCGGAACGGGGCCCCCGGTTCGCCTACCTCGCCGTGGTGGTGCTTTCGACGGTGATCCTCTACTACCAGCAGTACGTGGGAGGGGCGGTGTCCCCCTCGGTGCTGGCCCACTTCCAGATGTCGTTCCGCTACTACCTCGCCGTGGTGGTGCTGGCCTCGGTGGCCGGCGCGCTCTCGTCGCTGCTGGCCGGGCTCGCCGACCGCTGGGGTCGGGCCAACCTGGTGGTCGGTGGCCTCCTGGTGGCGAGCCTGGTGACCGCCTTCGGCATCCCGTCGGCACCCGACGCGACCGTCTACGCCGTCTACGTCGCGGTGGTGGGCTTCGTGGAGGGCATCGTGCTGGTGGCCACGCCGGCCCTCGTGCGCGACTTCTCCCCGCAGCTCCGTCGCGGCACGGCGATGGGGGTGTGGACCCTCGGACCGGTGCTCGGCAGCCTGGTCGTGTCCGAAGTCGCCTCGAACACGTTGGGCCATCTGCACGCCTGGCAGGACCAGTTCCACATCGCCGGCCTGAGCGGCCTGGCCGTGTTCGTCCTCGCGCTGGTGACGCTCCGGGAGCTGTCGCCGGGGCTGCGCGACCAGCTCATGGTGTCGCTGCGGGAGCGGGTGCTCGTCGAGGCCCGTGCCCGGGGCATCGACGTCTCGGCCGCCCTGAAGCGTCCTTGGCGCCAGATGGTCACCCCCGACATCGTGCTCCCCGCCCTGGGGGTGAGCCTGTTCCTCCTCATCTACTACTCGGCCGTCGGGTTCTTCGTCGTCTACTTCACGACCGTCTTCCGGTTCACCCAGGCCCAGGCCAACGGGTTGGGAAACTGGTTCTGGGCGGCGGACGCGGTGACCGTGGTGGTGATTGGCGTCGTGTCCGACCGGGTCGGCGTGCGCAAGCCGTTCATGGTGGCCGGCGGACTGGGAGCGGTGGTGATGACCGCCATCTTCGCCACCCGGGCCACCGAGGCCGCCACCTCGTACACCACGTTCATCGTCATCATCTCGGTGTTGTCGGCCAGCCGTGGGCTGGCGTACTCACCGTGGATGGCCGCCTTCACCGAGACGGCCGAGCGGCGCAACCCGGCGCTGGTGGCCACCGGGCTCGCCGTCTGGGGCTGGGTACTGCGGGCGGTCGTCGCGCTCGCGTTCCTGGTCGTCCCCTACCTGATCACCTCGGTCACCCCCGTGGTCAATTACGGGCCGACCCTCCAGTCGATCCTCGCCCGGTACGGCCCCGAGGTGACCACCCTGCAGGCGATCGACCCGGCCACCCTGGCCCGGTTGCGCGCCGACCAGGCCGATCCGGTGGCCATCGCCCGGGCCGTCGCCGACATCCGGGCCAAGGAGCACGTGACCCGAGCCCAGGCGGTGACCCGTCTGCTGGCGGTCCGGAGGGTGCCGGCCGCGGACCGCGCCGAGCTGTCGGCCCACGGGCCGGAGGTCGCCGCCGCGCGCCGGCAGGCGCCCGCCCAGTGGCAGCGCTGGTGGTGGATCTGCGTCGGGGGAGAGGTGCTCTTTCTGCCGACCATCTTCTTGCTGACCGGTCGCTGGCGACCGTCCACCGCCCGGCGCGACCAGGAGGAGCACCGTGCGGTGGTCGACCGGGAGCTGGCGCTGCTCGGCGAAGCGGCGTCGGGCACGGAGTCGGGCACGGGGTCGGGTCCACCGTCCGGCGCGGGGCCGGGGCGCTTGTCGGCGCCCGCGTCCAGCGTCGGCACCTCCTGAGCGCCCGACGGCTGGGCCATCAACCTCCCCCGGGTGGAGCGGTCACGGGATCGGAGTGGGGGACCCGGTCCCAGCGGGGCGACGACCGACCGGGACCTGGGACGCCCCGGCCGACGCGCCGACGGAGGCCGGTCCTAGACTGGGGCGATGTTCGTCGGCAGCGGTCACGAGTCGTGGATCGCCGTGGTGCTGTTCGGTGGCATGTTCGCCCTGCGGTACGCCGCCGCCCAGCGCCGACGCGGGGGTGCGCGACGCGGTGGGCCGTCGGCCGGCTTCTTCAACGCCCCGGGAGGCCGCCCCGGGAGCCCTCCGACGGGTCCGCCCGTTGGCACGGCCGTGGAGGGCGGCACCGCGGGCAACGGCGGCGACGGGGGTCCGGGCGGCACCGCACCGGGATGGTTCCGCGACCCGTTCTTCCGTCACGAGCACCGCTACTGGTCGGGGAGCGAATGGACCGAGCACGTCACCGACGCCGACGTTCCCGGCGTCGACCCGCCTCCTCCACCGCGGAGCCCGGGCGCCTGACCGTCCCGCCCGCCGGTGGCACCGCCGGCCGCGCTGGGAAGTGCGCGGACGTCCTTCCCGAGCGTCCGGTCCCCTCCCCACCCCACCCCACTCCGTTGCGCGAGCATGTCCCCACCGGAGCACCCCCGAAAGGGGAGAAGGGGAGGGAGAGCCCAAGATGAAGGCACGACCACTGGTGGCCGAGGCACTGGGGACCGCATTGCTGGTCTTCTTCGGCGCCGGCACCGCCACGCTGACGTTCGGCTTCAAGATCGCCGGCACGAGCCTCTCCGCAGGGGTCGTCGCCACCGCCCTGGCGTTCGGCCTGGTGCTGGGGGTGCTGGTCTACGGCATCGGGCCCATCTCGGGCTGCCACATCAATCCGGCGGTGACCGTCGGATTCCTCGCGTCCCGGCGGATCAGCCTCTCCGAGGCCGTGTCCTACTGGGTGGCCCAGTTCGTCGGCGCCATCGCCGGTGCCGCCGCCCTCTACGGTCTGGTGCACACCGCCTCGACCTACCGGACCAGCATGGGCCTCGGCGCCAACGGCTACGGCAAGGCATCGATGATCGGCGCCAACGTGACGGGTGCCCTGGTCGCCGAAGTGATCCTGACCTTCCTCTTCGTGTTCGTGATCCTCGCCGTCACCAGGCGGGCGAGCAACGCCCTGGTGGCCGGGTTGGTGATCGGTCTGGCGCTGATGCTCGTCCACGTGATCGGGATCCCGATCGACGGGACCTCGGTCAACCCGGCCCGGAGCCTGGGCCCGGCGCTCTTCGTCGGCGGCTCTGCCCTGAGCCAGCTTTGGGTGTTCATCGTGGCACCGCTCGTCGGTGGGACCATTGCCGCCTTCGCGTACCAGTTCCTCTATCCCGCCGGCGAGGACGAGGCGGGCGTCGAGCCGGCTCCCGAGGAGCAGGCGCGCTGAGCGCAAGCGGACCGTCGGCGTCGGCACCGCTCCCCCCTCCCGGGTCCGACCGGCGGGCCGTGGTCTGGGCGCCCGGCCGGCGCGTGCTCGTCACCGGGGCGTCGTCGGGGATCGGCGCGGCCACCGCCCGCCACCTGGCGGCGCTGGGATGCGCGGTACACCTGGTGGCGCGCCGGGCCGACCGCCTCGCCGAGGTGCTGGCCGACTGCAAGGCCACCGCTCCCGGATCGCGGGCCTGGCCCGCCGACCTGAGCGACCCCGAAGCCGCCGCCGCACTGGCGGTGGAGGTGTGGGAGGCGGCTGGGCCCCTCGACGCCGTCGTCAACAACGCCGGCATCCCGCTGCGCCGGCCGGTCGCGCGCCTCACCATGGCGGAGGTCACCCGCGCCATGACCGTCAACTTCCTCTCCCCGACCGCGATCACGCTGGCGATCCTGCCGTCCATGGTCGCCCGGGGGTCGGGGGTCGTGGTCAACGTGTCGAGCCTCGGCGGTCGTCTCGGCATCGCCACCGAGGCCGCCTACTGCGCCTCGAAGTTCGCCCTGGCCGGCTGGAGCGAATCGCTCGCCGCCGAGCTGGTGGGGACCGGGGTGTCGGTCCGGTTGGTGCTGCCCGGCGCCATCGACACGGAGATCTGGGACCAGCCCGGCAACGACGATCCGATCTACCGCGGCCCGCTCACGCCGGCATCCGAGGTCGCCGCCGGTATCGTCGACGCCATCGTGAGCGACCGGTTCGAGCACTACCTCCCCGACATGCGGGACGTGGTCGCCTTCAAGACGGCGGACTTCGAGGGGTTCGTGGCCGGCATGCGGGCCATGGCTGCCGGCGCCGACGGGGCTGAGGGGGCTGCCGGCGCCGATGAGGTTGCAGGGGCGGGCGGGGCCGAGGGGACGGCCGGTACCGGGGACCCCGCCCGGTCGTCATGAAGGCCCTGGTGTTCGGGGAGGCCCCCGACCCGGCCGAGCCCCGCCCGGAGCCGTCCGACGATCGGGAGCGGGCGTTCCTCGGCATGCCGTTCGGGCTCCACCACATTCCGGAGGCGGAGCCACTCCGGCCCGACTGGGTGGTGGCCCGGCCGATCCTCGCCGGCGTCTGCGGGTCCGACGCGAAGCTCCTCCTGGGCGACTTCGGCGAGGGCGACATCGACAATCCGATGGCGGCGTTCTCGTCCCTCCCGTTCGTCCCCGGTCACGAGGTGGTCGCCGAAGTGGTCCGGCTGGGCCCGGCGGCCACCGGCGTCGAGCCCGGTCAGCGGGTGGTGCTCAACCCCTGGCTGACCTGCCTTCCCCGAGGGATCGACCCGGTCTGCCCGGCGTGCCGGGACGGCGACCTCAGCCTCTGCTGGAGCTTCACCGACCGGGGCCTCGGCCCCGGGGTGCACATCGGTGTGGCCGCCGGCGCACCCGGCGCCTGGGCCGAGCAGTTCTCGGCCCACCCCTCGATGCTCGTGCCGGTCCCGGCGACGGTATCGGACGAGGCTGCCGTCCTGGCCGACCCGTTCGCCGTCTCGCTCCACGCCGTGCTGCGCCATCCGCCCCCGCCGGGTGGGCGCGCCGTCGTCTACGGCGCCGGTGCTCTCGGCCTGACCACGGTGGCGGTGCTGGGGGCCCTCTTCCCCCGCACCGAGGTGGCGGTGGTCGCCCGGTTCCGCGCGCAGGCGGACGCGGCGATCCGGTTCGGAGCGGCTCTCGTCGTCGACCACGAGCCCCGGGCGGCGCTGGTCGAGCAGCTGGCGGAGTGGTCGGGCGGGGTGCTCCACGCGGCCCTCGATGGGCTCCCGATGGCCCATCCCGGGAGGGTCGACGTGGTCTACGACACGGTGGCCACTCCGGGCACCCTGGAGGTGGGCGCCCGGTTGCTCGCCGCCCGGGGCACGCTGGTGACCACCGGCGTGGCGACGCCCGGGAGGTGGGAGTGGACTCCCGTCTACTTCAAGGAGCTGTCGGTGGCGGGGTCGAACGCCTTCGGAGTCGAGGACGTGGAGGGTGAGCGCCGCCATGCGCTCGACCACTACCTCCGGCTGGTCGCGGACGGCCGCGTCGACGTGGCGGCGATGGTCACCCACCGCTTCGCGTTGGACGACTGGTGGGGGGCGGTCCGGTCGCTCGCTGATCCCGGGGCGAGCGGGGTCCTCAAAGCGGCGTTCGCGCCCGCCCCAGGTTGATCGGCGTCGGGCCGGTGACCGCCTCGGGGGGTGGGGGGGATGCCGGCCCCGTCCCGGCCATCAGGTGCGCAGCCCGCGCCGCCAGGGCGGCCAGGGTGAGCGTCGGTCCGTAGCCGGACGAGCTTGGGAAGACCGAGGAGTCGGCCACCACCACGTTCTCGAACCGGTGGAGCCGGCCGGCCGCATCCACCACCGAGGTCTCCGGGTCGCTCCCCATGCGTAACGTCCCCATCACGTGCCGGCTCTCGGGGATGGCGACCGAGGTCTCGCCCCGGCCCGACGCCAACCCCGGCGACGTGGCGACCAGGGTCCACTCTGCGCCCATCTCTTCGAGGATGGCGGTCAGGCGCGGCCCGTAGTGGGCCGAGGCCACCAGCTCGTGACGGTGGGGCCGGTAGGTGATCCTCGCCACCGGGAATCCCCGGGCATCCCGGATCCCCGGGTCGAGGTCGACGGTGTTGGTCGGGGAGGCAAGGTCCTCCCCCTGCATGGTGAGCACCCACAGCCGCCGGCGGATCGGGGAGTCGAGCATCCCCTCCCAGTGGGCCTCGCCCCACGGGTACCGCTGCGCCTCCAGGACGGGCATGGCCGCGCCGCCGTGCTCGACCATGCCGCCCCGCATCCACGGCAGCCCGCCGGCCGCGGCCGCAGCTGCGCTGGCATGGTCGCCGACGAGCATGTCGTCGTGGAGGTGGGTGACCGTCCGTCCCCGGTCGGCGTGGAGCGGTCGGGGGAGTGCTCCGACGGCCGCCGTCTGGAAGTGGGTCATCAGGTACCGCCCGACGAGCGGGTGGGCGAGACCGGAGAGGAGCAGCAACCGGGGCGATTCGACCGCCCCCGCGGCGAGCACCACGGCCCGGGCGCCCATGGTGTGCTCGACGCCGTCCGGGCCGACGAAGGTCACCCCGGTGGCACGGGAGCCGCGGAAGCGGATCGCCGAGACGAAGGTCTCCGCCCGGAGCTCCGCCCGCCCGGTCGCCATCGCACGGCGGAGCATCGCCACCGGGTCGCCCTTGGCGTGGATCGGACAGCCGAAGCGGGCGCAGAACCCGCAGTTGTTGCAGGCGGGCCTGCCGTCGTACGGGACGGAGTTGGCCGCGGTGGGGGCCGGGTAGGGGTGGTAGCCCAGCCGCTCCGCCGCGGCGGTCGAGAGGAGCGCCCCGTACATGGGTGGCCCCGGGGGCATCGGGAACGGGGTCGAGCGCGGGCCGGCGAACGGGTTGGACCCGGCGAGCCCGGCCACCCCGATGGATCGCTCGACCTCCGCGTAGTACGGCTCGAGGTCGTCGTAGGAGAGGGGCCAGTCCGCCACGTCCGCACCCTCCTGCGGGCCGTACGTGGAGGCCAGGGCGAAATCGTCGGGGCGGAAGCGGGGCACCTTCCCGTCCGCGTGGGTCCCGCCGCCGCCGACGGTGGAGGGGATCGAGTTGACCTCGCCCACGTGGATGCGGTCACCGTCGCCGGTGTGGGTGCGGAAGGTCCGGGGCTCGACCAGGGGGTCCGGACCCAGGAAGTGCCGGTGCAGGAATTTGATCTCGTCGTTGGAGAACTCGGCCGCCGGCCGGGTGAGGTCGTCGGGGTCGAGCAGATGGTTCCGCCCCTTCTCGAAGACGACCACGGTCCACCCGGCCGCGGTGAGGATGTCGGCGGCGGTGGAGCCTCCGGGCCCCGATCCCACGATGACCGCGTCCACGGTCACGGCCGCGACACCTCGTCGTCGGACCAGCCACGCGGCTGTACGTCGCCGGCGAACCCGATTGCCCGCCAGCCGGCGCCGTCGCGGTTGCCCCCGTACTCCGGGGCGCCGTACATGCCCTCGCACGCGTGCCGGTACACCAGCGCGCCGAACTCGGGATCCCGGCGCAGGCGGGCGTCCTGTTCCTCCGGGGTCACGTCGCAGAAGTCGGCGCCCAGGGCGGCGAGGCCATCACGGAACCGTTGCTGGAGGCCGACCACCGGCCCGTTGAACTCGCGCTCGGGGTGCCCGGACGACCCTTCGATCCGCATGCGCCACGCCAGCTCGTCCAGGGGCCCGAGCCGGTGGAAGTCCCCGAACCCGGGCTCCCCGCCGTGGCGGCCCGAGACGGGGCCACCCGCCCAGATCCTCGGCGGGTCGAAGCAGAAGGCGCCGAGCAGGTGGTCGATGTAGTCGGGCACCCCTGCGTCGGCCGCGCCGGGCCTGCCGTCGCCGGGGGGGATCATCCGGTCGCAGGCGGCCGACAGTGAGCGGTACTCGCTGTCGGTCAACCAGACGGGCATCGGGTCACCGTAGCAAGGTGCTCCGCCGGGTTGGCGTGCGCGGGCCGGGGTCGGGGGCCGCCCGGGGGTCGAGGGTCGGGGGTCGGGGTCGGGGAGCTCAGCCGATCTCGCGGATCCCCTTCACCACGAGGACGACGGCGAAGATGGCGGCGATCCCCACCGTGATCTGACGGGAGTGGCCGCCGACCAGCCGGTTCAGCCTGGCGAGGAGGGGGTCCGCACGCGGCCCCAGGGCCGTCACCAGCAGCACGGGCACCAGGACGGGCAGGAGCGTGACGATCACCAGGACAGCTCCGACCACGACCTTGTCCGCCAGGGCGACCGACGAGCGCGCGATCTGGTGGAGGGCCGGGAGGAAGAGCACCAGGGTCGAGAAGTTGACGAGCATGGCCACCGCGCCGAACCCGAGGAACGCAGCGCCGGGCGCCGCCGTCAGCCTGGACATGATGCGGTTCTGGTGGCCCTCGGCGGCGGTCGGGTGCCGCAGCAGCGACCGGATCGCCAGCAGGGCCAGGAGCGCGGCCGCGGTCAGGTCGATGACGGCGTCGAGGGTGGGGTGGTGGTGCCCCGGTCCGGCGACGTGCCCGAGCACGGTGAGTCCCGCCACGGCGTAGACGCCGAGCATCGCCCCGGCCCCTCCCGCCACCGCCCAGGCACGGGCGACCGGCTGGCCGGCCGGAGCGGCGTGCGGGGTCCGGGAGGGCGGCGGGCGAGCCGGAACGGACGGGCGGCGGCGGGAACCCGGCCGTGGCGCTTCCGGGAGTCGGGACTGGCTCGTGCCGTGACCGGCAGCGTTCGCCCCGACGCCGGTGGCCTCCGAACCGCGCCCGACCCGTCGTTCGGCGCTCTCCTCGTGCTGGAACGTAACGTGACGGTCAAACAGCACAATGATTGCCGGTTGCGGCACTACTCTGGCCGTATGGGTGGGCGAGCGGTCATCGCGCTGTACGTGCTCGGCATGGTGGTGGTCGTAGTGGGGTCCGACATCGCGTTCTTCCGGCACCACTTCTGGGCCCGCCTGCTGGCCAACGTGGGCATCATCCTCGTGTTCGGCGCCTTCTACCTCCGGTACCAGAGCGCCCTCGGCGGCAAGTAGGACACCCGTCGGTGCAGTGGACCGACGGTGGCGGATGCGGGCCGGTCACGACGGATGACGGGGCGCCTCGGGCCGCCGGGGCGTAGCCCTCCTCCTCACAGCTTCCGGATGACGTCCGCCGGCACGCCCGCCACCAGGGTCGCCGGGGGGACGTCGTGCGTCACCACCGCCCCGGCGGCGACGACCGAGTCCGCTCCGACGGTCACGCCGGGCAGGACGGTCGCAGCGGTTCCGATCCACACGTTCCTCCCGATCGAGATCGGCGCCACGGTGATGAAGTCCCGCCTCCGGTCCGGCTCGACGGGATGGCCCGAGGTGACCAGGTTGACCTTGTTGGCGATCATGACCTCGTCACCGATGTCGATGGCCCCGTGGCCGGTGAACATGCACCCGTGACCGATGAAGACCGACCGGCCGACGGTGATGTTCAACCCGTAGTCCGCAGAGAAGGGGGGGATGAGGTGGAACGAGTCCCCGACGGGTTTGCCGATCAGCTCCTCGAAGACCTGGCGGACCAGCTCCGGTTCGTCCCAGCAGTACCCGCTCAGCGTGGCGGAGAGCCTGGTCGCCACCTTGATGCGCTCGCCGACAGCGCGGAACTCCGCCGATCGCACGCCGATCCACCGGCTCTCCTCTGTCAACCTCTCCGCCTTCCGGTGCGGGGCGGGGAACGGCGGGCGGGGGCGGTCGGCAGCGTCATGCGGTCGGGCCGGTCAGCTGGCGGGAGGTTCGGCAACCGGTTCGGCACTTCCCGCAAGGTACCTGAGGATGTCGGTGGAGCGCGTGAGGGCGATGAAGTGCCCGCCCCCGGGAACGCTCCGCAGCGTCGCGCGAGGGATCCGGTCGGCGAGCACCTGCCCCCAAGCGGGCGGGACGAGGACGTCCGCACCCCCCTGGAACACGGCGACCGGTACGCCGACGTCTTCGGGGGCGAACCCCCAGGGGGCGCTCATGGCGCGGTACTCGTCGACACATCCCCGCGGCTGGTGGGCACCCTCGCCGAGGATGGTGGGGAGCCAGCGTCCCTGTGCGCGCACGGCTTCGGCTTCGTCGGCCGGCAGCTCTCGGGTGGCCAGCCGGATCACCTGACGGGGCGCGGCCTCCGCCAGCAGCCCGGTGAGCCTGAAGTAGCCGCGGGCCAGCCCGGGGGCGCGCGTCGACAGTGAGCTCAACCTACGGTCGAGCCGGTTGAGCTCCCGGAAGGTGGAGGCGTCGTCGAGCGGAGGGCAGCCGGCCACCACGGCGCAACGCAACACCTGTTCGCCGAGCTCGTACGCGACGGCAAGGGCATACTGGCCCCCCTCCGACCATCCCAGCACCGAGAACCGGTCGAGGCCGAGGTGCGCGAGCAACGGCACGACGTCCGCCCTGACCCACGGGAGCATCCCGTGGCCGGGCAGGCGGTCGGTGCGCCCGATGCCGGGTCGGTCGGGCGACACGACGCAGATGCCGAGCGCTCGGGCGCGCTCGTCCGCGGGAGCGGCGTCGTGCCCGCTGACCAGGCCACCGTGGCAGTTGAGCACCACCTGCCCGTTCGGGTCGCCGTACACGGAGTAGCCGACGGTCCTCCCGCTCTCCAGCTCCAGCACATGGTCGCCACGCGTCACCGGCATGGTCGCACGATAGGAGAAGCGCGCCGGAACGACAGGGAGGGTCGCGGGCCGGGGTCGAGCGTCGGTCGGCGGGGACCGGGGGCACCGATCGTTCGCCAGGGTGGATGGGCATGTCGGACGGTCCGTGCGGGGGCGACGCCCGAGCGCGCGGGCCGGACGGTGGGTAGCGTGGCGCGGTGCCCGCGTTCGACCCGTCGTTCGACGAGCGGCTCCGGATTGCCGCCTTCGGGTTCCTCGACGGGCTGGCTGCTTCCGGCAAGGAGTTGGTCAACCGGGACGACCTCGCGGGCTTCCGGTTCGACGGTGCGCCGTTCCGGCTGATCGCAACCCAACAGGGCATCTGGAAGCCGCACCAGCTTGCGGCGGCGCTCAGCTTCCGCACGGCGTACGCGGCCGATCCGGCCAAACGGCCGTACGACGACAGCGAGGGGCCCGACGGCTACCTCCGCTACAAGTGGCAGGGCCACGACCCCCGTCTGGCCGCCAACCGGGGCCTGCGGGAGGCCATGGTGCGGGGCGTACCGCTGATCTGGTTCGTCGGCGTGGAACGTGGCGTCTACCTTCCGCGGTACCCCGTGTACCTCGCGGAGGAAGAGCCTGGAAACGAGCAATTCGTCGTCAGCCTCGACGAGGCCTCACTCCGGGCGCGCCGTGAGCGCGGGCCGGACGGCTCCGACCTCCTGCGGTCCTACGCGCGGCGTGAGGTCGAGGTCCGGTTGCACCAGCCCCTGTTCCGCCAGCGGGTGCTCCTCGCCTACGGGAAGCGATGTGCGCTGTGCAACCTCGGCCACACCCGGCTCCTCGACGCCGCACACGTGGTGCCCGACGCCGACGGTGGCGAGCCCGTGGTCACCAACGGGATCTCCATGTGCAAGATCCACCATGCCGCCTACGACGCGGACATCTTCGGCATCTCGCCCGGCTACCGGGTGGGTGTGCGCAGGGAGGTGATGGCCGAGATCGACGGTCCGACCCTGCGCTACACGCTCCAGGCCATCGACGGATCGACGATCGCGCTCCCGTCGCGCCGCTCCGCCCGTCCGGATCGGGAGCACCTCGACGTCCGCTGGCGACGGTTCCTCGCTGCGTCCTGAGGTCCGGACAGGGAGGCGGTCCGTGGTCCGGGACGGCCCCGGGCGGGACTCTGAGAGCCGCGACCGGAAGCCGTCCCCGACTTCACGCGGAGGGAGTGGGATTCGAACCCACGGTGCCTTGCGACACAACGGTTTTCGAGACCGTCCGATTCGGCCACTCTCGCATCCCTCCGCCGGAGAGGCTAGCCGCGGCTCCTGGCGTGGGAGAACCCCCGTCGGGTCCGGGATGGGG
>JAJYYG010000018.1 GCA_021801235.1 Actinomycetes bacterium
AGGCCGAAGACCACGATGATCAGGACCAGGCCGGCCAGCAGGCCGAACCGGGCCACCGTCCGCATGGTCTTCCCCGACCCCTCGCTCGACCGGTCGGGCGCCGGCTCCCCGCCGGGGTCGGCTACGTCCCCGCTCAGGCCGTCGAGCACGGGCGCCGCCGGCACGGGACGGCTCTCAACGCTCGCCACGGGGCCCGCCCTCCCTGCCGGCGGACCGGGCTGTCGTCGTCGCGGTGGTGTCCCACGCTGGTGCCGTCATCGCTCCTGCCCCTCTTCCCGGACTCCGGAACCGGGCGTACCCTTCGGGGCCAGGATCCGCACGACCGGCGTCGGATATTTATAACTATTATATTGATTCAGAGTGCGGCGCGCAACGGGCCCCGGCAACAGGGCCCGTACCCTGCCACGGGGTCACTCCATCCCGAGGACGTCGACGGTGCCGCGCCAGGCGAGGGATCCCCCGTCGATCAGCCAGACGACCCCGTTGACGAACGAGGCCTCCTCGCTGGCCAGGAAGCACACCAGCCTGGCGACGTCGATCGGTTCCCCGATGCGATGGACGAGGTGCGTCCCCACCAGGGTCTTCATGATGGCCGCCGAGTCCGGTGCCGCCTCGACGACGTCGGTGACCATCGAGGTCGCGACGGCCGCGGGGCAGTAGCAGTTGACCCGGATCCCGTCGGGCGCCAGGTCGACGGCGAGGTTCTTCGTCAAAAGACCGATCCCCGCCTTGGCCGAGCCGTAGGCGATGCCGGGGATGGTCCCGATCCAGCCGGCGATGGACCCGGCGTTGACGATGGACGGACCGCGCCGACTGGCCTTCAGGTGCGGGTGTGCGTACTTCGCGCAGAGGAACGCCCCCTTGAGGTTCACGGCGAGGATCCGGTCGAAGGTCACCTCGCTCATCGTGGCGAGCGAGGTGTCCTCGGTGATCATCGACTCGTGGACCCCGGCGTTGTTGTGCAGGACGTCGATCCCCCCGAAGTGCCCGGCCGCCGCCGCCATCAGCTCGCGCACCTGGTCTGCGTCGGACACGTCGCAGTGGTGGTACACCGCCCGGCCGCCGGCGTCCCGGATGGCGGCGGCCGTCGCCTCCCCGACGTCGTCGAGGACGTCGGAGACCACGACGTTGGCCCCGCGCGACGCAGCCAGGCCGGCGGTCGAGGCGCCGATCCCCCGGGCCGCCCCGGTGATCACAAACGTCATGCCTTCGATCTCCACCTCGGTCTCCCCTCTTCGTTCTGGTTCGCCGTCGCTGCGGCCGCCGCACGGGCGGTCGGGTGCCGGACTCCCACGCTCGGACCTTGCCAGCATAATGATTATTATCATATGCTGGCAAGGTCCGGCCTCAGGTGAGCGCGCCGGCCACCGCCCCGCCCGCACAGGAGGATCAATGACGACAGCCGACGAGGTCAACTTCTTCGATCCGGAGACCAACCGTTGCCCCTACCCGGCCTACCAGCTGCTCCGGGACCAGGCGCCGGTCTGGAAGGATCCGCAGACCGGCATGTTCGTCCTGACCCGTTACGAGGACATCCGGACGGTCCTCCTGGATCCGGAGCGGTTCACCAACCGGGTGGGCAGCGCGGCGGGGATGACCGAGAAGGCCGTCCGCCCCGACGATCCCGAAGAGGCCGCCCGCATGGACGCCGAGGCGGAGTGGAACCGCAGGATCCAGGCCGTCTACGAGGACGACGGTTGGGTGACGGTGCCGACGCTCGACGCCTTGGACCCGCCCAAGCACATGGAGCTACGACACATGTTCGACCAGGCGTTCCGCCCGGGGCGGATCTCCGAGCTGGACCCCTTCGTCGAGGACCTCGCCAACCGCCTGTTCGACGACATCATGTCCGAGCGCAGGTGCGACTGGGTGCAGGCTCTCGCCATCCCGCTCCCCCTCTACACCATCGGCAGGCAGATGGGTGTGCCCGAGGAGGACATGCCGAAGATCAAAGCGTGGACCGACGCCTGGGTCCAGAGACTGGGGCTCATGCAGACGCCGGAGGAGCGGTTGTGGTCGGCCCGCAAGGAGGTGGAGGCACAACAGTACTTCCAACCCATCTTCGAGCGCCTCCGCCGGCACCCCGAGGACACGCTCCTGAGCGACCTCGTGAACAACGAGGTCCCCGAGTGGGGACGCACCCTGACCGACAACGAGCTCCACTCGGAGATGATGGCCGACTTCTTCGTGGGAGGCAGCGAGACCACCACCAACGCCCTGGCCGCTGGCCTGGTCGCCCTGGTCGAGGACCCGGGGCTCTGGGAGCGGCTGTGCGCGGACCCCGAGCGGCTGCTTCCGGTCTTCGTCGAAGAGGTGATCCGGACCGAGGGGCCCGTCCAGGGGCTCCTCCGCGAGACGGCGGTCGACGTCGAGATGCACGGGGTCACCATGCCGGCCGGCTCGGTGGTCAACCTGCGGTTCGCCGCCGGCAACCGCGACGAACGGCACTTCCCGTGCCCCGCCGCCATCGACCTGGACCGGGAACGCCCGAAGACCCACCTCGCCTTCGGGCTCGGCGGGCACTTCTGCCTGGGCGCACCGCTGGCCCGCCGTGAGATGTACTACGGGTTCAAGGTCCTGATCGAGCGGGTCGAGTCGGTCCGCTTCGTCGACGGTGCCAACGACTTCGACTACCACCCCAACTACTTCCTGCGGGGATTGAAGGCGCTGCACGTCGAGCTGACCCCGAGGCCGTGACCCGGCGAAGCGCAACCATCTCGCCGGCCGGCATGCCGATCACATGCCGATCGAGTCGACCGTGTCCCTCCAGGCCAGCACCCCTCCGTCGATGAGCCAGGTCACCCCGTTCACGAAGGAGGAGCGGCGGCTCGCCAGAAAGCAGACCAGCTCGGCAACGTCCTCGGGCTCGCCGATCCTGTGCACCAGATGGGTGCTGACGGCGCCGCCACCCGCGTCCGGTCCGTCCGACGGCGCTCCGGCGATCGACGCGGACACGTCCTTGACCATGTCGGTGTCGACCGAGGCGGGGCAGTAGCAGTTCGCCCGGATCCCGTACGGGGCGAGGGCGACGGCGAGGTTCTTGGTGAACAGGGCGACCGCCCCCTTGCTCGTCCCGTAGGCCAGACCGGCCGGGTATCCCACCCACGACGCGGTGGACCCGGCATTGATGACCGACGGCGAACGCGTGCTCTCCTTGAGGAACGGCAGGGCCGCCTTGACGCACAGGAACGCGCCGCGCACGTTGACCGCCATCACCCGGTCGAAGGTGTCGATGCTCATGGCGTCGAACGTGAAGTCCCTCGACACCATCGCCTCGTGGATCCCGGCGTTGTTGTGGAGCACGTCGATCGCCCCGTAGGCCTCCACCGCAGCCTCCATGAGGCCGGCGACGTCGGGCTCGGAAGAGACGTCGCAGTGCACGTAGCGGGCCGATCCGCCGGCGTCGACGATCGCCTGGGCCGTGGCCTCCCCGGCCTCGTCGTTCACGTCGGAGACCACCACGTTGGCGCCGCGGGACGCCGCCATGGACGCGGTGGCCGCTCCGATCCCCCGGGCGCTCCCGGTGATGACGAACGTCATTGCTGCGAGTGACACGGTCACGACCTCCTGGGTCTCGCCGGTACCTCTCCGGCGGGGCGGAGTTGGGCGTACGCCTCGTGTCCCGGATGCAGCTACTGGGGGAAGCGCTGCATCCGGGACACTGGTGAGGCGATCCACGGCGGCGTCGGGGACGACGCCACCACCACCCGGCGGGACGTCGGGCAACCCGCGTCCCGCCGGGGGAAGAGGTGGGCCTACGAGTTGACCTTCACCCCTTCGGCCTTCCAACGCTGGACGAAGAACGGCTGGAACGAGGGGTACGGGTAGGTGTCCCCGGTCGCCTGGACGTTGTTCGGCGTCACGAGGGTGTAGGGCAGCGGCTTGATGGACTGGGGAGTGATCCAGTCCGACTTCTTCAGGATGAACTTGTTCACCGTCGCATCGAGCGCATACCAGGGCGTGTACTGGATCGGAGAGTCCACCACCGCGGCGTGGGAGCTGGTCCCCTTCATCGAGCGGAGGATCCCGAAGTCCGAGGGGTCGAGATAGAAGGCGTAGACCCCGACGTTCCCCAGGTTCTGGCTTCGGATCGTCTGCACGGAGGTGGTGAACTCGAAGTCCTGCAAGGCCCAGATCATGTTGATGGCCGGATTGGCGTGGATGGCGTCTGCGTCCGCCGTCTGCGTGTCCGTCACCGGGTTGGCCAGGTCCGTCTGGTGCGTCGCCACCACCTGGATGCCGGTCCCCTTGGTGTCGTTGAGGAGGGTCTGGCTGCGGATGACGATCGCGGGGATGGACGAGGCCGCCAGGTTCAGCACCTTGGCCCCGTGCGGGTAGTCCTTGATCATCTGGGCGGCGAGCAGGTTGGCCATGTGCGCGTCGCTCGGCGCGTAGGTCACCGCGGTCAGGTGGTTCGGGTCGATGACCGGGGCGCCGATCTCGATCACCGGGATCCCCTTGGCCTTGGCGGCCTCCAGGCCCTGCTGGGCGGACGCCGGCTGGATCGCCAGGTCGTAGATGATGTTGACGTTCTGGTTGACCAGGGCCGACATGTCCGCCGCCATCTGCGCCGGATCGCCGTTGGCGTTGAGGACGACCGTCTTCCATCCCAGGAGGTTGGCCCCCTGCTGGATGGTGGAGATCTCCTCGGTCACCACTGCGGCACCCTCGGTGATGGCGGCGACGCCGATGGTGACCGGCGCGCTCTTGCCGCCCGAACTGCTCGAGCTGGTCCCCGTGCTGGAGCTGGCAGAGCCCGACGAGCACGCCGTCAGCACGAGAGCCGGCACCACCAGCACGGCCAGCAACCGGAACCGATTCCATTTCATCAGCTTCGTCAGCGATTTCAAGACATGCTCCTCACTTGTGCACCTGTGCTCAATGCACTCCTCCGGGCCACGGCGACCATCCGACCGTCACGCGGCGCTCCCCCGAAAGCTGCCTTTGCACTACGACCACCTTGGGCGAGTGGTTTCATTATAATCGTTATCTTGAACGAGGCAACTGTTTTACCTCGGGCAGGGTGGCCGCGTCCGGATGCCCTGCCTCTCTCCACCCCCGTCAGTGTCTCCACCCCCGTCAGCGTCCCCGTCAGCGTCCCCGCTCGAGGAGGAGCACGTTGTGGTACTGCGCTCCCGATCCGGCCCCGGTGACCAGTGCGGTGCGCGCTCCTTGCACCTGGCCACTGGCGGCCTCGCCACGCACCTGGCGGACCGCCTCGACGATCTTGAGCGTGGGCGCGCCCCACCCGATGTGGGCGAACGAGAGAAGGCCGCCGTCGGTGTTGACCGGCAGGCCGCCTGCCACCGTGATGCCCCGTTCGGCGGCGAAGGCCACGCCCTCGCCGGGAGGGCAGAAGCCGAGCGCCTCCAGCTGCCGGACCACCTCGAAGATGTTGATGTCGTAGAGCTCGAGCACGTCCACGTCGGCGGGCTCCATCCCCGCCATCCCGAACGCCCTCCGGCCGGCGTCCGATCCGATCAGCGCCACCTCGTCGTACCGGGGGGGGTCGACGTACTGCTGGCGGTACCATTCGCAGGCGCCTCCCAGCAGACGGACCGGGACGCCGCGGAGGTCCGCCGCCCGGTCGTTGGAGGTGAGCACCATGGCTGCGGCGCCCTCGGTGGCCAGGCAGACCTCGAGGAGGTGGAAGGGGCTCGCGATCAGCGGCGAGGCGAGCACGTCCTGGGCGCGGTACGGGCCTCGGCCGGCCATCACCGCGTCGGGGTTGGCCGATCCCGAGTTCCTGATGGAGGCGGCCAGATCGGCGAGAGCCGTCCGGTCGGGCCGGTACCGAGCCAGGTAGACCTGGGCGACGAGCGCGAACTGCGCCTGGGTGATCGAGCCCCAGCACGAGATGAACTCGTTGTCCGGCCGCGTGTAGGACGCCACGCTGTCCCCACCGAGCACCCCGGCCTGGCCGCCGACGACCAGCACGGCCGTGCACTGGCCCGTCACGATGGCGGCCGCCGCCTCGAGGGCCGCCGGGATGCCCTGGGGGTAGGTGTCCCCCACCCACCGGAGCGGGACGCCCAGCAGGTTCGACCAGTCGGCCGATCCCGGCTGGAACACCGTGCCTCCCGGCCCGGGCCAGCGGGCGGAGACGCCGTCGATGTCCGATACCCGAAGGCCGGCGTCGTCGAGCGCGAGCCGGGCCGCCTCCAGGCACGCCGAGAGGGTGGTCGTCTCGAGACGCCGGGCCATGGCGGTCCGGCCGACGCCCACGATCGACACGTCCTGGAGGGCGTGGGGCGAGACCGTCATCACACCTGGCGGTCCTCGCCCCAGAACCGGCGCCGGACCGCGGCCTTGTCGATCTTCCCGACGGCGTTCTTGGGCAGCGACTCGACCAGGTGGACCTCTTCGGGCCGGGTGAACCTCGGGAGGTCGGCGGCCGCCAGCTCGAGCAGCTCCGTCCCGGTCACCGTCGTCCCCGGCCTGGTGGACACCACGGCCACGACCCGCTCGCCCCACTCGGGGTCGGGGGCGCCGACCACGGCGACCTCGAGCACGGAGGGATGCCGGTAGAGCACGTTCTCGATGTCCGTCGGGGCGATGTTCTGGCCGCCCCGGATGATCAGGTGCTTGAGACGGTCGACGATGGACACGTAGCCGGACTCGTCCACCTCCGCGATGTCCCCGGAGTGCATCCAGCCGTCGACGAGCACCTCGGCGGTCCGGTCCGGATCGCGGTAGTAGCCGGACATGACGTGCGGTCCCTTGAACACCACCTCGCCGCGCTCCCCCGGGCCGACGTCGTCCCCCCGGTCGTCGACCACCCGCACGGTCACGGCGATCGACGGCTGACCGGCGGAGCGGAGGAGCTCGGGCCGGTCGCCGAGCGCGGCCACGTGGTCGTGCTTGCGCAGAAGCGTGCCGATCGAGGCGATCTCCGCCATCCCGTAGAGCTGGATGAAGATCGGGCCGAACAGCTCGACCAGCAGCCGGAGCCGGTCGGGGGAGATCGGCGACGATCCGTACCCCAGCGTCGTGAGCGATCCGGTCCGCTCCCTGACCTGGCTCCCCCGGTCGAGGACCCGCATGAGCTGCGTCGGGACGAGGAAGGTGTGGGTGACGCGCTCGGCGGCGACGACGTCGGCGAACCGGTCCGGGTCGAAGCCGCGGTTGTCGGAGAACCCGATGGCGGCCCCGCTCACCAGGCAGGGGGCCATGGTGATGTTCACGCTCGAGTTGTGGGGGATCTGGATGAGGTACCGGCTGTCAGCCCCGATCTCGTACTCGAGGCAGGCGACGGTGGCGTGCTGCATCATGGCGGCGTGCGAGAAGAGCACGCCCTTCGGCCGGCCCGTGGTGCCCGACGTGTACACGATGCAGGCGTCGTCGTCGGGGGCCGGAACGTAGGCGGTGGCGGGCATCGCCGGGCTCGCCGCCGCGAGCAACGCCTCGTAGCCGCCGCTCCCCGCACCGTCGAGGTCGACCCAGGGGATCCCGTGCCGCCGGGCGAGGTCGGTCCCGGCCTCGGCGAGCTCGCCGGCGCCGAGGAGCACGGTGGGCTCGGCGTTGCCGAGGGCGCCGTCCAGGTCGTTGTCGACCATCCGGAAGTTCAGCCCGACGTACACCCCGGCGGCCTTGTGCACCGCGGCGAGGACCTCGACCACTTCTGTGCGGTTCGGGCACAGGAGTGCCACGCGATCGCCGGGTCGCACCCCGAATCGGTCGATCAACACGTTGGCCAGGCGGTTCGTCCGCTCCTCCAGCTCGCTCCACGTCAAGTGGCGGGACAGATCGAACAGCGCCAGCCCGCCGGGCTGCCGCCGGACCTGCCGTGCCACCGCCAGACCGCAGGTCACGACCCCGCCTTCCGTGGGGAGAAGACCGGGAGCATCCGACCAGGGGGTCGGGGCTCCCGCTCGAACGACACCCGGACGTCCGTCCCGATCAGGACGCCCGGCTCCCGGTCGTCGGGTGGGTCGACCACCAGTCGCGAGAGCATGCTCCATCCCTCCTCGAGGTCGACGATCCCCAGGACGTAGGGGACCGCCCATTCGGCGCCGGGTCCGCGGTGGACCGTGGTGTGGCTGTAGACGGTCCCGCGGCCGCTGCTCGGCTCGTAGCTCCACTCCTCCGACTGGCATCGCGGACAGCACCACGTCGGTGTGAAGAAGTTGTTCCCGCACCGGCGGCACACCGGTCGTACCAGGGTCCCCGCCGCGGCGGCCTCCCAGAACGGTGCGGTGAGCGACCCCCGGCCCCCGTCCGCGGCTCCCGGTGCCGCAGACGGCTCGACCGCGCTCACGACGGTGCGTAGGCGAGGAGCGCCCGGGCCGCGTCCTGCACGGACTGGCCCACCTCCACGCCCCGCCTGCAGGCGAGCTGGTTCGCCTGCGAGATTCGTCCCCGGTCCCAGGCGTCGAACGCGTCCCCCATGGCCGCCGTCATGACGTCGTAGCAGGCTCCCGCCAGGCCGGAGCGGTCCAGCGGCTCCAGCCCGGCGTAGCCGGAGCCGTTCCTGGCGGTGCCGCCGTCGGCGCAGATGAAGCCCCACGGGGTCACCGCCTCGATGAACCGGGCACCGGTGCTGCCCGTGTGCCCGGCGGTGACCAGCACGTTGCGGGAGTCCTCCGGCCGGGCGAACACGATCGAGTCGGTCACCACGATCTGGCGGCCCGAGGGCAGCTCCTCCATCACCGCTCGGCGCACCTTGGTGGTCGCGCTCGGGTCCCCGGGGTCCCCGGTGGCCAACCGGCGCACCGCTTCCTCGGCGGGCATGCCCCGTTCGACGCCGCACCGTTCGGCCAGCACGTTCATCCGCGAGATCGTCCCGTGGGCGTACATGTCCCGGGCGTTCCCCAGCTCCGCCGTGGCCCCGTCCACCGCCGCGGCAGGCGTCCCCAGGGCCTCGAGGTAGGCGAGCCCCGTGATGCCCGAGCCGTCGGCGGCGATGCCGACGTCGTGGAAGACCGCGGCCCGGGTACGGTGCGGCGCCACCAGGCGGGCGGGGAGGGTCCCTCCGTACGAGGCGGCGACGACCACGTCCCCACGGTTCCGGCTGTCGCAGTACCGGGCGGAGTCGATCAGGATCACCCGGACGTCGCCGTAACGGGCGACCTCGTCCTGGGGGTGGTCCTCGTCGTTCTCCCCGGCGAGCAGCGGCGCCTCGTCCGGCACGTTCTCATCGGGCATTGCGGTCCCTTCCTTCCCATGCTGCACCTTGGGCGCGACCGCCCGTGGATCCGATACCCGGCAGGACGCGGTCCGCCTGGGCGACCAGCTCCCCGACCGACGGCGTCCCGAGCAACGCGAGCGTCCGGTCGATCTCGTCACGGAGCACGCCGACGACCCGGGAGACACCGGCCTCGCCCGCCACCGCCAGCCCCCAGAGGTAGGGCCGGCCGACCAGGCAGGCCGTCGCCCCGATCGCCAGGGCCTTCACCACGTCCGAACCGCGACGTACCCCCCCGTCCATCAGGACGGGAATGCGTCCGCCGAGCGCGTCGACGATCTCGGGCAGCGCCCGCACGGCCGGGACGGCCCCGTCCAACTGACGCCCGCCGTGGTTGGAGACGACGACCGCATCGGCACCCTCGTCGGCCAGGCGGCACGCGGCGTTCGGGTCCAGCACCCCTTTGACCACGAGCTTCCCCGGCCATGCCGACCGGAGCCACCGCAGGTCGTCCCAGCTCGCCGAAGGGTTCAGCTGGCTGTTGACGTAGGCCCCGAGCGCCATCGTCCGCCCCCGCCCCCCGTCGCTCACGTTGGCGAACGTGACCGGAGCCCCGGCCATGCGCGCCATCCACCGGGGCCGGCTGAGCACCCCGGCGGCGTTGCGGAAGCGGATCCTCGGCGGGATCGTCATCCCGTTGCGGAGGTCGCGCTCGCGCGAGCCGGACATCGGGACGTCGACGGTCAGGCAGATCGCCTCGTAGCCGGCGTCTTCCGCCCTGCGGACCAGCGACCCCGTCACGGCGCGGTCACGCCACAGATAGAGCTGCAACCACAGCGGGCCGGCCGCAGCGGCCCGCACCTCCTCGATCGAGCAGCTCGAGGCGGTGGAGACGACGAACGGGACCCCGGCTTGCGACGCCGCCCGGGCCGCCACCGCCTCGCCGTGCGGCCACGCCAACCCGGCCAACCCGGCCGGGGCGAGGAGCACCGGCACGGACAGCGTTCGACCGAAGAGCTCGACGGACTGGCAGCGTCTCGACACGTCGTTCAGGGGCTGCGGACGGAACCACAGGTCGTCGAACGCCTGCTCGTTCCCACGCAGGGTGCGCTCGTCCTCGGCGCCGCCGTCGATGAAGTCGAACACCATCGGCGGCAGGGCCCGCTTGGCGCGTCGCCGGAACTCGGCGACCGAGTAGAGGGTGTCGAGCCTGGCGTGCGCAGGGGCGCGGCGTGCCGTGGCTCCGGATTGCCTCATCGTCCGCCGTCGGTCAGTAGTGGAGGTCGAGATCGAGCACCCGCTCCCGGATGCGCCACCTGGAGCCGTCCAGCACGAACTTGTCCCGGTAGATGCCGGTGGCACGCAGCTCGCTGACGCCGCCGTCGATGACCACGAGCGTGAGGTACGAGGTCACCGACGCCTCGGTGTCGCTCTCGTCCTCGACCACCACGTTCGTCGTGAGGTGCCGCCGCTGGTCCGTCTGCACCGCGTGATGGTCGGTGAAGTGCTTCATCACCTCGGCGTGGCCCACGTAGGGGCCCATTGTCTCCGTCTTGCCGATGTGCATGGTCATGACCGCGTCGCTCGTGAAGCACTCGGCCATCCGCTCGGGCTCCCTCTGGTCGTAGCCCAGTGCCCACGAGGCGAGCACGTTCTCGATCGCATTCCGGTCAGCCATGGGATGTGACGTCCTTTCGCTTTCTCTGGAAGGTCCTTCGGGTGATGTCGGACAGGTGGTGTCGGGAAGGTGGCGGCCGGACTAGGTGCTCATCGCCGATCCGACGACCGACCGCTCGCCGCACATCCGCGCCAGCTCCTCGAGAGGGACGCCGCGGTCGCACACCTGCTGGATCCGGCCGTTGCGCACGACGAAGATCCGGTCGCAGTACTCGCGGAGCTCGGCCAGCTCTGAGCTCACCAGCACGGCCGCACGGCCCTCCCGGACGACCGTGGTGATCAGCGCCATGATCTCCTGCTTGGCCACCACGTCGATCCCGGCGGTCGGCTCGTCGAGCAGGAGGAGCCTGGCACCGGACATGATCCACCGGGCCAGGATGACCTTCTGCTGGTTCCCCCCTGACAGGGTCTGGAGCAACGCGTCCGGAGACGGGCACTTGATCCCGAACTGCCGGATGGCCTCGTCGGTGAGCGTGCGCTCGAGGGAGCGGTTCAGCCAACCCCAACGGCGTGCCGGGATCGCCGGGAGCACCAGGTTCTCCCGGATCGAGAGCCCGAGGAGCCCACCCTGGTTGCGACGGTCTTCGGGGATCAGCGCAACGCCCTTGGCGGTGGCCTTCGTCGTGCTCTTGAAGGAGACCGTCTCACCGAAGACCCGGAGCTCGCCGGCGGCGAGCGGGTCGGCTCCGGCGATGGCCCTCAGGATCTCGGTGCGTCCCGCCCCGAGCAGGCCCGCCAGGCCGACGATCTCGCCGACCCGGACGTCGAAGCTCACGTCGCGCAGGACCTGGTTGCGCAGCCCGGTGCAGCGGAGCGCCTCGTCGGAGGCGCCGGAGTGCCGTCCGACCGCGTCCGCCGGGGACGGCGCCGGCTGCGATCCTGCCGCCTTGAGCGGCTCTGCGGCTGCTTCCGATTTGCGCAGCTCAGCGGGTTCTGCCGGTGCCGCCGGCCCTGCGGCTTGTGCCGGTGCTGTCGCTTCCGCCGTGGTGGACCGGTGGGCCCCACCGGCCATCCCGACGACCACCGACCGGGCGACGGACTCGGCGGTGGCCGGGGCCTCCATGACCACCCGTCCGTCCCGCAGCACGACGACGGTGTCGCAGAGACGCTCGATCTCCGCCAGGCGGTGCGAGATGTAGATGATGCTGATCCCTTCACCGTGGAGCTCCCGGAGGACCGAGACGATGCGATCCGCCTCCTTGTCCGCCAAGGCGGCGGTCGGCTCGTCGAGGATGAGGGTCCGGGGGTGCACGATGAGCGACCGGGCGATCATGGCGAGGCGCCGCTCGCCCGGGCTGAGGTTCCGGGCCAGTTGGCGGGGTGAGGCCGTGAGGCCCACCCGCTTCGCCACGGCCTGGACGGCTTCGAGGCTCGGCTTGGTCCGGACCATCCCCGACGAGCTCTGCCACCCGCCGGCCAGCAGGTTCTCGGCGAGGGTCAGGTCGGGGGCCACCCCCAGCTCCTGGGGAACGAACCCGATGCCCTTGAGCCGGGCATCCCGCACCGACCGCAACCGGTGGCGCGCCCCGTCGACGATGACGGTACCCCCGTCCGGCTCCGTCGCCCCGGTCAGGATGCGGACCAGGGTCGACTTCCCGGCGCCGTTCGCACCGATCAGCGCGAGCGACTCCCCCCGGTGGAGGTGCACGGTGACGTCGTCCAGGGCGCGGATGCGCACGTACTGCTTGGAGGCACCCTCCACCCCCAGCACCACCGAAGGGTCGATCCCCGTCGCGTCGTGACCGTCGTCCATGGCGTCCCCCATCTCAGTCGAACTTCTTCGAGGCGGCCTTGGAGGCGACCACGGCGATGATCAGCAGCGACCCCTCGACGACCTGGGCGATCCACGAGGAGACCCCCACGATGATCAGGCCGTCCTGGATGACGGCGAGGAAGGCCACGCCCACCA